>CAZKSD010000023.1:0-17307 GCA_964555315.1 uncultured Dechloromonas sp.
CGGAACGAAGGCCTCGTCCTTGCCGTCGGGCTCGTCGCCGCTGGTGTCGTTCATCTGGGTGCCATGCGAGGAAAGACTGAACACCAGATAGTTCAGCTTGCCGGCCTTCGCGTCGGCAACCATGGCATTGAGGTGAGACATGATGTTGGCCTTGGTCGCCTGCGCATCGGCGATGACCGTCATCTCCGCGGCCTTGAAGCCGAGCAGATCCTTGTACAGGGCGGCCATGTCCCTGGCATCGTTGACGCAGCCACTGAGGGTGAACTGGGAGTAGTTTGCAAACTTGTTGATGCCCACGAAGAGCGCCTTCTTGCCAGCCATGATCTTTCTCCTTCCGATGCCGCGGCCAAGGGAAATTGCGATGGTGACTTGCAGTGCTGCGGCATGCACCGCTGCTGCATTGTCGGGCAAACACCGGCCGCCTGCAACGAGCGCGGCCACCCTGGGTAAGCCGGCAACCGGTCAGCCGCATGCCGGCCGATGGACGCATCCGTGTTGCCCATTGTCGTGTAGACTCTCCACGTGGCCTCGGGGGTTCGCCCGCCCGGTTCGTGGCGGGAGCGGGTCGAGGGCGCTGCACGTGAGGGGCGATGTCCAAACATGTCTTGATCCAAGGATGGTGAACGATGACTGCTTCGAGAAACAGGAAGCAAGCCGGCGCCTCGGGCCGGGAACCGGTTCTGGTCGACCTCGCGCTGCAAGGCGGCGGCGCGCATGGCGCCTACACATGGGGTGTGCTCGACCGGTTGCTCGAGGAATCATGGTTGAGCTACGACGGGATTTCCGGAACCTCCGCGGGGGCGATGAACGCGGCGGTCATGGCGCACGGCCTGGTCAAGGGCGGCCCCGGGCAAGCCCGGATCGAACTTGAACGTTTCTGGAAGAAAGTCGCTGACGCTGCGCTGCTCAGCCCCTTCCGGCGCGGACCTCTCGAAATTCTGACCGGGCAGTGGACGCTCGATTATTGTCCCGCCTTTGTGGCGGCCGACATGGCCGCACGCCTCTTCTCCCCCTACACTCTCAACATCGGTGGCGGCAACCCGCTGTACGACATCCTTGTCGACTGCGTCGATTTCAGCACCCTCAACAATGCCGGCCCGAAACTGTTCGTCACCGCCACCAACGTCCATACCGGGCGCGGCCGCGTATTCCGCAACGCGGAAATGACGCCCGAGGTCCTGCTCGCTTCCGCGTGTCTGCCGACCATGTTCCAGGCGGTGGAAATCGACGGCGAACCCTACTGGGATGGCGGCTTCAGCGGCAACCCGACGATCACCCCGCTGATCCGGGAGTGCACGTCGCAGGATACGATCCTGATTTCGATCAACCCGATCGAGCGGCCGGGAACGCCGCGCACCCCCGTGGAAATCCAGAACCGCCTGAACGAGATTTCGTTCAACTCGCCGCTCGTCAAGGAACTGCGCATGGCGGCATTGCTGCGGCGGGTGGCCGACCCCGGTTCGGGCGAGGGAGCCATGTGGGCGAAGATGCGCATCCATCGCGTCGCTGGCGAACAGGTCATGCTGGGGCTGGGTTATTCATCCAAGTTGCTGGCCGAATGGGCATTCTTCTGCATGTTGCGCGACGAGGGGCGGCGTGCCGCCGAAATCTTCCTGGAGACCCACAGCAATGACATCGGCGTACGATCGACGCTCGATATCGACCGTTTGATCGAGGAGTCATAGGCAATGGGGCTGCTCGGGATCATCCTTGGTCTCGCCGTTCTCGTCGGGCTGTCGTTCCGTAGCTGGAGCGTCCTGGTGCTGGCGCCGCTGGCGGCCATGGTCGCGGCATTCGCCGCCGGTGATCCGCTCCTCGCGCACTGGACGCAGACCTTCATGGGAGCGGCGGCCGGTTTCGTGGCGCAGTTCTTCCCGCTCTTCCTGCTCGGCGCGATCTTCGGCAAGCTGATGGAAGACAGCGGTTCGGTGAACACCATCGCCGCGTTCATGACCGGGAAGCTGGGCGAAAAGCGGGCGATACTGGCGGTCGTGCTGGCCGGAGCGATCGTCACCTATGGCGGCGTCAGCCTCTTCGTCGCGCTCTTCGTGATCGTGCCGATGGCGCAGGGTCTCTTCCGTTCGGCCAACATTCCGAACCGCTTGACGCCCGGCGCCGTCGCGCTGGGTACCATGACCTTCACGATGTCGGCGATGCCAGGCACCCCGGCCGTCCAGAACGCCATCCCGATGCCCTTCTTCGGGACGACACCGTTCGCGGCGCCGGGACTCGGCATTATCGGCTCGTTCGTCATGTTCGGCTTCGGCCTGTGGTGGCTGACGCGCGCCGAGCGCGCCGCACGGCTTGCCGGCGAGGGCTTTGGCGACGTCGGCACGGCAATCGAGTCGGCGTCCGAGAACCCGGCAGTTCGCGAGCGGGCGACGACCTCCGGCACCTTCGACCCGGCCGAGATCGGGCACGGTCACCACAGCCCGCAACAGCCCGGCGTGTCGGTCGCGGCATTGCCGCTGATCGTCGTCGTCCTCGTCAATCTGGCGATGTCGATGCTGGTGATTCCGCGCCTCGATACCGGTTTTCTGGCCGAGCCGCAGTGGGGCGGCATCTCGATCGCGTCGGTCAGCGGCATCTGGTCGGTCATCGTCGCGCTGATCGCCGCCATCCTCGTGCTGATCGCCCTCAACCGCAAGCGCCTGAGCGAGTTGCGCGCCTCGGTCGATGCCGGCGCCAATGCGTCGGTATTGCCCATCATCAGCGTCGCCAGCCTGGTCGGTTTCGGCGCGGTCGTCGCGGCGCTGCCGGCCTTCGCGGCGGTGGCCGACTGGGTGTTGTCGATCGACGGCGGGCCGCTGGTTTCGCTGGCCGTGTCGACCAACGTGCTCGCCGCGCTGACCGGTTCGGCCTCCGGCGGCATGACCATCGCCCTCGAGGCGCTGGGCCCGGTCTATCTCGCGATCGCCGACCAGCAGGGGATCGACCCGGCGCTGCTGCATCGCATCGCCGTGATGTCCGCTGGCACCCTCGACAGCCTGCCGCACAACGGCGCGGTCATCACGCTGCTGGCGGTCTGCGGTTCGACTCACCGCAAGAGCTACATCGACATCGTGATGTGCTGTGTCGCCGGCGCGATGCTGGCGTTGATCACGGTCATCGTTCTGGGCGGGATGTTCGGCTCGTTCTGAAAGTGCCGAGACAAGCCGCAACGATTAGTAAATCTTGTTGGTCAGCGACCAGATATCCGTAATCTTGAGGACAAACTGCGGGAATTCCTTGTCATGCTCCTCGGACAACTTGAAAAGGGCGAGCATGATGTCCTCCGGAAACCCTTGCCGACCCACCCGGTTGTCGTTGAGCAAGTCGTTGATGTATTCACCGAACGCGGCGTGACCCCAGGTCGCAACAAGGCGCCGCGCAATTCGCGGAAATTTCGCATTTACCGTGTGGAAATATGGCGTCTGCTCGAGCCGTTCCACAACCAGGTCCTCGGTCAGAACCGCGAATTGCGGGAACTCACGGTCATGCTCGGCCCGCAGTGCCGCCAGAGCCGAAATTACGCCTTCCTTGAGTTGCGGCTTGGCACTTTTTTGCGCATCCTTGAGCAGGTCACTGACATACTCGCTGAATTGCAGACTTCCCCAGCCGGTAATGAGTTGCTCGACGATGCTGGGAGATCCCGCATTGATGATTCTGAACAGGTCATTCTTGCTCGACATTTCACACCCCACAGACTTGCCCGGCTCGCGGTCACGAGAACACGACGCGTAGCAGATTACTACGATGAAGCGGAAACGAAAACCCGGTCGCGCAACATTGTAAGACACCGCCAGCAACGTCCACTTGAGAAGGAAGCGAACAATCGCTCGCGTGCCGCCGCGGACCGCCGAAAAGGCGGCTCGCGCCGACCGTTGCGGTTGACGCCGGAAACATGGTGAAATCGCTGGAACCAGAACGCATCGCCGTGAAGCCGCCCCGGCGCTGTCCGACATCGTCTTCAACATGCTCGGGTTCACGGCTGGCTGGCTGGCCGGGATGATCTCCGCAAGCAGCCTGGACAGGCTGTCGCGGCGCCGCCTGGCCCTGCATTCGGCCGATCGCTTCGCGCTCGTGATGGTCATGCTCTGGGTGGCGGCCGAGCTGTTTCCCTTCATACCCACGCTCGACCGGTCATCCGTCGTCGACAACGTGAAGTCGCTGTGGCAGCAGGGTCTCTGGCAGCCGCGCCGCATGCTGCTGCACATGGCAGCGACGGTGATCGGACTGGAGGCGCTGGGCCAACTCACTCGCTCGGTGGCGGCCGAACGCCTTGCCAAGCTGCTGGCGGCCATCGCGACGGTGGGAATGCTGGGCGGCAAGTTCGCCATCATCAACCAGGCGCCCGGACTGCCCGTGGTCCTGGGCATCGCGGCGGGAGCCGCGGTTTGGCGGGGAATCGACCGGATGGAGGAAGGGACGCGCTTGCGGACCTTGCTCGCGATCGCCGGCGCAGCCTATCTGCTCCACGCCATCTGGCCGTTGCAATGGACGGACCGGCCCAGTGCGATGCACTGGCTGCCGTTTGCCTCCTCGCTGTCGGGGTCGATCGAATCGGTGGTGAATACGGTGGCGTTCGAGTGCCTTTGCTTCGGCGCCATCCTCTGGAGCGCCACGCGCAATGGCGGTTCATTGCGCGGGATGACGGTGATCGTGGCGATTCTGGCCTTTGCCTGCGAATTTGCCCAGCGCCACCTGCCCGGCCGCACCGCGGAAATCACCTCGGTATTGCTGGCCCTGGGCATGGGCTGGCTGATCGCTGCACTAAGCCCGGTCCATCATTTCAAGCGCGGCAACCCTGGTATTTGAAGCTGGCCTCCCGCGCCCGCGGAATCGAGAATCCCCTTCGCACCAGTTGAAATTCGGCCTTTATCGCACGTCGACCGCAGCAGCCCTTGGGCGGCATCCAGGTGGACTACAATCGCCCGGACGACAACCGGAGGAGACCGACGATGGCCAAAAAAGCGCAATTCTGCTGGGACGACCCGCTGCTGCTCGACGCGCAGTTGACCGAGGACGAGCGCATGATCCGCGACGCGGCGCGCAACTACTGCCAGGGCAGGCTGCTGCCGCGCATCACCGAGGCCTTCCGCCACGAGCGCACCGACCCGGCGGTCTTCGGCGAGATGGGCGAAATGGGCCTGCTCGGCCCGACCATCCCGGCCGAGTACGGCGGCGCCGGGCTCAACTACGTCAGCTACGGGCTGATCGCGCGCGAGGTCGAGCGCGTCGACTCCGGCTTCCGCTCGATGATGAGCGTGCAGTCGTCGCTGGTCATGGTGCCGATCTTCGTTTTCGGCAGCGAGGCGCAGAGGCGGAAATACCTGCCCAAGCTGGCCGCGGGCGAGTGGATCGGCTGCTTCGGACTGACCGAACCGAACCACGGCTCCGACCCGGGCAGCATGGAAACGCGGGCGCGGAAGGCCGACGGCGGCTACCGCCTGTCGGGCAGCAAGATGTGGATCACCAATTCACCGATCGCCGACGTCTTCGTCGTCTGGGCCAAGGACGACGCCGGGGCGATCCGCGGCTTCGTGCTCGACAAGGGCATGGCCGGGCTGTCGGCGCCGGCCATCCATGGCAAGGTCGGCCTGCGCGCCTCGATCACCGGCGAGATCGTCATGGACGAGGTCTTCGTCCCCGAGGAAAACGCCTTCCCCGAGGTGCGCGGGCTCAAGGGGCCGTTCACCTGCCTCGACTCGGCGCGCTATGGCATCGCCTGGGGTGCGCTCGGCGCCGCCGAATTCTGCTGGCACACGGCGCGCCAGTACACGCTGGACCGCAAGCAGTTCGGGCGCCCGCTGGCCGCCAACCAGCTTGTCCAGAAGAAGCTGGCCGACATGCAGACCGAGATCACCCTCGGCCTGCAGGGCTGCCTGCGCCTCGGGCGCATGAAGGACGACGGCAGCGCCTCGGTCGAGATCACCTCGCTGCTGAAGCGCAACTCGTGCGGCAAGGCACTCGACATCGCGCGCACGGCGCGCGACATGCTGGGCGGCAACGGCATTTCCGACGAGTTCGGCGTCATCCGCCACGTGGTGAACCTCGAGGTCGTGAATACCTACGAGGGCACCCACGACATCCACGCGCTGATCCTCGGCCGGGCGCAGACCGGCATCGCCGCTTTTTGACGCGTCGACGATGAAAAACCAGTACTTCGGCGACATCAATGACTACCGCAAGTACGGGTTGTTGCGCGCCATCATATCTGCCACGAAATTGCGCCCCCTAGTGGCGTGGATGCTCACCCCCGACGACGGTGGTCGAGACGGAAACTTCACCACCTATCTTGAAGACCCCGATCGATGGGAGAACTACGACCGACCGCTCTTCTTAGGCCTCAATCAGTTATTTAGCTCCGAATTGGAGCGAAGCGTGGCTTTGCTCGAAGGCACCTCGCTCCTAGAACGCAGCGCTTATTTCTCCGACGTCGTTCCGGATGATGGGGATGGGCGCACCGAGTGGTTTAGGCGACTCGAGCGGTGTGCCGAAGCTCACAATTTCGTTTTCCTCGACCCCGACAACGGACTGGAAGTCAGGTCACGGCCACATGGGCGGCCCAATTCGTCGAAATACCTGTTTTGGCACGAAGTCAAATCGTTGTGGACCTCTGGCAAATCGCTGCTTATCTACCAACATTTCGTCCATGAGAAGCGACCGGCGTTCATTCACCGCCGTCTGCAAGAGCTTCAGGACGCCACTCCAAACAGCGTCGTCGAAGCGTTTTCCACCTCACACGTCGTGTTTCTGATGGCGCTTCAGCCGGAGCATTCTCATTCCCACGCGACAATCGTCGAAGAAGTACAACGACGTTGGTCGGGGCAAATTAAGCATTGGGAACTGACACACGGCTCAACTCCCCCAAAAAGAGAGGACAAGACGAGCGGCGCCCTCGCCCACCTCAAGGTGCTCGACCTGTCGCGCGTGCTGGCCGGGCCGTGGGCCAGCCAGCTACTCGCCGACCTCGGCGCCGAGGTGATCAAGGTCGAGAAGCCGGGCAGCGGCGACGACACCCGGCACTGGGGCCCGCCCTGGCTGGCCGACGGCGATGGCCGGCCGACCGGCGAGGCGGCCTACTACCTGTGCGCCAACCGCAACAAGCGCTCACTGACCGTCGACATCACCCGCCCCGAGGGCCAGGCCATCGTCCGCGAGCTGGCGCGCGACGCGGACGTCGTGCTGGAGAACTTCAAGGTCGGCGGGCTGGCGCCCTATGGGCTCGACTACGCCAGCCTGCACGCGCTCAACCCGAAACTGGTCTATTGCTCGATCACCGGCTTCGGTCAGGATGGCCCCTACGCGGCGCGCGCCGGCTACGATTTCCTGATCCAGGGCATGGGCGGGCTGATGAGCCTGACCGGCGTGCCCGAGGGCGAGCCGGGCGCCGGGCCGCAGAAGGTCGGCGTCGCGCTGACCGACATCCTGACCGGGCTTTACGCCGGCAACGCCATCCTCGCCGCGCTCGCCTGGCGCGACCGCGCCGGTTTCCGCAGCGGCGAAGGCCAGCACATCGACCTCGCGCTGCTCGACGTGCAGGTCGCCTGCCTCGCCAACCAGGCGATGAACTACCTCGTCGCGGGGACGGCGCCCCGGCGCATGGGCAACGCCCACCCGAACATCGTTCCCTACCAGGATTTCCCCACCGCCGACGGCGACATGATCCTCGCCATCGGCAACGATGGCCAGTTCGCCCGCTTCTGCGCCATTGCCGGCCACCCGGAATGGGCCGCCGACGATCGCTTCGCGACCAACGCCGCGCGGGTCGCTCACCGCAAGGCGCTGATTCCCCTGTTGCGCCAGGCGACGGTGATGCGCACCACGGCCGAATGGATCGCCGCGCTCGAGGCCGAGGCCGTGCCCTGCGGGCCGATCAACGACCTCGCCGCCGTCTTCGCCGACCCGCAGGTCGTGGCGCGCGGCGTCGAGGTCGGGATACCGCACCCGCTCGGCGGCACGGCGCCGCAGGTCGCCAACCCGATCCGCCTGTCGGCGACGCCGGTGGATTACCGGCGCGCACCGCCGACGCTGGGCCAGGACACCAAGGCCGTGCTGCGCGAACTGGGGCACAGCGACGCGGAAATTGCGGCGCTCTACCAGAAAGGGGTCGTCTAGCACTAGAATCCCGCTACGGCCCCGAAGCCGGTTTCAAGAAGACACAGGAGACAAACCGATGAAGTTTCGCCACGCCCTGGCGGCCGGTGCCGCTGCACTCTGCCTTTCCGTTTCGGCGCACGCCGCCGAGTTCATCAATGTCCTGACCGGCGGCACCAGCGGCGTCTATTACCCGCTCGGCGTGGCCCTCTCGCAGATCTACGGAAAGGCCCTGCCCAACGCCAAGACCTCGGTGCAGGCGACCAAGGCCAGCGCCGAGAACCTCAACCTGCTGCAGGCCGGCCGCGGCGAGATCGCCTTCACCCTCGGCGACGCGCTCAACGAAGCCTGGAAGGGCAACGACGAGGCCGGCTTCAAGACCCCGCTGAAGAAGCTGCGGACCGTTGCCGCGATCTACCCGAACCATATCCAGATCGTCGCCGCCGCCGATTCCGGCATCAAGACGCTCGCCGACCTCAAGGGCAAGCGCATTGCCGTCGGCGCGCCGAAGAGCGGCACCGAGCTCAATGCTCGCGACATCTTCCGCGGCGCCGGGATAAGCTACAAGGATTTCGCCAAGGTCGAATACCTGCCCTTCGGCGAATCGGTCGAACTGATGAAGAACCGCCAGCTCGACGCCACGCTGATCTCCGCCGGGCTCGGCGTCGCCGCCGTGCGCGACCTGGCCACCGCCGTGCCCATCGTCATCATCCCGATCCCGCCCGAGGTCGTCGCGAAGATCGGCGAGGCCGCCTATCAGGTCGGCACCATCCCGGCCGACACTTACAAGGGTCAGGCGGCGGCGGTGCCCACCGTCATCGTGCAGAACTTCCTGGTCACGCACGAGGGTGTCTCCAGCGACTCGGTCTACGCGATGACCAGGTCGATGTTCGAAAACCTCGATCAGGTGACCGCCGCCCACGCGGCGGCCAAGGCCATCGACAGGACAAAGGCCGCGACTGGCACGTCGGTGCCGCTGCATCCTGGCGCCGAGAAGTATTACCGCGAAGTCGGCGTCATCAAGTAGCGGGCGCAGACATGGCGGACGGCCGCTTGCGGTCGACCCGCCGCCAGGGGGGATTTTCATGAGCGACCGTTCGGCGGCGCCCGACCACGGACCGGAGGAATTCTCCGAACACGGCGTCCAGCGCCGTCTCGGCGGCGGGGCGCTGCGCTTCGTCACCGGGCTGGCGCTCGCCTTCTCGGCCTACCAGCTCGTCGTCGCCGCCTTCCACCCGCTGTCGAGCCTGGTCACGCGCTCGCTGCACGTCGGCTTCCTGCTCGCGCTGACCTTGCTGATCTATCCGGCGTCCAGGAGCGCCGGCAAGCTGTCGCGCATCGCCCCCGGCGACTGGCTGCTGGCCGCCGGCGCCTTCACCCTCGGCACCTATCACTGGATCTTCGAGGCCGACCTGATCCAGCGCTCGGGCGATCCGAGCACACTTGACCTGGTTGTCGGCACGGCGCTCGTCGCCCTCGTCTTCGAAAGCGCGCGGCGTATCCTCGGGCTGGCGCTGCCCATCGTCTGCAGCATCTTTCTCGCCTACGGCCTGTTCGGCCAGTACCTTCCCGGCGACCTCGGACACCGCGGCTACGGCTTCGACCAGATCGTGAACCAGCTGGCGCTCGGCAGCGAAGGCATCTTCGGCATCCCGACCCTGGTCTCGGCGACTTACATCTTCCTCTTCATCCTGTTCGGCTCCTTCCTCGAGCATGCCGGGATGATCAACCTGTTCAACTCGCTGGCGCTCGGAACCGTCGGCCACACCAGGGGCGGGCCGGCCAAGGTGGCGGTCGTGTCGTCGGCGCTGATGGGGACGATCTCCGGCTCGGGCGTCGCCAACGTGCTGACCACCGGCCAGTTCACCATCCCGCTGATGAAGCGCTTCGGCTACTCGGGCGTGTTCGCCGGCGCCGTCGAGGCGACCTCGTCGATGGGCGGCCAGATCATGCCGCCGGTGATGGGCGCCGTCGCCTTCATCATGGCCGAGAACATCAACGTCCCCTACGGCGACATCGCCAAGGCGGCGGCGATCCCGGCCATCCTGTATTACTTCGCGGCATTCTGGATGGTGCACCTGGAGGCCGGACGCAAGGGGCTGACCGGATTGCCGAAGGATCAGTGCCCCGACCCGCTGCGCGCCATCCGCGACCAGTGGTATCTCGTGCTGCCGCTGGCGGTGCTGGTGTGGATGCTGTTCAACGGCTTCACGCCAATGTACTCGGGCATGGTCGGGCTGGCGCTCACCGGCGTACTGATCCTCGGCGCCGCGCTCGCCGCGCGCGTCTCGACCACCGCCTTCCGCTACGCCTTCTGGATCGGGCTGGGCATCGCCTGTTCGAGCGTCGTGAAGTGGGGCATCTACCCGGTGCTGGCGATCATCGCCGTGCTGGTCGCCGCCATCGCCCTGGTCAAGGGCGGACGTGCCACCCTGCATACGCTCAAGACGAGCCTCGCCGACGGTGCCCGCCAGGCGTTGCCGGTGGGCGTCGCCTGCGCGGTGGTCGGGGTCATCATCGGCGTGCTGACGCTGACCGGCGCCGCCTCCAGCTTCGCCGGCTTCATCCTCGGCGTCGGCGAGAAGAGCCTCTTCCTGTCGCTGGCGCTGACCATGCTCGTCTGCCTGATCCTCGGCATGGGCATCCCGACCATCCCCAACTACATCATCACCAGCGCCATCGCCGCCCCGGCATTGCTCAAGCTGGGCGTGCCGCTGATCGTCAGCCACATGTTCGTCTTCTACTTCGGGATCATGGCCGACCTGACGCCGCCGGTCGCCCTCGCCGCCTTCGCAGCCAGCTCGATCGCCAGGGAATCGGGCATGAAGATCGGCGTCAAGGCCACGCAGATCGCCATCGCCGGTTTCGTCATTCCCTACATGGCGGTCTACGACCCGGCGCTGATGCTGCAGGGTGATCCGTCGGCGGCGGCGGTCGCCTACATCGTCACCAAGGCGCTGCTCGCGATCGTGCTCTGGGGCGCCGCGGCGATCGGCTACCTTTGGGCGCCGCTCGGGACCGGCGAGCGTATTGCCGCGGTCGGCGCCGCCGGCCTGCTGGTCGCCGCGCTGCCCCTGACCGACGAACTCGGCTTCGCGCTGGCGGCGATTTTCGCACTCTGGCACGGCATCCGCAGCCGCCGCTGATGGCGCTGTGCCTCTCCGCCGGCGCCCTCGCCGCGAGCCTGGCCGTCCAGTCCTTCACCCTGGCCTGGACGCACTCGATCGAGAAGGTCCGCTGGGAAGAGGACTGGCGGGTCGGCGAACGCCTGGAACTCGTGGCCGCCCGCATCCGCGGCGCCGGCGCCGGGATGGAGCCGCCGCCAGGAGCACAACTGCGTGACGGCATCTGGCACTACCGGCCGGACGTGCCGCCGATGGCAAGTCTGGAGCTGACCCATTCGCGGCATGCGCCCGAATACGAGATCTGCATCGGCACCGAGTGCCACCCCCTGAGCGAGCGACTACCGGGACTCGCCGGCGACAGCGTGGTGAAAATCAGCCCCTGCGCGGAGTCAACCGCGCCGGGTTGGTGAACGCCTCCGGCTCAGGTCTCGCCGCCTTCGCCGTCCTCGTCGTGCCTGTGATGTCCGTGATGTTCGTGAGCCGCGGCGCGCTCGCCGGCCTCGGCCCATTCGATGATCGCCTGCCACTGTTCGACATCGCGCGCGGCGCGCGAGGGCGGCAGGTCGAAGATGGTCATGCCGGCGGCTGACGCCTGCACATAGACCTGGGTGTCGCGCAGGTAGGCCAGCACGGGCAGATCGAAGGTGGCGAAAAAGCGCTCGAGTTCGCCTGCCGCGCGGGTCCGCGCATCGACGCGCATGCCGATCACGGCAACGTCCGCCCGGCCCCGGCGCACCGCCTTTTCGGCCAGCAGTTCGGTGAGAAAATGACGCGTCGCCATCATGTCGAAGATCGATGGCTGGACCGGCACGATGACACGGGTGGACAGCTTGAGCACTCTTTCCAGCATCCTGCCGTGGAGGCCGGCCGGGGTATCCAGGATGACGTGACTGGTGCCCTTGGGCGGTCTGGCGACGGCGTCGAGGCCGATCTCCCAGGTGTCGATGGTCGGCAGCGCGAAGGGGCGGAGGCCCAGCCATTCCCGCGATGATTGCTGGCGATCGATGTCGCCGAGCATCACTTCATGGCGCTTGCTGGCGAAATATCCCGCCAGATTGGTCGCCAGCGTGCTCTTGCCGGAACCACCCTTGGGGTTGGCAACGAGAAAGGCCTTCATGTCCTGTCCTCCAGATTCTTGAGTGTTTGTCGCACTAGGTTAACATGCTCGCGCAAGGTGTAGACCAGATCGGTGAACGCCAGGGGAACCTTGAGGCCCCTGGCCTCGTCATCCAGCACATCGAGCCGGCTGCGGTATTCCGGCAGCTTCGCGGCATCGAAGCGTTGCTTCAGGTCTTCCTCAAGGTATTTCAGCTCGCCATAACAGCGAAAGACCTTGGAGCGCACCCGCCACGAGTAGATCGCCGGCGCCACCTTGAGCAGCGGAATCATCAACGCGAAGACGGGAATCAGAAGAACGATCAGCCGGTCGATCAGCACCGCCAGCCAGAACGGCAGGTAGCGCTGGAGGAAGGGCGGGCCGGACTTGAAATAGCGCGCCGCCTCGGGCGACAGCGGCAGCAGGCGGTCCTTGTAGGCGGGAAACTCGCCGGCGCGCTGGAAGAAGCCGGCGCGCCCGTGCACCTCGGTGGCCGCCTGCAGCAGCAGGCTCTGCAGAGCGGGATGGAGATCGTCGCGGACGATCAGGTTGGCCGTCGGCGCCAGCACGGTGACGTCATGCGGCGGATAGTCGCGAACCAGATCGGCGACGCCCTGCGGCAGCGTCAGCTTGGTCAGGAACGGGAAGCGGCGCTGGTAGGCCTCGGCCTGCGCGAAACTCATCAATTTGACCCCCGGCGAGCGCAACAGCACCTGGACCACTGGCGCGTTCTCGGCGGCAATGATGAAGGCGGCGTCGATACGCCCCTGCTGCAGTTCCTCGGCGGCCTTGAGGCCGGACAGCGGCAGCAGGTGGTCACCGGGCTTGATGTCGTTGGCGCTCAACAACTGCTGTGCCAACTGGCGCACGCCCGAGCCTTCCTGGCCGATGGCGATGCGCTTGCCCTTGAGATCGGTCAGACGATCGAAGCGCCGGTCGCCACGGTAGAAAACCCAGACCGGCTCGAAGAAGACGCTGCCGAGCGAAAGCAGTTGCGAGTCCGACTCCTCGTCGTCGGGATCGCCCTTGGGCTCGATCACGCCGCCCTGGACGAAGCCGACCTGGGCCTCGTCATTCTCCAGCCGCTCGATGTTCTGCAGCGAACCGGCCGAGGTCCGGACCTCGAGCGCAATACCGTTCCTGGCCAGGATGGCGGCGTAGCGGCCGGCGTAGGCGTAATAGGCGCCCGCGTCGCTGCCGGTGGTGATCACTATCCTGTTGGGCGGGGCGGGCTGGACGAACTGGAAGGCGATGACGAAGCCGATGCCGACGATCAGGAAGATCCACCAGGCGGTGGCAAAGAGGTCGCGCAGCGAAACCAGCCCTGCCTTGACCCGGGCCATCATGGAAGCAGGATGGTCGAACCGGTGGTCCTGCGCGCCTCGAGATCACGATGCGCCTGGGCGGCTGCGGCCAGCGGGTAGGTCTGGTTGATTTCGATGCGCACCTTGCCGGAGCCGACCATGGCGAACAGCTCGCCGCCCAGCGCCTCGAGGTCGGCGCGCTTCGCCGTGTAGTGCATCAGCGTCGGCCGGGTGACGAACAGCGAGCCCTTCTGCGACAGCAGCAGCGGGTCGAATGGCGGCACCGGCCCCGAGGCGTTGCCGTAGGTGACCAGCATGCCGAGCGTGCGCAGGCTGTCGAGCGAGCCCATGAAGACATCCTTGCCGACGCCGTCATAGACCACCGCGACGCCCTCGCCGCCGGTAATCTCGCGCACACGCTGCGGGAAGTTCTCGGTCGCGTAGTCGATGACATGGTCGCAGCCGTGCGCCCTGGCCAGTTCGCCCTTGGCCGGCGACCCGACGGTACCGATGACCGTCGCCCCCAGCGCCTTCGCCCACTGGCAGGCAATGAGCCCGACGCCGCCGGCCGCCGCATGGATCAGCACGGCATCGCCGGCGTGCACGCGATAGGTCCGGCGCAACAGATAGGCGGCGGTCAGGCCCTGCAGCATCATCGCGGCAGCGGTGTTGAAGCCGACGCTTTCCGGCAGCCGGAGCAGGCGGTGCGCCGGAAGGTTGCGCTTCTCGGCGTAGGCGCCCGGCGGCCCGCCGGCATAGGCTACGCGATCGCCGACCGCGACCTCGGTGACGCCCTCGCCGACCGCCTCGACCACCCCGGCGCCCTCGAGGCCGATCCCCGACGGCAGGGGCAGCGGGTAGAGTCCGGTGCGGTGATAGGTGTCGATGAAGTTGAGGCCGACCGCGGCGTGACGCACCGTGGCTTCCCCGGCGGCGGGCGGGGGCACGACGACTTCCTCCCAGATCAGGACTTCCGGACCGCCGGTCTGGTGAATGCGAATGGCCTGGCTCATGTCGGTCTCCTCATCATGTTATTCGGGCGGAAGCGAGAGCGTATCACCGCGCCGCATCGCATTCCACCGAGCACCGCCGATTTTGCCCCAAAAAGCCGCGTCGACCGCAGCAGCGCTCACACCGGTGTCAGCTTGGCGTATTCCAGCGCCAGCCACTTCATGCCGCTGCCGCCGAAATTGACCTGCACGCGCGCATCGCCGCCGCGCCCTTCGGTGGCGACGATGACGCCGACGCCGAAGCGGGCGTGCTCGACCGTCTGGCCGATGCGCAAGCCGCTGCCGGCCGGCTCGGCGTAGCCGCCGCCGAACGCGCCGAAGTCCGGATCGGCTGCGGTCGACCCGGATTTTTTGTTCAATTTGAGCAGCAGTTGCTCGGGGATTTCCTCAAGGAAGGCGGACGGCACGCAATAGCGCGTCTGCCCGTGCAGCATCCGCGTCTGCGCGCAGGAAACGTAGAGGCGCCGGCGGGCGCGGGTCAGGGCGACGTACATCAGGCGGCGTTCCTCCTCCAGCCCCTCGCGGCCCTGGTTCACCGAATTTTCGTGCGGGAACAGGCCCTGTTCGAGGCCGGTAATGAACACCACGTCGAACTCCAGCCCCTTGGCGGCATGCACCGACATCAGCTGCACCGCCTCCTGGTCCTCGCCGGCCTGGTGCTCGCCGGCTTCCAGCGAGGCGTGGGCAAGGAAGTCGGCGAGCGCGCCGCCTTCGCCGGCCCCGCTCATCACCACGCCGTCGGCGTCGACGAAGCTGGCGGCGGCGTTGAGCAGTTCGTCGAGGTTTTCCAGCCGCTCCTGCCCCTCCTTCTCGGTCCGGTAGTGCTGCGCCAGACCGGAGACTTCGATGACGTGCTCGACCACCTCGGACAGCGGCAGGTTCTGCGTTTCCTGGCGCAGTTTTTCGATCAGCCGGATGAAGGCGCCGACCGTCTGCCCGGCCTTGCCGCTCAGCGACGCCGCCGCGTTGTAGAGACTGGAATTCACCTGGTGCGCCGCCGCCTGCAGGTTTTCCAGCGAACGGGCGCCGATGCCGCGGGTCGGGAAATTGACGACGCGCAGGAAGGCCGTATCGTCGTCCGGGTTGCCCAGGAGGCGCAGGTAGGCCAGCGCGTGCTTGATTTCCTGGCGCTCGAAAAAGCGCAGCCCGCCGTAGACCTTGTACGGCACGCCCTTGGCGAACAACTCGTGTTCGAGGACGCGCGACTGGGCGTTGGCACGGTAAAGCAGGGCGACCTGCGTCGGCGGCACGCCTTCGCGCACCAGTTCGCGGATTTCCTCGACGATGAAACGCGCCTCGTCGAGGTCGGAATACGCCTCGAAAGCGCGGATCGGCTCGCCGTCGCCGGCATCGGTCCACAGGTTCTTGCCCAGGCGTTCGCGGTTGTTCTTGATCAGCGCGTTGGCGGCGGCGAGGATGTTGCCGTGCGAGCGGTAGTTCTGTTCCAGGCGGATGACGTTGGGGCCGGCCCAGTCGCGCTCGAAATCGCGCATGTTGCCGACTTCGGCGCCGCGAAAGGCGTAGATGCTCTGGTCGTCGTCGCCGACCGCGAAAACCTTGGCGCCGCCGCCGGCCAGCAGTTGCAGCCAGGCGTATTGCAGGCGGTTGGTGTCCTGGAACTCGTCAACCAGAATGTAGCGGAAGCGTTGTTGGTAATGGGCGCGGAGCGGCTCGTTGCGCTGCAGCAATTCGTGGCAGCGCAGCAGCAGTTCCGCGAAATCGACGACGCCTTCGCGGTTGCACTGGTTTTCGTACTCGGCGTAGAACTCGACGCGTTTCTGCGTGTAATTGTCGTAGGCCTCGGCCTGCGCCGCGCGCACCCCCTGCTCTTTATGCGCATTGATGAAATGGCACAGCTCGCGCGGCGGGTATTTCTCGTCGTCGATATTCAGGTTCTTCAACAGGCGCTTGACCATCGCCAGTTGGTCGGCCGCATCGAGAATCTGGAAGGTCTGCGGCAGCCCGGCCTCGCGGAAATGCGCCCGCAGCAGGCGGTTGCACAGGCCGTGGAAGGTGCCGATCCACATCCCGCGCGTGTTGATCGGCACCAGCGCCGACAGGCGCGCCGTCATCTCCCTGGCCGCCTTGTTGGTGAAGGTCACCGCCAGCACGCCCTGCGGCCCGACCTGGCCGGTGGACATCAGCCAGGCGATACGCGTGGTCAACACCCGCGTCTTGCCGCTGCCGGCGCCGGCAAGGATCAGCGCATGCACCGGCGGCAGCGTAACCGCCTGCAATTGCGGCGCGTTCAGATTGGCCAGGAGGTCGGACATGAAGCGAATCTCGTCAGGAAACGACGGTGGAACGGCAGGTTGCGCGGCGCTTCGGGACGGTGGCCGAAGCAGACAGTGGCCATTGTGCAACGCAGCAACCCGGTTAGTAGAATTAACCTACCATCAACTGTTGCAAGCACAGTATACTGCTCCCATGTATATTGCAGTGCACAAAACTTTTCTGCCCACAAGGCAGTCGAAGCAGCAAGTGGTTACCGCCACGCAGTAAAAGGAGCAACATCATGAAAGCACCCAAGATCCTCCCCTGGATCGCCAGGAAAGCCGGCATCAGCGATGAACTGGCGCTGAAGTTGTGGCGCCGCGCAACCTCCGAGGCCGAGTACCTGACCGGCAAGGCCGAGGGTTCCGAATACTGGGGCCTGGCCGTCGAGCGCCTGCTCGACATCGTCGAGGACGAAA
>CAZKSD010000024.1:0-16497 GCA_964555315.1 uncultured Dechloromonas sp.
GAGCAAGATTCAGGGCATAGGCGAATTCCTTGCTGCGAACCTCGGCCCGGTAGCCTCCAGCGCGCTGCTCGAAACGCCAGTCACCGATCCAGACGTTGGTTTCGCCGCTGGCGAAGCCCGCCCGCCCGAAGCCGACCCGGGCGGCGCGTTCGTCGTGGCGCAACCGGCCAAGCCGCGGGTCGGCGACCGCCGCGTGGGCGAGGATCAACTGACGCGGGGAGAAGGCACTCGGGTTGTCTTCACCGATCCCGGTACGGACGCGGAAAAAGGTGGACTGGAAACCCAGCGGACTGCCATCCGGCAAGGTCAGCCAGCCGGTCGCATACCACCACTCGGTGCGAAAATCCGGGTGGGCGCCGTAGTCGGCGGGAAAAGCCAGCCTTCGGCCGGGGAGCACGCGGGCGAAGTCGACCGCCCGCCCGGTCGCCGCCGCCGAAGCAGCCACGCCGGCCAGCAGGAACAGGAAGTCGCGGCGCCGCATCACCAGTCCTCGCGCACCGCCAGCACCGCATCCTGACGCATCGCCTGCCGCCCGGCAAGCACCGCCGCAAAAGCGGCGAGCGCCACCAGGCCGGCGGCGAAAACGGCGAGCGCGGCCCAGGGAACGTGCAGGTCCATGCTCCAGTGGAAGCTTTGCCGGTTGACCACCTCGATCAGCACCAGGCCGATGGCGAAGCCGGCGAGCATCCCGCCGAGGACGCCGATGCCGGCCGCCAGCGCCCCTTCCTGGGCGAGCATCCAGCCGATCTGGCGGCGCGTCAGCCCGAGGTGGCGCAACATGCCGAACTCGCGCCTGCGGGCAGATGTCAAAGCGGCAAAACTGGCGGCGACCCCGGCCAGCCCGATGGCGACGGCGACGGCTTCGAGGAGGTAGGTGACGGCGAACGTCCGGTCGAAAATGCGCAGGCTGATCGCCCGGATTTCGCCCGGGCGGGCGATTTCCAGCACGCCGGGGCCGGCCAGCGCCGTCAGCGCATCGGCCACCCGGTCGGCGGCGGCGCCGGGGGCGAGGTAGATTGCTGCGTCGTTGACCAGGCGGTCGCCGGTCAGGCGGCGATAATCGGCGAGATCGATCATGACGGCGCCGGTCTGCCGCGAATAGTCGCGCCAGACCCCGGCGACGTGCGCGCTGACCGCCTTGCCCGCCAGCGGCAGCGTGACCTGCTGACCGGCGCGCCAGCCGTAGATGTCCTGCACCGCTTCGGAGATCCAGATCGCCGTTTCCTTTCCGGGCCGAACCCTGCCGACCAGCGGCAGGTCACTCCCGTCCGCCGCCAGCGGCCGCGCGATCAGCGCCACCGGCGCTTTACCGGCAGCCAGGAGCAGGTTGTCGTGGCGCGTGAAGCTGCTGCGGTCGACCCCGTCAACGGTCGAAATTCCGGCTTGCAGGGTCTCGTCGAGATAAGCGCCGGTTCTGGCCTGGCCGGCCCGCAGATAGAGATCGGCGGGCAGGATCTGGGTCAGCCATTGATCGACCGAGTCGCGGAACGAGGCGACCATGATCGCCATCGCCGCCGCCAGCGCGACACTGGTCAGCACACCGGCTGCGGCGACCACGGCATGTCGTGGCGCCGCGCCGAGACGCGCGGCTGCGAGGCGCGCCGGCACCGGGCCCCGCTGCGGCAACAGCCTGGCAATTCCGGAAGCCACTGCCGGCAGCAGCATGACACTGCCGGCAAGCAGGCAGGCGACGGCCAGATAGCCGCCGACAGGCAACCCGGCGAGCGGTGGAAGCGCACATGCGGCGAGGCTGGTCAGGAGCAGCGTCACTCCCGGCCACGGATGGCCGCTGCCGCCAACAAGCACCGCCTCGTCGCCGGCTTTCAGGGCCTGGGCCGGCGAAACCGTCGCCGCCTCGCGGGCCGGCAGCCAGGCGCCGGCGACGCCGGCCAGCATTCCCAGCGCGACGTAGATCGCCGCCACCTGTGGCTCAAACTGCAGGCTTGGCTCAAGTCCGGAAAAATACCCTGCTCCCAGGTCGCCGCCGAGCAGAGCCAGCGCCCCCCACGCCAGCACGTGGCCAAGGGCCACACCGACGACGCCACCGGCCAGCCCGACCAGTGCGCCCTCCGCCAGCAGCCAGGCGAACAGGGCGTGACGGGGCAGACCCAACGCGCGCAGGAAGGCGAACTCGGTCCGGCGCCGGACCACCGACAGCGCCTGCGCCGAGAAGACCAGAAAGCCACCGGTCAGCAGCGCGATGGCCGCCAGCATGGTCAGATTGACCCGGTAGGCGCGCGACAGGTTGGCTGCCTGATCGGCGACCGCTTCCGGCGCCTCGATCAGCACGCCGGCGGGCAGGATGACCTGCAGCGCGGAACGGGCCGCGGCGGGCGCCACGCCCTCGGCCAGCTTGAGGTCAATGCGCGTCAGGCGTCCGATTCTGGCGAAATGCGACTGCACGGCAGCGATATCCATCAGGGCAAGACGGCGGTTCTCCGCTGCCCCAGGGATGTCGCCGGCGACCTTCAGGCTTGTCGTCCCGCTGCCTGACTGCAGCGTGATGCGGTCACCGGGCTCGAGGCCCAGCGCTTCCCGCGCCGCGGCGCCGAGGAAGAGGTTGTCGTCGGCCAGCGTGGCGAAGCGCCCTGCCCCGGCGGCTGGTCGGGGGAGCAGCACCGGCGTCACCGCGGCCAGCGCGAAGACATCGACGCCAAGCAGTTGCAGGGTCTCGTCCGAACCGAGGCGCCTGGCCTCCAGTTCCAGCAGGGGGCTCGCTGCCGCCACTTCGGGGCGGCTGGCGAGCACGGCGTAGAGCGCCTCGTCGAAGCCGCCCCGTGGTCCTCGCACTTGCAGGTCGGCGTCGCCGGCCAGCGTCCGCAGGCCCCGGCCGAATTCGGTCAATGCCGCGTCATGCACCGCCTGAACGGCCATGCCGAGGGCGACGCCGAGGACGATCGCCACCAACGAAAAGAGCGTTGCCATCCGGCGCCGGGCGAGCGAGCCGAGAAAAATTGGCGCCAGTCTCACGCGTTCAATCCAGAGGCGGTCAGGCGCAGCACGCGATCGGCCGTTGCCGCCGCCTCCCGCGAATGCGTAACGAGGATACCGATCGCCCCGGCCTGGCGGATGCGCTCACCAAGGAGAGCCAGCACCCTTGCCCCGTTGCCCGGATCGAGATTACCTGTCGGCTCGTCGGCCAGCACCAGCCGCGGGCAATGGACCAACGCGCGGGCAATCGCCACGCGCTGTATCTCGCCGCCGGAAAGCTCGCGTGGCCAACTCGCCGCCCGCTCGCCGAGGCCGACCGCATCCAGAAGTTGCTGCGCCGGTTCATCGGCAGCGCTACCGTGGCGGCCCTGCAGCCAGAGCGGCAGGGCGACGTTCTGGCGGACGGTAAGGTGCGGCAGCAGGTGAAAGGCCTGAAAGACGAAGCCGAGCCGGTCGCGGCGCAGCCGGGTCAGCGCATCGTCGTCGAGTTGCGCGTAGTCGACGCCATCGAGCACCAGCCGGCCGCTGTCCGGGCGGTCGAGTCCGGCGACCAGATTGAGCAGCGTCGACTTGCCGACGCCGGATTCGCCGACGATCGCCACATATTCGCCGGCGTTCAGATCGAGAGAAATCTCGCGCAGAACGCTGCGGCCTGCGAACTGGCGCGAAAGACCCACGATTTCAAGCAAGTGCTGATTCCCGGTCTGGCGGTGCTGGAAGTTCAGTCGGCGGTCGGCGGGATCAGGGCGCGGTAGGCATGCCAGGTCGCGTGCCCGAGAACGGGAATCGTGACGATCAGTCCGGTGAACGCCGTGGCAAAGCCGATGCCGGCCAGCGTGACGATCAGTGCCGCCCACAGCAGCATGGGCAGCGGATTCTTCGCCACGGCGGCGAGACTGAGCAGCATCGCACTGATCGCGTCCTTGTCGCGGTCGAGCATCAGCGGCACCGCGACGACGCTGATCGAAAAGATGAATGCGGCAAAGCAGCCGCCGATGAACAGGTAAGCGATGACGAATTCCACGTTCTCGAACGCTAGGAGTTCGCGCAGGAAATCGTCCGCGGTCGGCAGGCCACTGGAGTAGAACACGGCGAAAACCACCATCGACGCCCGTGCCCAGATCAGGAAGACGACGCCGGTGACGAGCGCGAAAATCCCCAGATTGGAGAGATTGACCCGCCAGATGGTCAGCGTGGGCTGCAGGCGCGGCACCTCGCCCGCTTCCCGCTGCCGCGAAAGTCCGTACAGTCCCATCGCCAGGCCGGGGCCGAGCAACATGAAGCCGCCGACCAGCGCGACCGTCAACGAGTAGGCATGACCGTAGAAGAAGACAATGGCCCAGCCCATGACGGCGAAGACGACGCCATAGAACAGGCTGGCCGTCCGGGCGGCATATAGATCCGAAAGGCCGTTGGCGAGCCAGGTGAAGGGCGCGCCGATGCGGACCGTGGCTATCGCCGCGAGAATTGAGCCCGATTCTGCATTGGCTTCCGGTGTTGCATCTGGGGGGAGCGTCATTTTCTTATCCTCCTTGTTGCAGGACAGCGGCGGCGGGAAATGGTGCCTTCGCCTTCCAGAAGTTCCGACCGGCGCCCACCATGCGAATCCGTCACCATAGTGCCAGCAGAAGTGAAGAATCCAAAGCGATTCGCATTCGGCAATCCGCTTTCCTGCCGTTCGGGTGGAGCCCCCAACGGATATCCGGAGCCACCGAAGGGTGGTGCGCTTAGGCAGAAAATGAACACCGAAACCTCCCTGCGCCGCCGCCGCAGATCCCGGCGACGCCACCCCCGGACTCACTGTACTGTTGCTTTCATTCCAGTGATCGGTTACGGTACGGCCGCATGGTCGCAGGCTGGCTGCTCTCGGGGTCAGCCGCCAGGGGCTCGGTGGATGACGTGACGGACCCGGAAGCGAGGGCTTCGCCTCCCGGCGCCGGTTCATCGCTTGGGCTTCCGGCTGGCTTGGTAATCCTTTCCGGACTTGTTTCGACAGCATTAGATGGCATCCACATAATGAAAAACAGCTTCGATCAAACAGATGCCGCCTGTTGCGCCGCGGTTGCGAAGACATTTCCCGACGTGCCTCACTACCTGCAGGCAAACTACTGGTGGGCCTATATCCATCCGCACGCGGTGACCTTCTTCGAGCGCCAGTGGCTGGTAAACCTGATTCTCTGGGGTAACTACAAGCGCCTGTGCAACGCGGTGCTCAACGAGTACGGCCACAACCTGATGGGGCGCACCCTGCAGATTGCCTGTGCCTACGGGGATCTGACGCCACGACTGGCAAAGCGCATCGCCCCGGATGGCCTGCTCGAGATCGTCGATATCCTGCCGATCCAGCTCGAGAATCTGTCGGGCAAGCTGCCTCAGGATCTGCCGATCAAGTTGCACTGCATGGACTCCGCGGCACTCGCCTTTCCCGACGCGAGCTTCGACCGGGCATTGCTGTTCTTCCTGCTCCATGAACAGCCCCAGGAGGTACGCGAGAAAACCCTGGCCGAAGCACTGCGGGTGATCCGTCCAGGAGGTACGCTGACCATCGTCGATTACGCGCCGCCGGGCCGCCTGAATCCGCTGCGCTATTTCTGGATGCCGGTTCTGGACCGCCTCGAACCGTTCGCCCGCGACCTGTTCACCGAGGAAATCGGCACCTGGCTGCCAAAATCCATCGGCCTTGCCACAGTCAGCGACCGGCGTTTCTTCGGCGGCATGTATCAGATGCTGACACTGAAAGTTGCCGAAGAGGAGAAAATCGGCATCGCGGCGAGCAATTGACCGGCACGCCTGCAGGGTGATTCCTGCCGGCATTCTTGGACCCTGATCGTGACTGACAGTGTCTGACACGGAAGGAGGAAGCGTGGAAACATTCAAGGCAGACGTGGTGATTGTCGGCGGTGGCGGCGCGGGACTGCGCGCTGCGATTGCGGTAGCCGAATCCGATCCGGCACTGAAGATCGCCCTGGTCTCGAAGGTCTATCCGATGCGCAGCCACACTGTCGCCGCCGAAGGTGGCGCGGCTGGGGTCAAGTTGCCGACCGACAGCCTCGAGTATCACTTCAACGACACGGTGGGTGGCGGTGACTGGCTGTGCGAGCAGGATGTGGTCGAGTACTTCGTGGGGCAATGCACCGGGGAACTGACGCAACTCGAGCACTGGGGCTGCCCGTGGAGCCGCAAGGAAGATGGCCACGTCAACGTTCGCGCCTTTGGCGGCATGAAGATCGAGCGCACCTGGTTCGCCGCCGACAAGACCGGCTTCCACATGCTGCACACGCTGTTCCAGACGTCGATCAAGTATCCGTCGATCCGGCGCTTCGATGAGCATTTCTGCGTCGACCTCGTGGTCGAGGACGGTCGTGTTCAGGGCGCGGTGACCATCGAGATCGCTTCAGGTGAATTCACGCTGATCGAGGCAGGATCGGTCATCATCGCCACCGGTGGCGCGGGGCGGGTCTTCCGCGAGAACACCAACGGCGGTATCGTGACCGGCGACGGCATGGCCCTCGCCTACCGTCACGGCGTACCGCTGCGCGACATGGAATTCGTCCAGTATCATCCGACCTGCATGCCCGGCACCGGCCTCTTGTTCACCGAAGCCTGCCGTGGCGAGGGGGGCTTCCTCGTCAACAAGGATGGCTATCGCTACCTGCAGGATTACGGCCTCGGGCCGGCGGAGCCGAACCCGCGCAACAAGTTCATGGAACTCGGACCGCGCGACCGGCTCAGTCAAGCCTTCTGGTACGAACAGCAGAAAGGACGAACCATCGAAGGAGCGCACGGGTCGGTTGTGCATCTCGACCTGCGTCATCTCGGGGAAGCCAAGCTGCGCGAGCGCCTGCCGCAGATCTACGAACTAGCCGAGCAATATCTCGGGGTCGACCCCGCACGCGCGCCGATTCCGGTGCGTCCGGCGGTGCATTACACGATGGGCGGCATCCTTGTCGACGGGCTCTGCGCCTCACCGCTGCCGGGGCTTTACGCCGCGGGCGAGTGTTCCAGCGTCGGCATTCACGGCGCCAACCGGCTCGGTTCCAACTCGCTGTCCGAACTGCTGGTGTTCGGCAAGGTCGCCGGGGTCGAGGCCGCGCGTTTTGCGAAGTCCCAGGCTCCGGGAAACTCGGCCAGTCTGCGGAAGCAGGCGCAGGCGGTCGAGCAACGTGTTCTCGGGCTGAAACAGAAGACCGGCGGAACGGAGCGAATCGCCACGCTGCGCAAGGAGATGGCGCAGACCATGGAGGACGGGTGCGGCATCTATCGCCTGGCCGAAACGATGCAGCAGACCTGCGACAAGCTGGACGAACTCAAGGAGCGTTTCCGCAACGTGAATGTCGAGGACAAGTCGGGGGTCTGGAACACCGAGTGGCTGCTCGCGATCGAACTCGAATATCAGCTCGACGTGGCCCAGTCGATGGCTCATTCGGCGCTGCAACGGCGCGAGTCGCGTGGCGCGCATCAGCGCCTCGACGGTTTCGAGCAGCGCGATGACGTCAACTTCCTCAAACACTCGCAGGCGCATTATGTCGCGGGCGGACCGCCACGCATCGATTACGGTCCGGTCAGGATCACCAAATCGCAGCCGGCGACCCGCGCCTACGGTGCGGCCGGCGAAAAGGCCGAGCAGGAAAGGAAGGCCTCCCATGCCTGAACAACAGAAGACAATCGAAATCGAGGTCCTGCGCTACAACCCGGAAACGGACACCGAACCGCACCAGCAGGTCTTCGAAGTGCCCTTCACCGACGACATGTCGGTGTTGCAGGGCGTGCAGTACATCAAGGATTACCTCGACGGCTCGCTGAGCTTCCGCTGGTCGTGCCGGATGGCCATTTGCGGTAGTTGCGGCATGATGATCAACGGCATACCGAACCTGTCCTGCCAGACTTTCCTGCGCGACTACTACCCGGGACGGGTGCGGGTCGAGGCGCTTTCGCATTTTCCGATCGAGCGCGACCTCGTGATCAACATGGAGGGCTTCATCGAGAAACTCGAGAGCATCCAGCCCTACATCATCCCGAAGGAAGCGCGCCCGCTGGCGCAGGGCGAATACCTGCAGACGCCGGCGCAACTCAACGCCTACGAGCAGTTCAGTTCGTGCATCAACTGCATGCTGTGCTATGCCGCCTGCCCGCAGTTCGGCCTCAACCCGGACTTCGTCGGACCGGCCGCGCTGGCCCTGCTGCATCGCTACAACATCGACTCGCGTGACGGTGGCAAGGCCGAACGCATGGAACTGGTCAACTCCGAAGAGGGCGTGTTCAATTGCACGGCCGTCGGCTACTGCTCGGAGGTTTGCCCGAAGCACGTCGACCCGGCCAATGCGGTCAACCAGAACAAGACCAACAGTGCGATGGACTATTTCCTGCGTTTCGTTGCTCCGAAGGGAGGTGCCAAGTGAACAAGCGTCGTCCCTACGTCCGCTCAATGGATGGCTGGTGGCGGAAAAATCCCTTTTTCGTCGAATACATGATCCACGAGGGAACCGCCCTCTTCGTCGCTGCCTACGCGACGATCCTGCTGACCGGACTGGTTCGTCTGGCACAGGGTGAAGCGGCCTGGAACCACTGGTTGACCGCGCTGAAGAACCCCTGGTACATCGGCTTCCACGTTCTCGCCCTGATCGCCATGAGTTATCACACCTACACCTGGTTCAAGATCATGCCACGCACGATGCCGCCGGTCATAGTCGGCGGCAAGCGGCTTTCGGCCGGGGCAATCACCGGCAGCGGACTCGCCGTGGCAGCAGCAGCCAGCCTGGCGCTGCTGGCTATTGTCTGGGGGATGGTACGATGAAACGCGAACTCAAGCGCTCCAACGCTCCGATCTTCTGGGCGCTGTTCGGGGCCGGCGGCATGTTGTCCGCCCTGCTCGGCCCGATGCTGGTCTTCATCACCGGCATTGCCGTCCCGCTCGGACTGCTTCTGCCGGCGAACACGATGAGCTATCCGAAGATGCTCGCCTTCGCCCAGAACTGGATCGGCAAGGGTTTCATTTTCGCGATCATCGTCCTCTTCCTGTGGCACGCGGCGCACCGCCTCTTCCATAGCCTGCACGATATCGGCATCCACGCCGGCACCGGCGCCAAGCTGATCTGCTACGGGCTGGCCATGGTCGCGACGATCATTGCCGCCTACGCCCTGCTGGTGGTCGGCTTCTAGGGGTTCAGTCTTTCTTCCGCGAGCCAGGCTTCGATTTCCTCGAAGTCCTTCCGGTTCTGACGGATGATCAGGAAGAAGACGAAGAGAAGCGCCAGAGCAAAGACGACGATGGCGAACAACTGCCACCCGGAACCTGCGATCAGATGAATGGGCATTGCTTTCTCCTGTGGGTGGCTGCAATTGCTGCAAGCCTTGCAAGCAACTGCCATTGACCGATTGGGACCACCAATCCAGCCTGCGGTTCCGGCGCCTTCGACTGGGCGCCGCTTGCTGCATCAGGGTGTTGCATGCCGGCGGCGGCTGACCCGACCCGTCACCGCCCCCGCCTGCGACTACACCTCGCTGCAACCAGCGCATGGTCAGCCGCGACCGCCGCAATAATCAGCGCCTCGGAAAACGAGTATGCCGGGTCCGTCCAAGCGCTGTCAATGTTGAAGTTTCACCGGTATTGAGGATTTCCACAATATGTGGTTTGGCATGGTATGCTAACCTGCAAACAGGCGGAAGTTGTGACTCGGACGAGGTTTCGGGTGCTTCACGGACGCGGAAGGTGTTCTCCGGAATTGAGTCCGAAGACGCCCCGCGAACCGGGTTGCAGCCTTCTTCAGGTGCTATTTCCAGCTCCCTTTCCTGCAGGTTCACTGGCGTCGTTCTCTTCCTCAAAGGCAAATCGATGACTATTTCCCCGAAAGTTCTCGAGACCCTGCGCGAGCGGCGCAACCAGGTGCGTGCCGGTGGCGGCGCCGACAAGCTGGAGGCTCGCCACCAGAAAGGGCTGCTTGGCGCGCGCGAGCGCCTGGCGCTCCTGTTCGATGCGGACACCTTTCAGGAAGGCGGCGCCTATATCCGGCACGGCGGCACCCACTTCGGCATGGAATCCAGGGAACTGCCTGCCGATGGCGTCATCTCCGGCACCGGTTTTGTCGACGGCGTGCAAGTGGCGGCCTTCAGCCAGGACTTCACCGTCGCCGCCGGCACTCTCGGCAAGATGCACGCACGCAAGATCGTCGATGTGATGCGTGTCGCACTGAAGAACGGCATTCCGCTGGTCGCCTTCAAGGATTCCGGCGGCGCCCGGATTCAGGAGGGCGTCGATGCCCTTTCCGGCTACGGCGAGGTTTTCTACCACAACGTTCTGGCTTCCGGCGTCGTGCCACAGATTGCCGTGGTCCTTGGCCCGTGCGCCGGCGGTGCGGCCTACTCGCCGGCCCTGATGGATTTCATCATCATGACCCGGCACAACGGCTACATGTTTATCACCGGCCCGGAAGTCATCAAGGCGGTTACCGGACGGGCGACCAGCATGGACGAGGTAGGCAGCGCCGAGGTGCACTCGACGGTCAGCGGCAACGTGCACTTCGTCGTTGACGATGACCGGCAGGCCGTCGCGCTGGCCAAGGCCCTGCTGTCCTACCTTCCGGCAAACAACACCGAGGATCCCCCGCACATTCTGGGCGCCAACATCAACTTCACTCCGGACGAGGGGCTGCATGCCCTGATTCCGGAAACCTCGTCGGAGCCGATGGACATGCACGCCATCGTCCGCCGCATGGTCGATGGCGGCCAGTTGCTGGAGGTGCATGCCGGCTGGGCGCGCAACATCATCGTCGGCTTCGCGCGTATCGAGGGTATGGTAGTTGGCGTGGTCGCCAACAATCCGATGGAGATGGCGGGTGCGCTCGATCTCAATGCCGCCGACAAGGGCGCACGCTTCATCCGCTTCTGCAATGTCTTCAACATTCCGGTCGTCACCTTCGTCGACGTACCGGGGTTCCTGCCCGGCATCGAGCAGGAGCGCGGCGGCATCATCCGTCACGGCGCCAAGATGCTCTACGCCTACGCGTCGTGCACCACACCCAAGCTGACGGTCGTTCTGCGCAAGGCCTATGGCGGCTCGTATCTGGCGATGTGCTCGCAGGAGATGGGCGCCGACGTTGTCTATGCCTGGCCGACGGCGGAGATTGCGGTGATGGGCGCGGAAGCTGCGGTCAACCTCCTGTATCGCAAGGAACTGGACGAAGCGGAGGACAGGCGCGCCAAATCCGCCGAGCTCGCGGCAGCCTATCGGGCCGAGTTCGCCTCGCCCTACCTGTCGGCGGCCCGCGGCTACGTGACCGACGTGATCGAGCCCGCGGAAACCCGCCCGATGCTCGCCCTCGCCCTGCGCAAGTTGCTCGGCAAGCGCGAACTGCGGCCGGCCAAGAAACACGGGAACATCCCGCTGTGAGGTCCCCTGTGCATTTTCCGGGAGGGCGGCGATGAGCGCGGTGATCATCAAGGCACTGTGGATCTACGGGCTGGCGATTATCGTTTCGCTGGCGGTGGCCGTGGTCATCAAGGTGATCGTGGTTGCCCTGAACATGCTGGAGCGCAGGCCTGTCGCACCGGCGCAACCGGTGCAGCCGGCAGCCGTTCCTCCGGCGCCGTTCGCTGTCGAGGCGGATCATCTCGCGGTGATCGCGGCTGCCGTCCATGCCATGAGCGGCGCCCATCGCATCGTCCACATCGAGGCAGCTCCCCGCCATTCCGGATGGGCTGCCGAAGGGCGCCTGGTGCATCATGCCTCGCATACCCTGCCCCATCACCCCAAGCATTAGCTTTGCTGACTCGATCATCTCCCGGAGACCCGCATCATGGAAAAGAAGTACAAGATCACTGTCGATGGCAGGGAATACAGCGTTACGGTCGAGGATATCAGCGAGGGGGGCAGTCTGCTCTACCCGAGCCAGGGCAGCATGGACATTCCAGCCCCGCGACCCGTTGCCGCAGCGTTGGCCCCGGTGCCTGCCGCCAGCCCCGCTGCCTCCAGTGCCGGACCTGCTGCTGCGGGCGACGTGGTAAGCACGCTGGGCGGCGTGGTTGACGCCATCGCCGTCTCGCTAGGGCAGGCGGTCAAGGCCGGCGACACGGTCGCCGTCGTTGAGGCCATGAAGATGAAGACGCCGATGATTGCGCGGGTGTCGGGGAAAGTCACCAACATCGCGGTCAAGGCTGGCGATCCGGTCGAACCTGGACAGGTCCTGCTGACGATTTCCTGATCAGGGTAACGACGATGCAAGACATCCAACTGCTCGACCTGTTTCAGGGCATCGCCACGCTGGCCGCGGCGGAACCGAAGATCGTATTGGGGCGGATCGGCCTGATCCTCTTCGGTTTTCTGCTGATCTACCTGGGCAAGAAGGGCGTACTCGAAGCATTGCTGATGATTCCGATGGGCCTGGGAATGGCCTCGGTCAACGCCGGAGTGATGTTCTTCGAGGGCGGCAAGATGGGCACACTGTTCGTCGACCCGCTGGTCACCGGCACCGACGCCACGATGAACATCCTACAGATCGACTGGCTGCAGCCGATCTACACGCTGATGTTCAGCAACGGCCTGATTGCCTGCCTGGTTTTCATGGGCATCGGCGTCCTGCTTGACGTCGGCTTCGTAATGGCGCGCCCGTTCCAGAGCATGATCATCGCACTGTTCGCCGAACTTGGCACGGTCGCCACCTTCCCGATCGCGGTATGGCTCGGCATGACCGAGCGCGAGGCCGCCTCGGTGGCGCTGATCGGCGGCGCCGACGGGCCGATGGTCCTCTTCAGCTCACTGATCCTGGCCAAGGACCTGTTCGTGCCGATCACCGTCGTCGGCTACCTCTATCTCGGGCTGACCTACGGTGGCTATCCCTACCTGATCAAGCTGCTGATTCCGGAACGGTTGCGCGGCATCCCGATGCCGATGGAAGACGTGAAGAAGATCACTTCCGGCCAGAAGCTCGTGTTCGCTGTCGTCGCCTGCACCCTGCTCTGTCTTCTGTTCCCGGTGGCGGCGCCGCTGTTCCTGTCGCTATTTGTCGGCGTGGCGGTACGCGAGGCCGGTCTCGTCAATTTCCAGACCCAGCTCGGCGAGACCTTTCTCTATGGCGCCACGTTCTTCCTTGGTCTGACCTTGGGGATCCTGTGCGAGGCAAACACCATCCTCAGCCCGGTGGTACTCAAGCTGTTGCTGCTCGGCATCCTCGCACTGACGATCGCCGCGATCGGCGGCATCATCGGCGGCTACGCGCTCTACTTCTGGACCGGCGGCAAATTCAATCCGATGATCGGAGTGGCCGGCGTGAGCTGCGTCCCGACCACAGCGAAGATCGTGCAGAAGATCGCCACCCAGGCCAATCCGGGCGTCATGATCCTGCCGCACGCGCTGGGCGCGAACATCAGCGGCGTCATCACCACGGCCATCCTGACCGGCATCTACGTCGCCATGCTGCGCTGAGCCGGGCGCTCTCCCCGCCCGGTCGCCGGTCGCCAGGCAACGGCGCGCGATCCTGCCCTGAGCAAGAGCATGAAATCCGCCCTCGCCACCCTGCTGCTGCTCACCCTGACCTGCCCCGCGCTTGACGCCAGCGCCGCTCTCTTTGACAAGGAAATCATTTTCACCGAAGCCGAGATCCAGGCCGCGGTCGACAAGAGCGGGCGTCTGGAAAGACGCGCCGGCACCATGCTCGCCGTGACGCTGCGCGAGGCACCCAGAATACGCCTGGGCACCCCCGAAGGCCGCGCCGGAATCGCCGCCCGTATGGAAATCGCCCTGCTCGGCAACCCGCCGATCCCGGTCGAAGTCACCGGGAACGCCGGGGTCCGCTACGACGATCAATCCAAGGCATTCTTCCTTGAAACCCCGGTGGCCGACTCCGTCGAATCAGTCGCCCTTCCGCGCGAATTCCAGCCACAGGTCCGGCGTGCGGTCACCCAGGTGATGGCCGCCTACTTCCGCGACAAGCCTGTCTACGTGCTGCGCGAAGACGGCAGCGCAGAGGAGCGGGCCGCCCGCTGGCTGCTGCGCAGGATCAGGATCGAGACGGGCAAGGTGGTGGCGACCCTGTCACCCTTCTGAGCCGGCTACCTGTTCCTGTTCCAGTTGCCAGCCAAATCGGGACAGCGGTCAGGTTACGCCCGGGCGAAAGAGATGAGTCGCATGGCATCGTCGCTGCCATGCACCCAACGAAGGCGAACCGCGCCGGGTCGCCCCGACTGGCAAACCTTGCTACTGAACGCGGATTTCGACGCGACGGCCTTCTTCCGGGCTGCCGCTGCCAACTGTCGATTCCGGCTTGCGCAACTTGCAACGGTCGGCGGGCACACCGCCCGCAACCAGCGCATCGCGTACGGAAAGCGCGCGTGCCCGAGCAAGTTCGGCGTTCTGCGTGGCGTCGCCGGAAGGATCGTGAAAGCCGGACAACAGGACGATGGCACGCGAATTGGCAGCCAGCGCCTGCATTGTCAAGGCGACGACCGCCATGTCGGCGTCGGACAGCCTTGCGTCGCCCACGGCGAAAAAAACCTTGGCCAGCGGCTCGCCCTGCGGGGCGATCTCGACCACCTCGACGGCGGGCGCCTTGGGCGCTACTGGCGCCTTGGTCGCTTTGCCGGCATAAACCACCGCCACGACCGCCAGCGCGATCCCCGCCAGAACTCCGACGATTACCGCCGTGGATTCGTCATCATCATTTGCCGCCATGCTTGCCTCGCTCAAGGAAATTGGCCGGGTTCCCCCCGGAACATCTTTACATTCTACTATTCCTCGGTCGCAAACAGAACCCTTGGGGTCATTTCGACATGCCGATCTTCGCTGCCCAGCCAGATGACGCCGTCCTGAATCGTGCATTGCAGGCGCATGTTGCGCCGCACCATGCCGGTCAGCGCCAGGCACTCGCCCGGGCCGAGCGCGAGAACCCGCAGGTTCTTCTGGCCGGCGACCTTACCAGCGGTCTGCCGCCACCAGTTGTCGGCGTCCCGTCCGCCGTAACCGATGACGAGTACCTGGCGCGAACGGGCGCAGGCGCGGCGGATGGACTTTTCATCAGGCAAGCCGACGTCGATCCAGCGTTCGATGCTGCCAGTGGCGTCGATATCCTGCAGGTCGGCCTCATCTTCGGTCGACAGCCCGCGCCCGAAAGCCAGCATCGGCGAAGCGCAGAGCGCAAAGGCCAGCAGGCGGATCATCATGCGCTCGTCGGTTTCCGACGGGTGGCGAGCGATGGTCAGCGCATAGTCGCCGAAGTGGGCCCGGTCGAGGTCGGCGACTTGCAGTTCGGCCTTGTGGATCGTCGCTTTCAGTGCCATGTCAGCCCCCGTGGAGAATGGGCATTATTACATGACGATTGCGGCAAACAGCGATAGGATAGAGCGCACCGCCACCTGGGAGCCTGAATCATGAATACCGCTCGCGTCAGCCTCACCGTTCTCGCCGCGCTGCTCGCAGCCGCCGCCAGCGCAGCGGATGCGCCTAAGCGCAAGTCCGGCCTCTGGGAGATCAGGACCCAGATGGCCGGCATGCCCGCGCAGGGACCGATGCAGATGTGCGTCGATCAGGCCAGCGACAACCTGATGCAGGAACGCGCCAGGGAGAAGGTCAATTGCCCGGTGATGGATGTCAGTCGCGGTGCCGGCAAGGTGACCATTCATTCGGTGTGCAAGCTCGAGGGCACGACGGCAACCACCGACGCTGTCATCTCCGGCGACTTCGACAGCAGCTACCGCAACGACATGCAGATCCGTTACAACCCGCCGCAGCACGGCATGAGCGAAATGAAGATGACGCAGGAAGCGCGCTGGCTCGGCCCCTGCAAGCCGGGCCAGAAGCCGGGCGACATCATGATGCCGGGAATGCCGCCGGTGAACGCTGGCAACATGCAGGAAATGATGAAGGATCCGCAAATGCGCGAAATGATGAAGCGCCAGCAGCAGGGACGACAATAGATTGGATCGCAGCCGGTATAATAAGAAATCGCTTATCCTTGAGAACCGCCATGCGTAGATTCCTTCTTTTCGGCTGCCTGGTGCTGTCCGCCCTGCTGGCCCGTGCCGAAGTCATCGACATCGACAATGCCGAACTGGCACAACTGATCAAGAGCGGGGTGACGGTAATCGACATCCGCACCCAGCCCGAATGGGAAGAAACCGGCATTGTCCCCGGCAGCAGGCTGCTGACCTACTTCGACGAGCGCGGGCGGGCCGATCCGGCCGTCTGGCTGGAAAAGCTGAAGCCGCTGGCCAGGCCCGGCGACCCGGTCGTCGTGATCTGCCGCTCCGGCAACCGGACCAGGCCGGTCAGCCAGTTGCTTTCGCAACAGGCGGGGTATCCGACGGTCTACAACGTGAAGAAAGGTATCAAGGGCTGGATCGGCAGCGGCGGCGCCGTCGTGCCGGCCGCTTCGAGCATCGCCGCCTGCCGCGCCGACAAGACTTGCTGATCCAGACCGCGCACCAGAAACGCTGCGCCACCTGCGAACGCTGGTGCGGCGAGCGCCGCCACCGCGCCGGGAGAACACCATGCAAGACCAAGCGCTAACCGGACTTCTGCAGGCCGCGTTCGCCGCCCGGCAGCCTCTGATCGCGCACCTGCACGAAGAAGACACCAAT
>CAZKSD010000025.1:0-16251 GCA_964555315.1 uncultured Dechloromonas sp.
CCTGAAGCTTCTGGAGCAGCGATTCCCTGTTCCCGACCAGGAACTGCACCTCGACACCGGGATGTCGCTGGGCAAATTGGGCGAGGAGGCGGGGCATGAAATACTTCGCGGTGCTCACCAGTCCCACCGACAACTCGCCGACCTCGGCGCCGAGCAGCCCCTGCAGGCTGGCTTCGGCATCCTTGATCTCGCCGAGAATGCGCAAGGCGTGATGCAGCAGCATTTCGCCCGCCCCCGTCAGCGCCACGCCGCGCCCCAGGCGCTCGAACAGCGGCAAACCGACGTTGTCCTCCAGTTGCTTCAACTGCATCGAGACGGCAGGAGGCGTCAGGTGCAGTTCCTCGGCGGCGCGGGCGTAGCTCAGGTGGCGCGCGGCGACGACGAAGATCTGCAACTGGCGCAAGGTCAGGGTGCGGACGAAGTTCATGGCGGGCTGAATGGCGTGGCGGTCTGGTTCAGGTATTACTGAATGTAGGCGGGCATCGGCGCCTCGTCAATCAGCGCGTCAGGTTGAGATAGACCATCGGCAACTGCTCGGGCAGGCGCTCGATGCGGTCGAGCACGCGCCAGTTGCGGCCGAAGATATCGCCGACGTAGGCATCGGCCTTGGGGTCGAGGCTCAGGCAGAAAGTGGTGACGCCTGCGGTCGACAGCTCGGCGACGGCCTTTTTCGTGTCGGCGATCAGGTATTGCGGATCGCCGGCGTCGATGTCGGCCGGCTCGCCGTCGGTCAGCACGAGCAGGATGCGCTTTTCGCTCTTGCGCGCCGCAAGCAGGCGGCCGGCATGGCGCAGGGCGGCGCCCATGCGCGTCGACCAGCCGGCCTCGACGGCGGCCAGGCGGGCCTTGACTGCGTCGTCCCAGCGCTCGGAAAAACCCTTGATGTGGTGGTAGCGCACCTCGTGCCGGGTATTGGAATGGAAGCCGGCGATGGCGCAGGCGTCGCCCAGCTGGTCGATCGCCCAGCCGAGCAGGGCGACGGCTTCGCGCGCCGTGTCGAGGATGGTCTGGCCGCTGCCGGGCAGGGTTTCGTTGAGCGACTGCGAGAGGTCGATCAGCAGCAGCACGCTGATGTCGCGGCCGTCGGTGCGGTGGCTGACATTGATCCGCGGCTCGGGCAGGCGGCCGCATTTCCAGTCGACCAGCGCGCGCACGGCGACGTCGAGGTCGAGTTCGCTGCCGTCTTCCTGATAGCGGATGCGTACCCGCTCCTGCGGCTTGAGCAGGTCGAGCAGGCGCTTGAGGCGGCGGGCGAGGATGGCGTGCTTGGCGAGCAGGCGGTCGATGTCGGCAGCTTGCCCGGCCGGGTGCAGGGCCTCGTAGACGGCGGTCCAGTCCGGCCGGTAATTCTGCATGACGGCGTCCCATTCCGGGTAGTGGCGGGGCGGCAGGCCGACCGGCTCGTCGCTGGCCGCGACCGGCGGCGGTGCGAAAGCTTCCTCCTCGTCGCCGGCCTCGATGAAGGTCCACAGGTGGCGGTTGTCGTCGCGGTAGTCGACTTCGGTGCCGGCGAAATGGACATTGGCGAACTGGTCGCTGGGGCGCCGGCTGCGGGTGACATAGGCGAGCGCCAGGTCGGCGGCGGCGCGGGTCGAGGCCTCGCCGGCTGCCAGCAGTTCGTGGAAGCGTCCGGCGAATTCGCCGATCAGCGGATCGCCATAGCCGTGCGCCGGATCGAGGCAGGCGCGCGACAGGCAGGTCAGGCGGTGGCGCAGGCAGTTCTCGGCGGCCGGGTCGCAGGCGTCCGCGCGCGGCTGCGGGTGCAGCGCCAGCAGTAGCGGCCGCAGGCCGGGAAAGCGGCGCAGCAGCAGGGTATCGACGCGGGCGTCTTCCAGCGTCTCGACGGCCAGGCGCTGCAGCGGGCTCCAGTTGTCGGCGACCAGCGGCTGGCTCCAGCGGCGGTGCCCGGCGAGGTGGGCGAGCATGGCGCGGTAGCGGTCGAGGCCGGAAACTCCCGCCCTGTCTTCCAGCGCATCGGGCAGGCGCATGCCGTCCGGCGCCAGGTAGGGATGCAGGCGCACCTCGGCGAAGGCGGTGGAGTAGGGTACCAGCAGGCTGTCGTCCTGCCACAGGGCGGCCAACGTCAGGTTCAGGCGGCGCTCGACGTCGGCGAACAGCGTGCCCTCGCGTTCGCGCTGCAGGATGGCGCGGCTGTCGGGCGAGGCCAGCGCGAAGTAGGCGCGCTGATGGTCGGGGTGGTCGGCGGTGAGGCGGATGCCGTCGTCGATCCAGCGTTTGAGTCCGGCCAGCGAAACGACGCCGAGCAGGCGCGGGGCCTGGCCGAGGAAGTCGGGCAGCGCCGGGCTCGGCTCGGTGACGTGGTGGCCGTGGATCGAGCCGGACGTGCGCGTCGCCAGATCGAGCGCCAGCGTCAGGTAGTGCTGCAATGCCTCGGCTGTGCGCAGGCGGCAGGCCACCGCGCCGAGCGTCTGCAGCAGCGGCGTGATGGCGGGGCCGTTCGGCGATTTCTGCAGGCTGCGGATGGCGGCCATTACCGGCGGCAGCGTCGCCGACTGGGCGAGGCCCGTGCCGGCGACGACGTCCGGCCAGCGTTCGAGGAAGGCGAGCAGCGGTTCGGCGCCGCGCCCGAGCTTGCCGATGACGCGGGCGGCTTCGAGGAAATCGGGCAGTTCGGCGGCGGCCATGTGGCGCTTCGCTGCCGCGTAGCATTCGTCGAAGACGTCGGCGGCGGCCGCGAAGCCGCTGTCGAGCACGGCCCAGGCCGCCTGCGACTCCGGGTTGGCCATCAGGCGCTGCCGGGCGTCGGCGACGCTGCGGATGCCGGGGACGGCCATCGCCGGCCTAGCCGAAGACGGCGCCGATGGCGTGATCCAGCGTGTCGATCATGTCGGCATCGTCGGTGATCGGGCGCACCATCGCCATCCGGCACGCGTCGCCCGGCGCGACGCCGCGGCCGATCAGCGTCGCGGCATAGACGATCAGGCGCGTCGAGATCCCTTCGTCGAGGCCGTGGCCCTTGAGGCGGCGCCCGGCGTGGGCGACCTCGACCAGTTTGGCCGCGATTTCGCGGTCGACTGCGGCTTCCTGCATGACGATCCCGGCTTCCAGTTGCGCCGGCGGGTAGTCGAACTGAAAGGCCGCGAAGCGCTGCTTGGTCGACTGCTTCAGATCCTTCATCAGGCTCTGGTAGCCGGGGTTGTAGGAAATCACCAGCTGGAAGTCGGGGTGCGCCTCGACCAACTCGCCTTTCTTGTCGAGCGGCAGGGTGCGCCGGTGGTCGGTCAGCGGATGGATGACGACCAGCGTGTCCTGCCGCGCCTCGACGATTTCGTCGAGATAGCAGATGGCGCCGATCCGCGCCGCCAGCGTCAGCGGGCCGTCCTGCCAGCGCGTTCCGCCGGCGTCGAGCAGGAAGCGGCCGACGAGGTCGGCAGCCGTCATGTCCTCGTTGCAGGCGACACTGACCAGCGGCTTGCCGAGTTTCCAGGCCATGTATTCGACGAAGCGGGACTTGCCGCAGCCGGTCGGCCCCTTGAGCATGACCGGCAGGCGGGCGGCGTACGCCGCTGCATAAAGTTCGGCTTCGTTGCCCTGCTCCTGGTAGAAAGGCTCGTGGCCAACCTGGTAGGCATCGGTGTTGTGCATGGTGGTTTCTCGCGCTCGGGGTCCGGATGAAAAACCCCGCCGCAGCGGGGTTGGCAGTGGCCGCTTCCTACTTGTGGACGCCCAGCTTCTCGCGCCAGCCGGGGTAGATCTTGTCGGCATCGTTGGGGAAGGAGACGAAGGCGCGGGCGAACTCCGGATGTTCCTTGGCCCATTCGATCGGGTCGGCGTTGGCCTTCCAGCATTCGTAGGCCTGGCGCAGCGACCTGGCGCCGGCGGCCGGGCTGTCGATGTGACCATAGGAGCCGCCGCCGGCGGTGTTGATCACGTTGCCGTGGCCGAGGTTCTCGAAGAAGCCGGGCAGGCGCAGCGCGTTCATGCCGCCGGAGATGATCGGCGTCGTCGGCTTCATGCCGTACCACTCCTGATGGTAGGCCGGGCCGGTGTAGCTGTCGCGCTCGATGATGTAGGCGATGGCGCGGTCGTCGGCGTCGCCTTCCATCTTGCCGAAGCCCATGGTCCCGACGTGGATGCCCGAGGCGCCCTGCAGGCGGCTCATCTTGGCCAGCACGTAGGCGGTGTAGCCGCGCTTGGCCGAGGGCGAGGTGACGGCGCCATGGCCGGCGCGGTGGTAATGCAGGTATTGGTTGGGGAAGCGGCGGCGGGCGGTGGTCACCATGCCCGGGCCGCCGACATAGCCGTCGACCAGGAAGGCCACCTTGTCGGCATCGGGGCCGAAGGTTTCGAGGACATACTCGCCGCGGGCGATCATCTCGTAGTGGTCGTCGGCGGTGATGTTGGCGGAGAACAGCTTGGCCTCGCCGGTCTCGTCCATGGCGCGCTTCATCGCGTCGTAAACCAGCGGCATGACCTTCTTCATCGGCGCGAAAACCTGGTTGCCCTGCGGCTCGTCGTTCTTGATGAAGTCGCCGCCCAGCCAGAACTGGTAGGCAGCGCGGGCGAAGGGCTCGGGACGCAGGCCGAGCTTGGGCTTGATGATGGTGCCGGCAATGTAGCCGCCGTCCTTGACCGGGCGGCCGAGGATGCGCCACATGTCCGAGATGTCCTTGGAGGGGCCGTCGAACAGCTGGATCGCCCGCGGCGGCATGTAGAAATCGTACATCTTGGCGTGCTCGATGTCGCCCATTCCCTGGTTGTTGCCGATGACCAGCGTCAGGAAGGAGACGATCATCATGCGGCCGTCGGTGATGTTACGGTCGAAGAGGTCGATCGGATAGGCGATGCGCATCTCTTCGGTGGCCTCGTCGATCAGGTACACCAGCGCATCGACGCCCTTGGTGAACTCGTCGGTGGTGCACACCTCGACATTGGTGCCGGTCGACGACTCGGCGGCGAAATGGGCGGCGGCCTCGAGGTAGCCGTGGCCGGCCTTGGGTTTCATCTTGTAGGCGACCAGGATATGGCCTCCGCCGGCGATCAGGTCGGCTTCCTTGAGGCTGAGGTCGGCGTAGCGGTTCGATTGATCCATCGTTTGTCTCCTGGAAGATTCGTCGGTTGTCCTGTGATGGGACGAATCCTAAGGTTTTCGATAGATAACCGAAAGTCAAATATTCTTACTTCTGACTTAATTGACTACTTATGTCATGGCTTCTCGTGACCGGCCTCCCTGGCCAAAGGAGGCATCTTGTGAAACTACTGGCGCTCCGCCGGGATGCGAATCAGGCCATGGATCGCCACAAGATCAGCCAATGACGCTCTCCCGAGATCGTTCACCACCTCTGCGGCGCCCGAAAAATCCTGGCCCGCCGTGTATTCGCTGACGGTCACCAGGCACGGCACGCCTGCGGTCAACGCCGCTTTCAGCCCGATTTCCGAATCCTCGATGGCCAGGCAGGCGGCAGCCGGCAGACCGAGACGTTCGAGTACCCAGCGATAGATATCCGGGGCTGGCTTCTTTGCCGGGACGACGTCGCCGGCGCCGACGACTTCGAACCGGCTCGCGGCTTCCGGCCCCAGGCTGGCGCGGAGCAGCGCCTCGACATTGGCGGGCGTGGTGGTGGTGGCGATCGCCAGCCGGATGCCGGCCTGGCGCGCCTCGTCGATCAGGCGGGCGATGCCGGGGCGCAAGGGCAGGCGCCCCTGGTCGACGAGGCGGAGGTAGTGGGCGGTCTTGGCGAGATGCAACTGTCTGACGAGGACCGCGAAGTCGGCGTCGCCGGCGATCTCGGGGGCATGGCGCGCGGCGAAATGACTGATGCGTTCCTTGCCGCCGGTGATATCCAGCAGGCGGCCATAGAGCGCTTCATCCCAGTTCCAGTCGAGGCTGGCTTCGGCGAAGGCGGCGTTGAAGGCCGGGCGGTGCCCGTCGCGTTCGGTTTCCGCCAGCGTCCCGTCAACATCGAAGATCAGTGCGTGTAATCTGTTCATGTAGCGCAAAAGATAGCCGGCGCGGCTGGATTCCTCCAGTCAGGATTTCTGAACCGTCCAGTAAAAAACGCAGGTTTAATAAGACATACCTTAATGCGCTGTTAAAAATAACTGAATGTTATTTAATTAACAAATCACTTATCTTTTGTCTCGACGCGGTAAGGCGCAAATAACGGGAGGCAACATGCTATTCGGACGTACGACCCTTTCCAAATTCGTCATCGAGCAGACGCGGGCGCAGCACGGCGACCTCGGCGCCCTGCTGATCGACGTCGCCGCAGCCGTGAAAACCATCTCGGCGATGGTCGCCAAGGGCGCCCTCGCCGGGAATCTCGGCGCACTCGACAGCACCAACGTGCAGGGCGAAGTCCAGAAGAAACTCGACGTCCTGACCAACGAGGCCATTCTTCATCACTGCGAATGGGGTGGCCAGCTGGCCGGCATGGCCTCGGAGGAGATGGAAGAAGCTTACCGCATTCCGGAACAGTACCCGCGCGGCCGCTATCTGCTGGTGTTCGACCCGCTCGACGGGTCATCGAACAGTGACGTCAACGTCTCGGTGGGAACCATTTTCTCGATTTTCGCCCGGTCGACCGCGGGCGATGCCGAACCCGGCGATTACCTGCGTCCCGGCAACGAGCAGCTGGCGGCCGGTTATGCCATCTATGGCCCGTCGACGATGATGGTGCTGACCCTGGGCGCCGGCACGCATGCCTTTACGCTCGATCGCGAGAGCGGCAATTTCATCCTGACCCATTCCGACATCCGCATCCCGGAAGATACCCGTGAATTCGCCATCAACACCTCCAATGCGCGTTTCTGGGAGCCGCCGGTCCAGCGCTACGTCAGCGAGTGCAAGGACGGCAAGACCGGCGTGCGCGGCGCGGATTTCAACATGCGCTGGATCGCCTCGATGGTCGCGGAGGTGCATCGCATCCTGATGCGCGGCGGCATCTTCATGTATCCGAAGGACAGCAAGGATCCCCCGATGCCCGGCCGTCTGCGCCTGCTCTACGAAGCCAACCCGATGGCCATGCTGATCGAGCAGGCGGGCGGCGCGGCGTCGACCGGGCGCGGGCGCGTTCTCGACGTCGCGCCGGCCAGCCTGCACCAGCGCGTGCCGGTGATTCTCGGGTCGAAGAACGAAGTCGAGCGCGTCGAGCGCTATCACCGCGACTATGACAATGGTTCCGACCGACCTTACGACTCGCCGCTCTTTTCCGAGCGTTCGCTGTACCGCGAATAGTTCTCGACCGAATCGCCACCGAAATTCACACCCGCGGGGAAAACATCATGTCCGTCAAACATCCCATCATCGCCATCACCGGCTCATCCGGCGCCGGCACCAGCACCGTGATGCAGAGCTTCCAGCACATCTTTCGCCGCGAGAAGCTGAACGCCCAGATCGTCGAGGGCGACTCCTTCCATCGCTACGACCGCCTGAGCATGCGCGAAGAGATGAAGGCGCAGGAAGAAAAGGGTAACCGCAATTTCAGCCATTTCGGTCCCGAAGCCAATCTGCTTGCCGAACTGGAGCAACTGTTCATCGACTACGGCCGCAACGGCGGCGGCAAGGTTCGCAAGTACCTGCATGACGCCGGCGAAGCCGAACCTTACGGCCAGGAGCCGGGCACCTTCATTCCCTGGCAGGATGTTCCGGCCGGTACGGACCTGATGTTCTACGAGGGCCTGCACGGCGCCTACGCGGACGCCAGGATCGACGTCGCCAGGCAGGTCGACCTCTGTGTCGGGGTGGTGCCGATCATCAACCTGGAATGGATCCAGAAGCTGCATCGCGACCAGAAGATGCGCGGCTACTCCCAGGAGGCCGTGGTCGAAACCATCCTGCGCCGGATGCCGGACTACATGAACCACATCACTCCGCAGTTCGCCCGCACCCACGTCAACTTCCAGCGCGTGCCCATCGTCGACACCTCGAACCCGTTCATTGCGCGCGATATCCCGACCGCCGACGAGAGCATGGTGGTGATCCGCTTCGCCAACCCGAAGGGCATCGACTTCCAGTATCTGCTGACCATGTTGCACAACTCCATCCTCACCCGCCCGAACACGCTGGTCGTCCCCGGCGGCAAGATGGGCCTGGCGATGCAGATGATCTTCACGCCGATGGTCCTGCGCCTGATGGACCGCAAGCGCCGCGCCTGAGAGCACGAGAAAACGTGATTGGCAATGAACGTCGGCAACCCTAACAGTGCGCAAGCCGCCACGGTGAAGCCTCCGGCCTTGACCGGCGCAAGGAATCCGCCCCAGGCGACGGTCCACGAGCATTTTTCCCGCAACGGAACATTCCGCACAGGCTGTTTTGCGCACCATTGCGCGTTACAATGGCACCAACTGCAACTCTCAACCCGATCAAACCGATCAAACTGACAGATGGAGATGAAAATGGCACTTCGCATTGGCATTAATGGTTTTGGACGCATCGGCCGCATGGTTTTCCGTGCTGTCGCCAAGGAAGCCGAATTCTCGGGAATCGAGGTCGTCGGCATCAATGACCTTCTCGACCCGGATTACCTGGCCTACATGCTCAAGTTCGACTCGGTGCACGGCAATTTCCCCGGCGAGATCGCCGTCGACAGCGGAAATCTGGTGGTCAATGGCCGCAAGATCCGGCTCAGCGCGGTCAAGGATCCGGCCGAGCTGAAGTGGAATGAAGTCGGCGCCGATGTCGTCATCGACTGCACCGGGCTGTTCCTGACCACCGAGAGCTGCGAAAAGCACCTCGCGGCCGGCGCCCGCAAGGTCGTCCAGTCGGCGCCCTCCAAGGACAGCACGCCGATGTTCGTCTACGGTGTCAATCACCTCAAGTACGCCGGTGAAGCCGTGGTTTCCGCCGCCTCGTGCACGACCAACTGTCTGGCCCCGGTGGCCAAGGTGCTGCACGACAATTTCGGCATCAAGCGCGGCCTGATGACGACGGTGCATGCCGCGACGGCGACGCAGAAGACGGTCGATGGCCCTTCGAGCAAGGACTGGCGCGGCGGCCGCGGCATCCTGGAGAACATCATCCCGTCCTCCACCGGCGCCGCCAAGGCTGTGGGCGTCGTGCTGCCCGAACTGAACAAGAAGCTGACGGGTATGGCGTTCCGCGTTCCGACCTCGGATGTTTCCGTGGTCGATCTCACGGTCGAACTGGACAAGGGGGCATCCTACGAGGAGGTCTGCAACGCCATGAAGGCCGCGGCTGCGGGTCCGCTCAAGGGCGTTCTCGGCTTTACCGGCGATAAGGTCGTGTCGACCGATTTCCGCGGCAGCGCCATGCCGTCGATCTTCGATGCCGACGCCGGCATCGCCCTCGACCCGACCTTCGTCAAGGTGGTCGCCTGGTATGACAACGAGTATGGCTACACCTGCAACATGCTGCGCTTCGTCCAGCACGTCGCCAAGTAAGGGTCGCTCAGAGGAATCGCCGAGAGGAATCGATCAGGAGATGGAAACCGCCAAACCGGAATTCATCATCGCCCCGAGCATCCTCTCGGCCAACTTCGCCAGGTTGGGCGAGGAAGTGTCCAACGTCATCGCCGCCGGCGCTGACTGGATCCACTTCGACGTGATGGACAACCACTATGTGCCGAACTTGACCATCGGGCCGCTCGTCTGCGAAGCGATCCGTCCGTGCACCGCGGCGCCGATCGACGTGCACCTGATGGTGAGGCCGGTCGACCGCATCATCCCGGACTTCGCCAGGGCCGGGGCGAATATCATCACTTTCCACCCGGAAGCCTCGGAACATGTCGACCGCAGCCTGTCGCTGATCCGCGACGCCGGCTGCCAGGCCGGCCTCGTCTTCAACCCGGCGACGCCGCTGGATCACATGGACTACGTCCTCGACAAGCTCGACCTCATCCTGCTGATGAGCGTCAACCCCGGCTTCGGTGGCCAGAAGTTCATCCCCGGCACGCTGGCCAAGGCGCGGGAAGCCCGCGCCCGGCTCGACGCCTACGAGCAACGGAGCGGCCGCCGCGTCCGTCTCGAGATCGACGGTGGCGTCAACACGGCCAACATCGTTGACATCGCCCGCGCCGGCGTCGATGCCTTTGTCGCCGGCTCCGCCGTCTTCGGCGCCGGCAGGGATGGCGATCCCCAGCGCTACAACTCGATCATCGGCGCCCTGCGCGCCGAACTGGCCAGCGTTTGATGCGTTTCCAGTCGGTTACCTTCGACCTCGACGGTACCCTGCTCGATACCGTGCCCGATCTGGCCGAGGCCAGCAATCGCATGCTCGCCGAGCTGGGTTCGCCGTTGCGCAGCGAAGACGAAATCCGCAGCTTTGTCGGTCGGGGCATCGTCGTTCTGGTAGGCCGCTGCCTCGATCGCGGGGCGGCGCCGGATGAAGCGCTCCTTGCCCGCGCCGTCGAGGTCTTCAAGCGGCACTATGCTGCGGTCAACGGCAACGAAACGCGCATTTTCGCAGGCGTGCTTGCCGGGCTGGAGGCCTGGCGCGCGACCCGTGTGCCGCTGGCGGTGCTGACCAACAAGCCTGCCGCGTTCACCGAGCCCCTGCTCGAGCGGATGGGGCTGAAGCACTATTTCTCGGCCATCGTCTCCGGCGACAGCACGCCGTTCCGCAAGCCGCACCCGGAACCCTTGCGCCATGCCTGCACGCAGATGGGCCGTGCGGTGAATGCCAACCTGCACATCGGCGACTCCCGCCATGACATCGAAGTGGCCCGGGCGGCGGGTTGCGCGGTGTATTGCGTGCCCTATGGCTACAACGAGGGCGAAGCCGTAAGCGCCAGCGACTGCGATGCGCTGGTGGAGAATCTGGAATCGGCATTGCTGATGGCGATGGGGGGCAAGGCTGCCTGAGGCGCTGGTGCAAAGTGTGCCGCGCACCGGAATGCCTGAACTGCCGAAAGCCGTTCCGACCACCTCGATATACGGCGCACGACATGCCTGACGACGTTCGTCGACGACCTTGAATTCCGTTTCGAGTCGGGATCGTGGTCTACAGGTAGCGAAACATCCTCTCCTCCGCACGGATTTCCATGCCCTGGCCTCGGGGAACGACCACGATTCCCGAGTCGGTGACGGTAAATCGGCGACGGTCGGCGTCCGCGTCGTAGCCGATGCGATCACCGGCTTCGATCGTGTTGTAACGGTCGACGATGGCGCGCCGGAGCCTCGCCCCCTTGCGCAGCACTGCGTAGTCCATGATGACGCACTCGTCGAGTTCCACATCCTCGTCCATGATTACTTCGCGGCGAACGATCGAATTGCGGATATGAGCTCCCTTGATCAGCCCACCGGCGCTGATGATGCTGTTGTCCAGTTCGGCGTGCAGGAATTTCGGCGACGGCCCCTGATAGTTACTGGAACCGATCCGCCATCTGGGATTGAACAGATCGAGCTTCGGCTCGGCGCCCAGGAGATCCTGATGGGCGGCAAAATAGGCATCGATGGTTCCCACATCGCGCCAGTAGGCTTGCTCCTCGGAGGCGCGTATGCCGGGGATGCGATTGCCGCAGAAATCGTAGGCAAACACCCTTTGCGTCTGAATCAGGCGCGGCAGGAGATCCTTGCCGAAATCTTTTTCTCCCAGCCGGTGCCCCTCCCGCAACGCCTTGATCAGCACATCGGTCGTGAAGATGTAGTTTCCCATCGAGGCGAAGGCGCGCGCCGGATCACCGGGCATCGGCGACGGGTCGCTCGGCTTCTCGCAGAAGCTGCGCACGCTCCCGTCTTCGCCGGCGTCAATGATGCCGAATGCCGAGGCTCCCTCGATGGGAACCGGCAACGCGGCGATACTGACGTCGGCATGGCTGCGCAAGTGAAAATTCACCATCTGACGCACGTCCATGCGATAGACGTGGTCGGCGCCGAACACCACGACGAGGTCCGGACAACGCTTTTCGATCAGCCCCAGGTTCTGATAGACGGCATCGGCGGTGCCCTGGAACCATTCCGGTCCCTCGCGCATCTGCGGTGGAACCACCGCGATGAACTGCTCGGGGAAGATCGGCGCCAGCAGCCAGGAACGGCGGATGTGCTCGATCAACGACTGCGACTTGTATTGGACCAGCAGGTAGATCGAGAAGATCTTCGAGTTGACCAGGTTCGACAGCACAAAGTCGACGATGCGAAAACGGCCGCCGAAAGGCACCGCTGGCTTGGAACGATGCTGGGTCAGCGGGTGCAGACGGGTGCCTTCACCGCCTGCCAGAACGAGCGCAAGAATATTGGGCGCAATCATCATCTCCCCGTTTCTCTCTTGAAGGTCCGTCGGACTGTCATCAAACCGGAATGGTGGCCAGCGAGGTGCGCACGGAAGCGTTGCGCAGAGAGATCTTGGCGTTCAGGCGGCGCTACGCGAGGATGAAAAATCCAACCGGCCTTCATGGAATATCGGATCGCCCCGGCGGTGTCAGGCAAGTCCGACGTCGGCTTGGCGCGGCCTGCGCGGCTTATTTGGCGCAGGCCCGGACGAATGACGGTCAGGCGCCGCCACTCCCGGATGCGTCTGTTACCAGCCGCAGCCAGCCTCGAGACCGGCCGCCACACTCCAGATCCGCCGACGGCCGAATCACTGGGGTTTCAGTCCATCCCGCCAGGCAATCGCCTCCAGTTCGACGCGGACCGCATCCATGACGGGAACCACGGGTCGAGCCTCAAAGCCAAAAGCTGGAAAGGTCGAGCAGACCTTGTGAACTGTCAACGGATTGTCGCAGTCCACCAGCATGTGCCCACCCCAATCGCCGACTCGCACCACGAACATCTCTATCCTGAAATCGTCCGGCGCCGTCCATTGAGTGAAAAGTTCCAATATCCGCTTCTGGGCATTCTCGTACTCGGCAGGAGAACCTTGCGGGCGTTCGAACCAGTTGATCATGTATTTCATTGGCGCTCTCCTCAAGTGAGTTGAAATCCTCTGAAAGAATGCTGACCGGATGACCCAAATCGTGCCTGCAAAGACACGCGGGGACATACCCCGAATTGCACAGACACCGACGGGGAAGATAAGTTCGAAAATCGATGATCTTCAGAGATTTGGACTTTCCCTCAAAAGCATCGCCCCTCCGACAGGTCGATAGCTTGCGCTGCCTTGCTCAGGATTGAGAAGCTGGCCCGGACCAGCGCCGAGCAACGTTCCGCAGCGCTTCATTTCGCTTCCATTTCGGCGATCAACCGGTTCAGGCCTGGGTTTCCCGGCAACAGTTCGGTGAGTTGCTTCGCGTAGCCAAGGGCGGCTTGCCGGTCGCCGGATTCACGGCTCAGCGAGAGCAACGCACCGAGGATGTCGAGATCGTTGGGGTGCCGCTTGTTCGCGTTGCGCAACAGGGCCAGCGCCTGTTCCCGCTTGCCCGCGGAATCGACAGCGATGGCATGGACGTAGGCATAGCGCGCGTTGTCCGGGGCCAGCCTCGCCGCTTCGACGAATTCCGTGAGCGCCGCCGCCTTGTCCCCCTTGCGCGTCAACAGCAGCCCGAGGGCATGGTGCAGGCCGGCATCGCGCGGAAGCACCGCCAGACCCCGGCGCAATATCGCTTCTCCTTCCGGGTCGCGGCCGAGTTGACGCAGAAGGTCCGCCAGATTGACATAGGCGTCGGCAAGGCCCTTGTCGAGCGCGATGGCGCGCTCGTAAGCGGCGATCGCCTCGTCGACGCGCCCCTGGCGCAAGCGCAGATTGCCGAGGTTGACCTGGCCCGCAGGCCAGTCGGCCTCCAACGCCAGGGCGTTCTCATATTCCAGCAGGGCGGCGGCGCGGGCGGCGCGTTTGCCCTCGGGAATCCGGGCATCCGGGATGTCGGCGAGGAGGCGCGCGGCTTCGATGCGCACACCACGCACCGGGTCGGAGAGCAGCGGCACGCCACTGCGCACCCGGTTCTCCGGATCGGCCGTGGCGATCATGCCCAGCGCGGCGATGCGCACCGCGGGGTCGGCATCGTGCAACAACGCACGCGCCGCCGGCAGCGTGCCGGGGTTGGCATGGGGCTGCGCCAGGGTCGCCGCCGTCGCCCGGACGATCGCCGGCGCCGTCGGGCTGGCGGCGAGTTCGAGCAGGCCGGGCAGGGCGCGCACGCCCTGGGTTGCGCCGGCGTGCAAGGTGCTGCCGTAGTGCGGGCGCTCGCGCCAGCTCCTGCCGTACCACTGGTCCATGGCGCTGGCCGCCCACTGCGGCTTCCTGCCGGTGTGGCACTGGGTACAGGCGTTGGGGCTGCCCAGCGTCAGCGAAAGATCCGGGCGCGGAACCCGCAGGCTGTGATCCTGGCGGGCGTGGATGACCATGTAGTTCTGCGTCGGCATGTGGCAGGTGACGCACTGCGCGCCCTTGCCGCCGGCCGCATGGTGGTGGTGTTTGGGAGCGTCGAACTCGGCGGCGGCATGGCAGCGGGTGCATAGCGCATTGCCTTCGGCGCGCAGTTTCAGGCTGTGCGGATCGTGGCAATCCATGCAGGTGACGCCATTCTGGTGCATTTTGCTTTGCAGGAACGAGCCCCAGACATAGACCTCTTCCCGCTGCTGGCCATCGGCGTGGTAGTTGGGTGCGGTGAGCAGCGCCAGGCGATGGCTGTCTTCCAGCGTTGCCCCGGGGGTCCGCTCTTCGCTCAGAGTCGAGCGCCGGGCATGACAGGCGGCGCAACTGTTCATGCCGGCTGGCACCGCTGGCGCGTCGCGCACGGCGAATTTCGCGGCGTCGGTCGGGAACTTCCAGGCCTCCTTCCAGCGGCTTTGCAGCGAGGGCAGGCCCTTGTCGTCACTGGCGCCATACGGCGGCCTGGCCTGTTCAGCCCAGTCGACGTGCCGGGACGCCGGACCATGGCAGGTTTCGCAGGCGACGTTGATTTCGCTGAAGGTCGTCTTGTAGGTCTGGCTGGCCGCGTCGTAGCCCTTGTGCAGGTTGGTCGAATGGCACTCGGCGCACTGCAGCGCCCAGTTCTGGTAGACGCCCGTCCAGTGCAGCGGATCCGTGTAGTCCACCTTCTGTCCGGGATTGAGGTGAAACCAGCGCTGGCCGCCTTCGCTCTTCGGGCGGCTGTCCCAGGCAATCGGCAACGCCTGGTAACGCCCGCCGGGAAACGGGATCAGATACTGCTGCAGCGGATGGACCCCGAAGGTGTAGGCGACCTCGTAGTCGGCCAGCTTGCCGTCCGGGCCGTCGGTGCGCACCATGAACCTGTCGCCGCGTCTGAAGAAGGTGGACTCGACGCCATCCTTCCTGAACCTGGCGTTGGCAAAGTCGCCGAGCACGCTGCTCGCCGTCGCTTCCTGCATCGCCAATTGGTGATGCGAACCCGACCACGCCTTGAATTCGCTCTCGTGGCAGGCCTTGCAGGTTTCGGCGCCGACATAAGTGGCGGAAACCCTGCCCGGCTCCGTGTTGGGAGCGATCGCGGGGCCAGGCGATGGGGAGGAGGCAGGGGCCGGCGCCGGGGACGACGAGACGAAAAACAGCGTTGCGCCGGCAATCAACGCCGCGAGCAAGACGCCGGCAACCATCAAGCGCCCGGCTCGCGGCTGCGACCCGTCAGGGCCTGTCGGCACCGTGGCGGGCTGGCGCTTCGCTGCTGATCTTCGGGTCATCTTGGGCGCTTCCAGGAGGTGGGCGTGTTTGCTGTTCCGGAAAACGGATTCTGGTTACGACCGGGCAGGTGAACGGGATGGTAAATCGGTTTGGCGCTGCCGTTCAATCCGCGCCTTGTCGAATCGGCGGAGGCCTGCACCGGTTCGAACGCACCTTCCTGAACGAAGGCTTCGGCTAGCGCTTGTCGGAAGCGACGAACAACGGCGTGAGCACCTCTTCCGTGACCGGAGGCTCGTCGCCATGTTGCATCAGCCACACGAAACGCCCGGCCGGGGCGGTGGCGGTTGCTTCGGCAATGGCTGCCTGGGCGGCTGGTAGTTGGGTCCGTTCGTTGATCAGGACGACGACGCGGGCCAGTCCCGACGTCGTCGCCAGCACCCGCAGTTCGTGCAGGCAGCCTTCGTTCTGGGCGACGAAATTGCGCAGGTCCATCAGCACGACATCGCTGGCCCGAACCAGCGCGGCCAGCGCCTGCTGCCAGGTCGTGTCGTGGCAGTAACACTCATTGACCCGGTAGCGCCCCTCGACGTCGGGCTGCCATTCGAAATCCACCAGCCGGCGCGCGATGTCGGCCGGGCTGCGAATGAAGCGCTCGCCGAGGCGGCCGTCGATGAAGGTGAAGATGTCGTCGGGGTCGATGGTGTGGTCGACGAGGTCGGTGCCGGCGATCAGCACGGTGTTGCCGGTTAGCCGCCAGCGGTCGATGACGTGGTCGAAGAGGTCCTGGACATTGGCGTCCTGCTGGAAGACGCGCA
>CAZKSD010000026.1:0-16228 GCA_964555315.1 uncultured Dechloromonas sp.
CGCGCATCTCGTCGCGCATCCGCTGCCGGTCGTCGTGCGGCATCGGCCGCCATTGTTCGCGGCGGTCCTCGCGAAACCGCTGGCGGTCGTCCTGCGGCATCTGCCGCCACTGCTCACGCATTTCCTGACGCATCTGGCGGCGCTGGTCCGGCGGAATCTGTGCGTGCGCCACTCCGGTCACAGCCGACAAGGCCGAGAACACGAGCAGCAAGCGCGCCATCCTTCGCCACACAGACATCTTCATGACCTTCCTTCTTGACCCGGCTCCATTCTTGCATTGCTTGGGCAAGGCATCGAGCAGCTTGGCCGGCCGCTTTGTAACAACTTGTTTCCGGCTTCACCGCTGAAAAAGCTTGTTACCATTGGCCGCATGCCAACCATGACCGCCGGATTATCCTTCACGCCATGAACGACAGACAACAGCGCCTTCTCGTCGTCGACGACGACAGCCGCCTGCGCGACCTGCTGGTCCGTTACCTCGGCGAACAGGGCTTCGAGGTCAGGGCCGTCGGCGATGCGCCGCAGATGGACAGGTTGCGGACACGCGAACATTTCGACCTGATCGTCCTCGACCTGATGCTGCCCGGCGAGGACGGCCTGACGATCTGCCGGCGCCTGCGCGGCACCGGCGACACGACACCGATCATCATGCTGACCGCCAAGGGCGAAGAGGTCGACCGCATCGTCGGACTCGAAATGGGCGCCGACGACTATCTGCCCAAGCCGTTCAACCCGCGCGAACTGCTCGCCCGCGTCCATGCCGTGCTGCGCCGCCAGTCATCGGCGCCGCCCGGCGCACCGCAGGCGGACGAACCGGCGGTCCGCTTCGGCGGCATCGAGGTCGATTTCGCCGCCCGCGCGCTCAAGCGCGGCGACGAACTGCTGCCACTGACCACCGGCGAATTCGCCGTGCTCAAGGTGCTCCTGCAGCATCCGCGCCAGCCCCTCTCGCGCGACAAGCTGATGGCTCTCGCCCGCGGCCGCGAGCAGGGGCCATTCGACCGCGCCATCGACGTCCAGGTGTCGCGCCTGCGCAAGCTGATCGAAAGCGACCCCGCCCAGCCGCGCTACCTGCAGACGGTCTGGGGATTCGGTTATGTCTTCGTGCCGGACGGCGCCGAGCGGCAATGATTCCGCGCACGCTGCTGGCGCGCACCTTCCTGTTGCTGGCAGCTCTCGTGATCCTGACGACCTCGGCCTGGCTGAGCCTGTTCCGCTACATCGAAGCCGAGCCGCGCGCCAGGGAAACGGCCCAGCTTGCGGCTTCCGCGGTCAACCTGATCCGGGCCGCGCTTTTCGCCGCCGCCCCGGAAAGACGCCCGGCGCTGTTCAGCGACCTATCTACCTGGGAAGGCATCCGCCTCCTGCCGGCCGAGGCCGACGACCGCATCGAGGCGATGCCCGATTCCCGCTTTCACCGTCTGATCGAACGCGAGCTGTTGGCGCGCCTCGGACCGCACACCAGGATCGCCGCCGAGGTCGACGGCGTCTCCGGCTTCTGGGTCAGCTTCCGCCTCGACGAGGAGGACGAGGAAGAATACTGGCTGATCCTGCCGCGCGAACGCGCGACACGCACGGTTGCCGGTCACTGGCTGATCTGGGGCCTGCTGGCGCTGGCACTGGCGCTGGCGGTCGCCTGGCTTATCGCGTCGCGCATCAGCCGCCCGCTCAAGGCCTTGGCCATCTCGGCCAAGGCCGTCGGTCGCGGCCTGAATCCGAAGCCGCTCCCCGAATCCGGCGCCGAGGAAATGCGCCTGCTGGCCGGCGCCTTCAATGCCATGGCCGCCGACCTGCAGCGGCACGAAAAGGACCGCTCGGAAGTCCTCGCCGGCATCTCGCACGACCTGCGCACTCCCCTCACCCGCCTGCGCCTGGAGGCCGAAATGAGCGTCGCCGATGAATCGGCACGACAGTCGGTCGTCGACGACATCGAGCAGATGGAAGCCGTGATCGCCCAGTTCATGGATTACGCGCGCACCGATGCTGGTGAAGAAGCCGTCGCCACCGACCTCGGCGCCCTGCTCGCCGGCGTGGTCGAACGCCAGCGACAGCGCGGACAGCCGATCCGCTTGACCGCCGGCGATCTTCCCGAACTGGCGGTACGCCCGCGCGCCCTCACCCGGGCCATCGGCAACCTGATCGACAACGCGGTGAAATACGGCGGCGGCGAGGTTTCGGTGAGCCTGTCGGGGCAGGCGGGAGAGGTCTGGATCGAAGTCGGCGACCGTGGCGCCGGCATTCCGCCCAGCGAGACCGAGCGCCTCAAGCGCCCCTTCACGCGGCTGGACGTCGCCCGCAGCAACGCCACCGGCACCGGCCTCGGCCTCGCCATCGTCGACCGCATCGCCCGCCTGCATGACGGGCGACTGGAACTGCTGCCCAATCCCGGCGGCGGTCTGCTGGCTAGACTGGTCATCATGGCCGCGACCGGATCAGGACGCACCCGCGAGGAGTAGTTGGGAGGGCCGGGACAGACAAAGCGGATTGGCGTGTGTTATTCTTTTCGGTTATGGCGCGAGGCGGGGAAGGCGCCGGTCAGGCTCGTGCAGGTTCTGGAACATTGGTCAATCAGGAGGGAATGTCATGTCGATCGGACGCATCGCGTTGATCTTGGTCGGACTTGTCCATTGGGGCATGGTCCAGGCGCAGCAGGGCAACGCGGCGAGCATTCGCGGCGCCGGAGCCACGCTTCCGGCAGCAATTTACACCTCCTGGGGGCAGAGCTTCGCCAAGGAAAAATCGATTCCCGTGGCCTATCAGGCCGTCGGTTCGGGCGAAGGCGTCAAGCGCATCATCGCCAGGGAGGTCGATTTCGGCGCCAGTGATGTCGCCGTTTCGCGCGAGGAGATCAAGCGCAACAACCTGTTCCAGTTTCCCACGGTCGTCGGCGGGATCGTGCCGGTGGTCAGTTTCCGCCCCGGCAGCTCGGGACAACTGCGGCTGACCGGGCCCGTTCTGGCCGACATCTTTGCCGGGCGGATCACCGAGTGGAACGATCCGCGCATCGCCGAACTGAATCCGGGCAGCGACCTGCCCAAGGTGACGATCACCCGTATCGTCCGCGAAGACAGTTCGGGTACCACCGCCGCCTTCACGAGCTACCTGTCCCTGGTCAGTGAAAACTGGTCTCGTTCGATCGCGAGCGGCAATACCGTGTCCTGGCCAGGGACGGTCACCAAGGCACGCGGCAACGATGGCGTCGTCGAAGCCCTGAAAGGCGCGCGCGGGGCAATTACCTATGTGTCGCTGGACCGTATCGCACGCGACAAGCTCAACCCGGTTCTGCTGGAAAACCGTCAAGGCAAGTTCGTTGCGCCTTCGGAGGCCGGCCTGAAGGCGGCGGTCAAGGCGTCGGCGATGAATCTGACGGCCGATGAATACGCGTCGCTGCTCAACATGCCGGGCAGCACCACCTGGCCGATCACGCAAGCGACATTCGTCCTCGTCGACCGGGCGCCGAAGACTGCCGCAAGCGTTTCGCAGACCCTAGGTTTCTTCTACTGGGCGTTCATGAGGGGCGACGACATCATCACCAACACGGGTTTCGTGCCCTTGCCGACCGCCATGCAGGCGCGCATCATGGGTCGCTTCAAGGAAGAGATCAAGCCCCAGGATGGCGGCCCCCTGCAATTCATGAAGTAGGCTGCGCCAGCGGGGAAATGGTCGCGGCCAGCGCTCAGGGCGCCCTGGCGAGCAGCGGGAACTCGGCAATGGTCCGATAGGACGACCCGTGCGCCGACGGGGTCGAGCGCGCCAGGACGAACTGCCGGTTGCTCCACACAACCGGTTCGCACTGCGGCAATTCGGCGTCGAGGGTGGCCAGCTTGCGCACCAGCGTGACATGCGGGATGAAGGTCCGCCGGGCATCGGCGACGGCGAATCCGGCTGCCGGCAATGCCGCGGCGAGGGCGGCCGCCAGCCCGGCGAGCGCCGCAGGCGGGACGCTGCAACCGGCCTGGAATATCCGGTTGTGGCGCCACAGGCCGAAGCGGTCCAGCGTCAGGGCGAAGGCTTCGCAGAGCACCTCGCGCGTCGCGCGCTCGAGATCCGGCAGGCGTTCGACTGCCACGTCGCCGAGGAACGCCAGGGTCAGGTGGATCGCTTCCTGACGTATCGCCCGCCCGCCGGCCCTTGCGGCAAAGGAACCGGCGACATCCGCCAGATACCTTGCGGACTCCGGCGGCGGCCACAGGGCGAAGAAGACCCGCGCCTGTTCGGGCCGCGTTCCGGGCTGCTGGCCGCTCTCAGGGCGCACGTTCGACGAGCACCACCGCCTGCGCCTCGATCGCTTCCTGGCGCCCGAGATAGCCGAGCTTCTCGTTGGTCTTGCCCTTGATATTCACGGAATCGGGCGAAATTCCGAGGTCGACCGCGACATTCGCAACCATCGTCGCCGTGTGCGGGGCGAGCTTCGGCTGCTGGGCGACGATCGTTGCGTCGACATTGACCGGCCGCCAGCCGCGTTCGGCCAGCAGGGCGACGGCGGCGCGCAGCAGCACGCGGCTGTCGACGCCCTGGTAGCGCAGGTCGCTGTCGGGAAAATGGCGGCCGATGTCGCCCAGCGCGAGGGCGCCGAGCAAGGCGTCGGTGATCGCATGCAGCAGCGCATCGCCGTCCGAGTGGCCGAGCAGGCCGGTTTCATGGGGAATCTCGACCCCGCCGAGGATGAGCTTGCGGCCGGCGACCAGCCGATGCACGTCGTAGCCCTGCCCGACCCGAAAATTCATTTTCGCCCCCTGAGGATCAGCGCCGCCAGGACCAGATCGGCCGGGTAGGTCACCTTGAGGTTGGTCGCGTCGGCGCGCACCAGGCGCGGCTTGAGGCCGAGCGCCTCGATCGCCCCGGCTTCGTCGGTGACGGCGCGGCACTTTTCCAGCGCTTCCCTGAGAACCCCGTAACGGAACATCTGCGGCGTCTGCGCCTGCCACAGGCCGTCGCGCGCCTCGGTGGCGGCGACGCGCTGCTCGCCGTCGGCGCGTTTCAGGGTATCGGCGACCGGAACGGCAAGGATGCCGCCGACCTGGTCATCCGCCAGCCCCACCAGCAGCGCGGCGAGCATTTCCTGGCTGAGACACGGGCGGGCCGCGTCGTGCACCAGGATCCAGTCGTCGTCGCTCGCCACCATGGCCGCCGCCCGCAGGCCGTTGCCGACGCTGTCGGCCCGCGTCGCGCCGCCGCAGCGCAGGGTTTCCAGCTTGGGGCCAAGTTCCGACCAGTCGTAACTGTCCCATTCGCGATCGTCCGGCGCGAGGACGACCCAGACCCGGTCGATTTCGGGACAGGCCGCCAGCGCGGCCAGCGTATGATGGAGCAAAGGGCGGCCGAGCAGGCTCAAGTACTGTTTCGGCTTCTCCGAACCGAAGCGCGATCCGCTTCCGGCAGCGGGAACGATTGCGAAATGGCGTGGCATGGACTAATTTTACTGAATAAAGCAAAGCAGGAGAAAAGGCGATGAGCTTCGTCGATCCCGAACTGGCAGGGCCCGTCCAGGCCTTCGCCACGGCACTGGGGATCGGACTGCTGGTCGGCATGGAGCGCGAACGCCGCCCGGAGTCGGCGGCCGGGTTGCGCACCTTTGCGCTGGTTTCGATGCTCGGCTGCCTGTTTGCCCTGCTCAGCGACAGGAGCGGCGGCCCGGCGGTGCTGGTGACCGGCCTGCTGGTCATTGCCGGCGCGATGATCGCCTCCAATTTTTCGGCGCGCCAGGAGGAGCAGTATCGCGGCTTCACCACCGAAGCGGCGATCATCGTTACCTATGGACTCGGCGCGGCGGTCTGGTCCGGCTACGCGACGCTGGCCGTCATGCTCGCCATCGCGACCACCGTGCTACTCTACTTCAAGGCGGAACTCAGCCGCTTCAGCCGGCGGATGACGCCGAAAGACATCAATTCCATCCTCCAGTTCGCCGTGCTGTCGCTGGTCGTTTTGCCGATTCTCCCGAGCCAGGACTACGGGCCCTACGGCGCCCTCAATCCGCGCCAGATCTGGTGGATGGTCGTCCTCGTTTCCGGCCTCGCCCTTGCCGGCTACCTTGCCCTGCGCATCATCGGCGCCCGCCACGGCGCGGCGCTCCTCGGCATCTTCGGCGGCCTGGCGTCGAGCACGGCGACGACCATGATGTTCTCGCGCCACGCGCGTGACCATATCCATCTGGTGCGCATGGCGGCGATCGTGATCCTGATCGCCAACCTGATGGTCATGATTCGTCTCGGCGTCGTGGCCGGCGTCGTCGCGCCGACGCTGGTCGGGCAGATTGCCGTTGTCTTCGCCTGCGGCCTGGTGCCCGGTCTGGCGTTCACGCTCCATGGGTGGACGATTCTCAACGCCGGCGGCGAGCTGCCGATGCCCTCGGTCAAGAACCCAACAGAACTCAAGACCGCGATTTCCTTCGGCCTCCTCTACGCGATCGTGCTGCTCGCTTCCGCCTGGCTCCAGGACATCGCCGGCAACCGGGGCCTCTACATCGTCGCGCTGGCGTCCGGCCTGACCGACGCCGACGCCAGCGTGCTGTCCGCCCTGCGTCTGTACAACCTCGAAAAGATCCCGGCCGACCATGCCGTGACCGCCGTGACGCTGGCGCTGATGGCCAACCTGACCTTCAAGGTCGGCCTCGTCGTCAGCATCGGCGGCGGCCCGCTTGCCCGCCATGCGCTGCCCGGCCTGCTCGCCATCGGCGGCGGCATGGCGCTCGGATTATTGCTCATTTGAGGAGTCGACCGTGACCATCACCCGTTCTCCCGCCGTTGCCGGGATGTTCTACCCCGCCCGCCCGGCCGTCCTGGCCGCCACCGTCGACCGGTTGCTGGCCGCGGCGCCGCCGACCGAAGCGCTGCAACCCAAGGCGCTGATCGTGCCCCACGCCGGATACGTCTACTCCGGGTCGACCGCCGCCATGGCGTATGCGGCGCTGGCCCCGTGGCATTCGGCGATCCATCGCGTGGTGCTGCTCGGCCCGACCCATCGGGTTGCGGTCGACGGCATCGCCGTGCCGAAAACCGATGCCTTCGCCACGCCGCTCGGCGCCGTCCCGCTCGACGGCGCCGCCATCGCCCGCCTCGCCGCGCTGCCGCAGATCGTCTGCAGCGACCGGGCCCACGCCGAGGAACACTCGCTGGAGGTCCATCTGCCCTTCCTGCAGCGCCTGCTCGACGAATTCACCCTCGTTCCGCTCGCCGTCGGTCACGCGCCGCCCGAAGCCGTCGCCGAAGTGCTCGACCTGCTGTGGGGCGGGCCGGAAACGCTGATCGTCATCAGCTCGGATCTCTCGCACTTCCTGCCCTATGCCGCCGCCAACCAGGTCGACCGCGACACCTGCCAGCACATCCTTCAGCTCGACACCCGCATCCGCACGGACCAGGCCTGCGGCGCCTACCCGGTCAACGGCCTGCTGCTCGCCGCCCGCCGGCGCGGCCTGGCGCCGCAACTGATCCACCGTTGCAATTCCGGCGACACTGCCGGCGACCGGCAGCGCGTCGTCGGCTATGCCGCGTTCGCCTTCCACGAGGCCAAAGAAAATGGCTGAACTGGGAACGACCTTGCTGACGCTGGCGCGCAACGCCATCGCCGCCTGCTTCGGGCAGCCGGGCACTGCTGTGGTCGACCTGCTGGAATTGCACGAAATGGGCGCCACCTTCGTCACCCTCACCCAGCATGGCCAGTTGCGCGGCTGCATCGGCAGTCTCGAAGCATGGCGCCCGCTGCTTGCCGACGTTCAGGAAAACGCCCGCAGCGCCGCCTTGCGCGACCCGCGCTTCAAGCCGCTGACCGCCGAGGAACTGCCGCTTACCCGCGTCGAGGTTTCGCTGCTGACTCCCGCCGAGCCGATCTCCTTCACCAGCGAAGCCGACGCGCTCGCCCAGTTGCGCCCCGACCGTGACGGCGTGATCTTCATCGCCGGCCGCCATCGCTCGACCTTCCTGCCGCAGGTCTGGGAACAATTGCCCGAACCCGCCGCCTTCATGGCCCGTCTAAAGCAGAAGGCCGGGCTGCCGGCCGGCTACTGGGGACCGGATGTCCGCCTGCAGCGCTATGCCGTGAAGAAATGGAAAGAGAACGACGCATGAACACGCCCGAAACCCTCTACCCAGGCCGCTGGTGGCACGCCCTGCCCGACGGCCGCGTGCAATGCGACCTCTGCCCGCGCGACTGCAAGCTGCACGAAGGCCAGCGCGGCGCCTGCTTCGTGCGCCAGATGGTCAATGGCGCCATGCAGCTCACCACCTACGGCCGCTCCTCCGGCTTCTGCATCGACCCGATCGAGAAAAAGCCGCTCAACCACTTCTACCCCGGCAGCAGCATCCTCTCCTTCGGCACCGCCGGCTGCAACCTCGCCTGCCGCTTCTGCCAGAACTGGGACATTTCCAAGTCGAAGGACATGGACCGCCTGATGGACGAAGCCAGCCCGCAAATGATCGCCGCCGCCGCCAGACGCTACGGCGCCGACAGCGTCGCCTACACCTACAACGACCCGGTCATCTTCGCCGAATACGCCATCGACACCGCGCTCGCCTGCCGCGAACAGGGCATCCGCAACGTCGCCGTCACCGCCGGCTACATCTACCCGGCACCGGCGCGCGAACTGTTCGCAGTCATGGACGCCGCCAACGTCGACCTCAAGGCCTTCACCGAGGATTTCTACCACAAGCTCTGCGTCGGCCACCTGCAGCCGGTGCTCGACACGCTGGCCTACATCCACCACGAAACCGACTGCTGGCTCGAAATCACCACGCTGCTGATCCCCGGCCAGAACGACAGCCCGGCGGAAATCAACGAACTCGCCACCTGGGTCGCCCGCGAACTGGGGCCGGACGTGCCGCTGCACTTCACCGCCTTCCACCCCGACTGGAAGATGAACGACCTGCCGCCAACGCCGCCCGCCACCCTGATCCAGGCCCGCCGCGTCGCCCTCGACGCCGGCCTGCACCACGTGTTCACCGGCAATGTCCACGACAGCGAGGGCGGCACCACCTACTGCCCGAGCTGTCACGCCGCGCTCATCATCCGCGACTGGTACGACATCCGCCGCTACGACCTCGACCCGCAAGGCCATTGCCCGCACTGCCAGACCGCCATCGCCGGCCGCTTCGGCAGGACGCTCGGCCGCGACGGCCACGCTTTCGGGCCGCGGCGGATTCCGGTGCGCCTTGCCGTTTGAGCATTTGCCCCGGCGTGTGCAGCGGGTCGCCATGACCGCGGACGGCCGCAATGTCGCTGGCGAACAGGCGGCTCTCGTCGCCGCACTGAGGAATCCGGCCTGTTATCCGCATCCGGCCGGGCAGGTCGAAGTGATCGAGACGCATGTCTCGTACGTGCTGTTGAGCGGCGCCTATGCCTACAAGATCAAGAAAGCGGTCGCGCTGGGATTTCTCGATTTCGGCACCCTCGCCAGACGCCGCTTCTTTTGCGAAGAGGAGTTGCGTCTCAACCGCCGTCTGGCTCCGGAACTTTATCTGGCGGTGGTCGCGATCACCGGCCCCCCCGATGCGCCGCAGTTCGCCGCGAACGGCGAGGCCATCGAGTATGCGGTGCAGATGATCCGCTTCCCGCAGGAGGCCCTGCTCGACAGGCAATTGGCGGCGGGATGCCTTTCCCCGAATGTGATCGACCAGCTCGCCGATCAGCTGGCCGATTTTCACGAACGGGCGGAACGGGCTCCGCCCGACCGGCGGTCCGGCTCGCCGGAAGCGGTGTGGGAACCGATCGCGCAGAACTTCGCCCAGCTCGGCGATCAGCTATCCGGCGCGGCCCACCGCGCCCGGCTCGCCGACCTGGAAGCATGGAGCCGCCGACGCTTCAGCCAGTTGGCCGACCTGCTCGCGACCCGCCTGCGTGACGGCTGGATCCGCGAATGCCATGGCGACCTGCACCTCGGCAACATCGTCAGGACAGGCGCCGGGTTGCGGATTTTCGACTGCATCGAATTCGACCCCGGGCTGAGATGGATCGACGTGCTCAACGAAATCGCCTTTCTCACCATGGACCTGGCGGAGCGTGGCCGTGCCGACTACGGGCATCGCCTGCTCAACCGCTATCTGGAGGCGATGGGCGATTACCGCGGTCTGCCGCTGCTCGCCTTCTACACCGTCTACCGCGCCCTGGTGCGGGCCAAGGTCGCCGCGATCCGGGCGAGTCAGGAAAACCCCGCAGACAGGGTCGCGGAACTCGCCAACTGCGATCAGTACCTGAACTGTGCAGCGAAAGCCACCCTGCCGCGCAACCCCAGGCTGCTGCTCATGCACGGCCTTGCCGGTTCGGGGAAGAGCTGGCTCGCGCAGCAACTGCTGGAGAGACTGGGCGCGTTGCGCATCCGTTCGGATGTCGAGCGCAAGCGCCTTTGCGGCCTACCCGCCCTCGCCCGCAGTGACTCCGCTGTCGGCGACGGGATCTACGATACGGCGGCGACGACGGCAACCTATGACCGCCTCGTCGAGCTGGCCGGTGATATCCTTGCCGCAGGCTATCCGGTGCTGGTGGACGCAGCCAGCCTCAAGGTCTGGCAGCGCGCGGCCTTCCGGGATTTGGCGGCAGCACGGGGGGTTCCCTTCGTCATCCTCGACTGCACCGCGCCGGAAGCGGTCCTGCGGTCCCGGCTGGCCAGCCGTCAGGCGGCCGGCGGCGACGCCTCGGAGGCAGACCAGGCGGTGCTAGCGTACCAGATGCGCGCCCGCGAGGTGATTACGCCTGATGAAGAAGCCTGCACCCTGCGCATTGACACCAGCGTTCCTTTCCCGGAAGACCTGCCGGCGGCGTTGCTGGATGGCCAGTTGGCGCGGGTGCGCTGATGGAGTAGCAGAGCTTTGCCCATGAGGCCGATGTCGGCGTCCGTGGCAGCGGCTCGACCCTGGCCGATGCCTTTGCCGGCGGCGCCACGGCGATGACGTCGGTCATCTGCGATCCGGATCGAATCGCGGATGGCGAGGCGGTGACCGTCGAATGCGCGGCGCAGGACGTCGAGTTGCTGCTCGTCGATTGGCTGAACGCGCTGATCGACGAAATTGCAACGCGGCGCATGCTGTTTTCGCGATTCGACGTGGAGCATGGGAGGCCTTTGCTGAGGTTTTTCCTGGCATCGGGCTGCCGCTGCTCTATGACGTGTCGCACAACACCTGCAAGGAAGAGCTTCACCTGGTTGCCGGCCGCAGGCGCCATCTGTTCGTGCATCGCAAGGGGGCGACGCGGGCTTTCGGGCCCGGGCACACCGAGTTGCCACGCGAATACGCGGCGGTTGGGCAACCCGTGTTGATCGGCGGCAGCATGGGAACGGCGTCCTACATCCTCGCCGGTGCGGCAGGGACCGGGGAACGCGCCTTTGGCTCGGCCTGTTATGGCGCCGGTCGCGCCATGAGCCGCCATGAGGCCACGCGCCGCTGGAACGGCCGCACGCTGATCGACGATCTGGCGGCGCGCGGCATCCTGATTCGCAGCCCGATCTGGCGTGGCGTCGCCGAGGAAGCGCCGCTCGCCTACAAGGACGTCGCTGCCGTGGTCGATGCCTCCGGCCACGCCGGGCTCGCCGGCAAGGTCGCGCGGCTCGCGCCGCTGGTCTGCATCAAGGGTTGAACAGCCTGGCCGGTCGGCCAGCGCGGCGTTCGACCGCTGGCTTCAGCGGTCGTCGGAAGAAGCGCCGCCCGGCCAGATCATCTTGTCCAGCAGCTGCCACATGCGCTGCCAGTGCGACCCCTCCCAGAAGACGCGGCCGCAGAGATCGCAGATCGTGAAATATTCATGTCTTGCTCGAACAGACGGCGGCAAATCTCTGACAACATGTTTTTTTCTACCTCACGAACCGGTGCATTGCATTCCAGGCAAAGCGCGAACGGGCGGAAGCTGCGGCCCAGATCCAGTCGCGCCACGATCTCGCCGAATTGCCGCGCCGGCTTCAGCGCATGCACGTAACAGCCGTGGCTGATGCCGCGCTGCTTGAGCAGGTCACGATCGCGCGTCAGCACGATCCGTTGTTCATGGCGGGCGATGTCGGCAATTTCGCTGTCCCGGTAATCGTTGCGATACAGGGTATCGAAACCCGCCATGCGCAGCAGCCGGGCGAGCCCGCCGAGATGGGAATCAGCGACGAAGCGGATTACCGGCAGCGGCCACTCGCGCAGGCGGAGCATCGGCGCGACGACGGGCGAATAGCTGCGGGGGTAGACGGCCACGCGGTCCCCGTCGCTCAGCAGGCGGTCGAACCCGGCCGCCCGGCCATTGACCAGAATCACCTCGACCTCGGTATGCGGCGCGCCAAGCGCCTCGATCATATGCTTGGTCGTGGCATTGCGCGCGCAGGGCACGGTGAACTCCCTGCCCCGCTGTTCGGGCAGCAGGAATTCGTTGAGTTCCTCGTGGAAGCAAAATGTCGCTGTAACCATTCGTTTGGAATGTCCCCTCCATGATTAACCTCGTAGTCTCGCCGTCGCGGCGCGCAAGGGGGAAACTTCCGGAAGTCGCGGGTTTCTGGACGTTGACCGCGACAACTCCGTGCCTTAAGGGGTTTGCCGGAAAAAGGCCTGCCGATCCCCGCGGTCAACCGCTCTTTTGATAGCTGCCGATCAACCGGGCTTCGGCAACGATATGCCCCCTCATGGCCTGCTCCAGAGCCTTGCCGGTCGGCCGGCCCAGGTCCGGCAAGACGACATCGAGTGCGTACAGCTTGTGGAAGTAACGGTGCCGCCCGATCGGAGGACAGGGGCCGCCGTAGCCGGTACGCTGCCAGTCGTTGAGCCCTTCCAGTGCGCCAGCGGGCAGTGACCGCACCGCCTCGGCCAGTCCGGAGATGCCGACCGGCAGGTTGTACAGCACCCAGTGCACCCAGGTCATGCGTGGCGCACGGGGATCCGGCGCATCGGGATCGTCAACGATCAAGGCCAGGCTTCTGGCGCTTTCGGGAATTCCCTTCCACGCCAGCGGCGGAGAAGTGTCCCTGCCCTCGCAGGTGTAAGTCTTCGGGATCGCGCAGTTGTGGGAGAACGCGCTTGAAGTGATGATCATGTCCATGCTTTTCCTGCTCCGGTTCGCGGGGTGGCCTTCACGACATCAAGTATAAGCAGAGGCGATGAATCACGCATCCGACCTGGCCTGCCGGTCAAGTCGCGCATTCCGGAAGACTGGCAATCCATGGACTCAACTGCTTAAAATACCGGCGATGAGAGTTTTTCACAGGTCGATATTTCCGTGCTGTCGTTCGCTGGCGATCGCCGCACTGGCGGGAGCACTGCTGAGCGGATGCAGTTCGACAAAGGTTCCGCGTTCGTATCAGACCGAGGCGTTCCCGAGCGAGACTCCTTTTCAGTACTTCAGCAGCCGGGAGCCTGACGAGGCGTGTGAAGTCGCCAGGCGGGCATTGTTGAGTCAGGGGTATCAGGTCGATGAAGCGAAACCGCGCAACATGCGGGGTGAAAAGTATTTTCGGCCGAAGCCCGATGAAGCCACCAGGCTGTCGATCATCCTCGTCTGCCTGCCCGGCAATCCGGGGACCGTCATCTATGCGAGCGGACTGGAAACGCAGTTCGAGATGAAATCCAAAGGGAGCAATGCCGGTGTGAGCGTTCCGGCCCTCGGATCGCTTTCGCTGCCCTGGTCTCTGGACAAGGACACCTTGGTGAAAGTCGGCGAGGAGACCGTCATCGATCCCGGATTTTATAAGCGGCTGTTCGAACTGATCAGGGCGCTCGATGGTTGATGCGGCCATTCCTGAGGTTCCCCTCGCCGGCGCAGGGTTTCGAACAGACAGACCGCGGCAGCGGCAGCGACGTTCAGCGACTCTATCGCACCGGGCATCGGAATCCGTATCCGGAGTCGAGCGGCAGCAACCAGATCCGCGCGAACGCCCTGGCCTTCGGACCCGAAAACCCAGGCCAGCGGGCCTTCCCAGCGTGCCTCATAAAGTGGAGTCGCATCGTTCAGGCAAGTGACTGCCGTCGTTCCCCGGTAGCCGGCCATGAAACCTGCAAGGTCGGCGTCCTCATGAACGGACAACGCGAAATGCGCGCCCTGCCCGGCGCGCAACACCTTGGGCGACCACACCGAGGCGCAGCCGGGGCCGAGCAGGGCCTGGCGGACACCGGCGGCGGCGGCGGTGCGCAGGATCGCGCCGACGTTGCCCGGATCCTGGACGCCGTCGAGCAAAATGGCATCCTTTTCGAGGTCGACCGCAACCGTCGCCACCGGCAAGGCCGCGACCGCCAGCACGCCGCTCGGCGTCTCGACCAGACCGAGATTGCGCAGCAGGCTGTCGGCCAGGACGAGAACCGGGCGTCCGCCAACGAAATCGGCGATTTCGCCGCCGGCCAGCGCCGATTCGCCGACGACCAGCGTTTCGACCGGGCCATGCATCGCTTCATAAGCCTGGACCAGATGCAAGCCATCGAGCAGGATGCGCCCGGTCTTGCGGCGCTCGCGAGCGGATTCACCCAGGCGCTTCAGGCTCCTGAAGAACGGATTGTCACGCGACCGGATCAGTTGCATGGCCGCGCGAGCCGCCTGGCCACCGGCGCGAAGCTGCGGCGATGCGCCGGCGATACGCCATGCGTTTCCAGCTCCCTGATGTGGGCGGCCGTCGGGTAACCCATGTGGCTGGCGAACCGGTACTGCGGATAGCGCGCGTGCAGGACAAGCATCCCGGCATCGCGAACCGTCTTGGCGAGAATGGAAGCGGCGGCGATCGACGCAATCTTGCCGTCGCCCCTGATCACCGCGGCAACCGGAATGTCGAGGCGCGGACAGCGATTGCCGTCCACCAGGGCACTTGTCGGGCGGATGCCCAGTCCCGCCACGGCACGCTGCATCGCCAGCAGGGTCGCCTGCAGGATATTGAGGCGGTCGATCTCCTCGACCGATGCCTCGGCCACCGCCCAGGCCACCGCCCGCTCGCGGATCAGCAGCGCCAGCGCGCCGCGCTTCTTCTCGCCAATCTTCTTCGAGTCGTCGAGCCCGGCAATCGGTCGCGCCGAATCGAGGATCACGGCGGCCGCCACCACCGGCCCGGCCAGCGGCCCGCGTCCGGCCTCGTCGATGCCGCAGACGAGGCCCGGCGGGACGATCAGTTCAGGCATTCGATGACGGCCGCAGCGGCCTTCTCGGCATTGTTCTGGCGCAGTTGCAGGTGGATGTCGGAGAACGCCGCCGCCACCGCCTCGGCGTTTTCCTTGTCCTCGTAAAGCTTGGCTAGCGCCTCGGCCAGGTTTTCCGGGGTCGCGGCGTCCTGCAGGATCTCCGGCACCACGAAGCGCCCGGCGAGGATGTTGGGCAGCCCGACATAGGGCGACTTGACCAGGCGCTTGCCAATCCACCAGGAAGAGGGCGCCATCTTGTAGGTGATGACCATCGGCCGCTTGATCAGCGCCGCTTCGAGCGTCGCCGTTCCGCTCGCCACCAGCGCCACGTCGGCGGCGCCCAAAGCATCCTGGGCGTGCCCGAACAATAGCCGGAATGGCACGTCGTCCGCCTGTCGCGCATGGATCGCCGTTTCGAACTGCAGGCGGGTCTCGCGGGTGGTCAGCGGCACGACAAATTGCGCGTCGGGCAGGAAACGCTCGCGGATGAGCCTGGCCGTCTGCACGAAGGTGTCGGCCATCCTTTCCAGTTCCCCCCTGCGGCTGCCGGGTAGCAGGGCGAAAACCGGCACGTCATCGGCAATCGCAAGTTTTTCGCGCACCGCAATCTTGCTGGTTTCCAACGGGATGATGTCGGCCAGCGGATGCCCGACATAGGTCACCGGAATTCTTTCCTTCTCGTAGAGCGGCGGTTCCATCGGAAACAGCGCGAGCAGGCGATTGACGGCCCGCCCGATTTTCTTGATCCGCCCGCCACGCCAGGCCCAGATCGACGGACTGACGTAGTGGATGGTCTTGACCCCGGCATCCTTCAGTTCTCTTTCGAGGCCGAGATTGAAGTCGGGCGCGTCGACGCCGATGAAGATGTCCGGTCGCAACTCGAGCAGCCGTTTCTTCAACTGGCGCCGGATGCCGGCAATCTCGCGGTAGTTCCTGAGCGCGTCGACATAGCCCATGACCGACAGCTTGTCGAGCGGCCACCAGGCGTCGAAGCCCCGGGCCTGCATCCTGGTCCCGCCGATGCCGTAGAAGACGGCTTCCGGTAGTTGTTTCTTCAGCGCCCCGATCAGCAGGCTGGCCAGGAGGTCCCCGGAGGCCTCGCCCGCCACCATGGCAATCCGGACAACCTTGCCCATCAGCGAATGATGCCGCGCTTGGACGTTTCGAGGAAATCGACCATG
>CAZKSD010000027.1:0-16202 GCA_964555315.1 uncultured Dechloromonas sp.
GTCGTCAGCGCCGACCGCATGAAGCTGCGCCACGACGCCGCCAAGGGCTCGCGCGGTGCCCGCATGGCGCTCGAGATGCTCGAGAAACGGCCGGAGTGGCTGCTGTCGACGACGCTGGTCGGCACCAACATCGCAATCGTCGCCAACTCGACCATCGTTACCGCGCTGATGATCGAACTTTTCGGCGAAGGCGGGAGTTGGCTGGCGGTCGTGCTCGTTGCGCCGCTGATCTGGGTGTTCGGCGAGATCGTCCCGAAAAGTGTCTTCCAGCAGCGCGCCGACACGATCACGCCCTACGTGATCTACGTGTTGCGCTTCTTCTCGATCGTTTTCTGGCCGATCCTGATCGTCTTCGTCACGCTCTCGAAACTCCTCTCGCGCCTTGCCGGCAGCCGCAAGGAGCACAACCCATTCACCCTGCGCGAGCAGATCCAGAGCATGGTGCAGATGCCGCCGCAGGAGGGCGGCGACATCCAGGCGACCGAAAAGACGATGATCCGGCGCATGTTCAATTTCTCCGAGACCACGGTCCACAAGGTCATGGTGCCGCTGATCGACGTTACCGCCATCGACAGGAAATGCACCGTCGGCGAGGCGGTGCGCCTGGCGGTGGAAAGTTCGCATGTCCGACTGCCGGTCTACGACGGGCGGATCGACCGCGTGGTCGGCGTGCTCAATACCATGGACCTGCTCGGCGTGGACGGCTCCTCGCCGATCGTGCCTTTCATCAGCCCGACGCGCTACGTTCCCGCGAGCAAGAGCGCCGAGTCGATGCTCGTCGAGTTGCGCAAGGACGGCGACGCGCTGGCGGTAGTCATGGACGAGTTCGGCGGCGCCGAGGGCATCGTCACCATCGAGGACATCATCGAGGACGTGGTCGAGGACATCCAGGACGAATACGACCGCCAGGAAAAACCGGCGGAATGGCTGAAGAAGCTCGGCCACCATGACTACCTGGTCAGCGCCCGCGCCGACCCGGCGATGCTGGCCGAGAAGCTCGGGCTGAAGCTGCCTGGCGAGGGCAGCTACGACACGCTGTCGGGCTTCATCCTCGAGTTTGCCCACGAGATCCCGGCGCCCGGCGCGACGATCGAAGTCGAAGGCATCAAATTCACCGTCCAGCGCGCGACGCCGCAGGTCATCCAGGAAGTGCAGATCCGCTGGTAGCGGCGGCGCAACCGGCGATCACGCTGAAGTTCCAGCGGGCGAATACCCTGGCCAGCGTTGTGCTTGGCGTCGCGGGTCAGGAATCGGCGTCGATGAAGTGGAGCAGATCCCTGGCGAAGCGTTCGCGTTGCCATTGGTGCGGCGAGTGATCGCTGCCTTCGTAGATGTGCAGGATGGCATCGGGGATCTCGCGGGCGACGTAGCGCGCTGCGTCATTACTGTAGAAATTGCTCTGGCCGCCATAGACGAGCATCGCCGGGATGTCGATCCTGCGCAGGACATCGCGGTAGTCGGCGGCGGTCAGGCTTGCCCAGCAGGCGATCAGCGGCGACGGGTCCTGGGCGCGCAGCGCCGAACGCGAGCGCTCCCAGCCGCTGGTGCCGGCCAGGTATTTTTCCCGGGCGCGCTCGTTGAGGCCGAACGCCGTCAGCTTGAGCACGCCTTCGGCGAAATCCTCGGCCAGCCAGGTCATCAGTTCGTGCGCCTTCTCCGGGCCGAAGTCACCGTAGATTCCATGCTCCCAGCCCGGTTCGGTGAGCAGCTTGGGCGACTGGTCGATGATGCACAGCCGCGACAGGCGCCCGGTTCCGTAATCCCTGATGTACTGCCAGAGGGTCAGGGCGCCCATCGAGTGGCCGACCGCTGCCACCTTGTCGAGCCCGTAATGATCGAGCAGGTTGGCGAAATCCCGAGCCATCCGTTCCGCAGTCGGCGGGTCGCCATTGTCCACCGGGTGACCGCCGTGGCCGCGGGCGTCCCAGCGATAGACGCGGTGGTGCCGGTTGAGATCGTTGAGGAAGGGCGCCCACTCGTGATGACTGGATGTCCAGCCATGCAGCATGACGATCGGCGGCCCCTCGCCGGAAACCCTGACATGAATCTTGGCGCCGTCGTCGGCGATGAAGTGAGACATGGTGGCGCAGTGCGTGGTGAGGCCGGCAGTATAATCCCGCCTGGCAAACGGGGGATACGGGAATGTTCGACTGGCGGGATTACGGCAACGGGATCGTTGCCTTCGACGCGGGCTACGTGCGGCCGATTCTGGCCGCGATCCATATCGTCGTCGAGGCCGGGCGGGTGGCCTTCATCGATACCGGCAGCAACGATGCGCTGCCCAATGCGCTGGCCATGCTCGACCGGCTGGGGCTCGATGTTGCTGCGGTCGACTACATCATCCTGACCCATATCCATCTCGACCATGCCGGCGGGGCTGGCAGCATGATGGCGGCCTTTCCCGGCGCCCGCCTCGTCGTCCATCCGCGCGGCGTCCGCCACATGGCCGAGCCGGCGCGCCTGGTGGCCGGCGTCTCCGCCGTCTATGGCGAAGAGTACGTGCGGCGCGTCTATGGCGAGATCGTCCCGGTCCCCGCCGGGAGAATCATCGCGGCGCCGGACGGGCATGTGGTCTCGCTGGTCGGTCGCGAACTGCTGTGCATCGAGACCCCGGGACACGCCCGCCACCATATCTGCATCGTCGATCGCCGGACCGGCGGGATCTTCAGCGGCGACCTGTTCGGGCTTTCGTATCGCGAGCATGATGTCGCGGGGCGGGCCTTCATCTTTCCCACCACTACGCCGACCCAGTTCGAGCCAGAGGCCATGCATGCCTCGATCGACCGGCTGGTCTCGTTCCATCCCGAGGCGATCTATCTGACCCACTACAGCCGGGTGCGCGACGTGGCCGCGCTGGCCGGCGACCTGCACCGGCGTCTCGCCGCCATCGTCGCCATAGCCGAGGAGGGCGTCGCGGGATCCGGCGAGCAGCGCCATGGTGCGCTGAAGGACGAATTGACCCGCTACCTGCTGGCCGAACTGCGCGCGCATGGCTGCCCATTGCCCGAAGGGCGCGCGCTCGAGATCTGGGAAGCCGATCTGGAACTCGACGCCCAGGGACTCGAGGTCTGGCTGGACAGCCGGGAGCCGGCCTAGCGGCGGCGCCAGAACAGCACGAGCATGATGGCGGCGATGACCAGCATCAGGCCCGTTGCGTAGTAGAAGCCGGCGGGGCGCTCGAGCCACGGCATGACGTGGAAGTTCATCCCGAAGATGCCGGCGAGCAGCGAGGCCGGCATGAAGATGGTGGCGACCACGGTCAGCGCCCGGACTTCGAGATTCACGCGGTTGCTGACCGTCGACAGATGGATGTCGAGCAGCCCGGTCGCGAGTTCGCGCAGGTCGTCCAGGGATTCGACGATATGCACGGTGTGGTCATAGACATCGCGCAGATAGATCTGGATTTCCGGCCCGAAGAAATGCGCGTGCTCGCGATGCAGGCTGCCGAGAAGCTCGCGCAGCGGATAGACGTTGCGCCGCAACTGGGAAACGCAGCGCTTGAACTGATGGATTCTTTCGGGAACCTGCGGACCGGCGCGTTCGAGAATGTCGGCCTCCAGATATTCGGAGTACTCGTCCAGTTGCTCGATCACGGCGAAGTAGCTGTCGACCAGCGCATCGATCAGCGAATAGGCCAGCATGTCGGTCGACGCGGCGCGCAGATTGCCCCGGTCGGAGCGCAGGCGCTGGCGCACCGGCTCGAAGGTCCGCGACGGGCGTTCCTGGAAGCTGAGGAGGTAGTCCGGCCCGATGACCAGGCTGATCTGGTCCTGCACGACGTCGAGCGGCTCGCTCGTGATCTCGTAACGATGCAGTACGACGTACAGGTAGTTGTCGTAGGCGTCGACCTTCTGCCGCTGGTTGTTGTTGAGGATGTCCTCGAGGACCAGTGGGTGCCACTGGAAGGCGGCGCCGATGGCGGCGAGGTCGGCCGCATCGTGAAGTCCGTAGACATTGCCCCACAGGGTCGGGTTCTCGCGCCGGTAGGCGACCAGCGCGGCGACATCCGGCATCCCGGCCTCGCGCAGCGCCGCCGGGCCGAAGTCGAGGACCGAGATGGCGGGCGTTGGCGTCTTGATTTCGCCGATATGAACCAGTGAACCCGGCGGCAGGCCGGCCTTGCGCGACCGCGGTTTCTTCGGATTCCGCATATGCTTACCTCGTCAGCAGTTGAATGGCGTGCGCGGCGGCGGCCATGCCGAAGACCGAGGTCACGCAGACCGACGAGCCGAATCCGGCGCAACTGAGTCCCGCCGGTCCCGGCGCGGTTTCGCAGCTTGCCGGCGCGGCGGGGTAGCGCAGGGCTTCGGTCGAGAAGACGGCGGCAATGCCGAATTTCCTCTTGGCATCGCGCGGGAAACCGTATTCGCGGCGCAGGAGCGAGCGCACCCTGGCGAGCAGAGGGTCCTGCACGGTCAGCGCCAGGTCGGCGAGCCGCACCTGGGTCGGGTCGCTCTGGCCGCCGGCAGCGCCGGCGACGACGATGGGAATGTCCTGGCGCCGGCAGTGGGCGATCATCGCCGCCTTGGCGCGCGCCTGGTCGATGGCGTCGATCACGACATCGAAGTGCGGCGGCAGCACCTCGGCCACATTTTCGGGCGTCACGAAATCCTCGATGCAGGTGACCCGGCAGTGCGGATTGATCGCGCCGATGCGCTCGGCCATCGCGTCGACCTTGGCCTTGCCGTAGATGTCGCCGAGGGCATGAACCTGGCGGTTGGTATTGGATTCCGCCACCATGTCGAGGTCGACCGCGGCAAGCCGGCCGATTCCGCTTCGCGCCAGCGCCTCCAGCGCCCACGAGCCGACGCCGCCGACGCCGACGACGCAGACGCTGGCATTTTTCAGTTTCTCGGCCGCCGCCGCACCGTAAAGGCGGGTGACGCCGCCGAAGCGGCGCTCGTAATCAGCTTCCACGGGTCTTCGCCGTCGGTAAACGGCACCTGACTTGCGCCGGTGAACGGGGGGTCATGGTGAATTCTTGCGGTCGGGTCATGTCCGGGCGAGTTTAGCCGAAAGCGCCGGTTCTGCAGCAGGCGGGATGCGGAATTGCCGGCTTGACGGCCCGTCAGCCCGCGCCTAACATTCCGCGCTTACCGAAAAACAGGCCGAATGTAACCTTGGAAAACCTTTACGCCCTGATCGGGCCGGACATGAAGGCCGTCGATGCGGTCATCCGCGACCGCCTGCATTCCGAAGTCGTGCTCGTCCGCCAGGTGGCGGAGTACATCATCGGCAGCGGCGGCAAGCGCATGCGGCCGGCGCTCGTCCTGCTGGCGGCCGGCGCCATGGGTTATGCGGGCCGGCACCATCATGACCTGGCGGCGGTCGTCGAGTTCATCCATACGGCGACCCTGCTTCACGATGACGTGGTCGACGAGTCCGACCTGCGGCGCGGGCGCAATACCGCCAATGCCATGTTCGGCAATGCCGCCAGCGTCCTGGTCGGCGATTTCCTGTATTCGCGCGCCTTCCAGATGATGGTCGAGGTCGATGACATGCGCGTCATGCGCGTCCTCTCCGATGCCACCAACGTGATCGCCGAAGGGGAAGTGCTGCAGCTCATGAATTGCCACGACGCCGACGTCGACGAGCGGCGCTACCTGCAGGTCATTCGCTACAAGACGGCGAAGCTGTTCGAAGCCGCCGCGCAACTCGGCGCCATCCTGGGCGGCGCCGCACCCGAAGTGGAACGCGCGCTGGCAGACTATGGCATGCACCTGGGAACAGCCTTCCAACTGGTCGATGACGTGCTCGACTATTCGGGGCTGGAGGGTGATACCGGGAAGCATCTCGGCGACGACCTCGCCGAAGGCAAGCCGACCCTGCCGCTGATCCATGTCCTGCAGAACGGAACGCCGGAACAGTCGGCTTGCGTCCGGCGGGCGATCGAGGAAGGCGGACGCGACGATTTTCCGGCAGTGTTGGCCGCCATCCAGGCAAGTGGGGCACTTGACCATGCGCGCCGCCAGGCAGCGCGCGAGGCCGAACTCGCGCGAGCGGCAATCAGCAATCTGAACGCTACAAAATATCGGGAAGCTCTGTTAAAATTAACATTCTTTGCAGTCGAGAGGGATCACTAGGAACTTCTCGCACGGTGCCGGAGTGTAGCTCAGCCTGGTAGAGCACTGCGTTCGGGACGCAGGGGCCGGAGGTTCGAATCCTCTCACTCCGACCAATAGACGGCATCAAGGCCTTGATTATTCAGGGCCTTTTTTCATTTGTGGCAGTGCGGGCAGAGGATGCGGATCGTGGTGTGGCTCCCTGTTTCCTGGTGACCGTGTATCTACAGCATTCGGCGACCCGCAATACTGCATGCGCATTGCATCGACTGCCTGATTCGGAAATCCCGCGATACAGCTTGGTCACACGCCGATACGCAGGCTTACGTTTCTCCTGACATCCCCTTCCCGGGTGGGGCGTTATTCGGCACATGGCGCTGCAAAAGGTTGTCAGCACCTGAAACCGAATTTACAACCTACCTACCCAGGAGAATCAAAATGCAAGTTTCCAAAATCCTCGCTGCCCTGACCGTTGCTGCCGGTTTTGCTTCCGCGTCCTTCGCCCAGGGCACGACCCCGGCAACTCCCGCCGCCTCTGTTGCGCCGGCCACCAAGGTGGCTGCACCGGCGCCGGCGGCTACCGAGAAGAAGGTTGAAGCGCCGAAGGCGGCTGAACCGGCCAAGGTGGAAGCGGCCAAGACCGAAGCGGCCAAGACCGAAGCGCCGAAGGCGGATACCGGCAAGCCTGTCGAAAAGCAGGGCAAGACCACGGGACACGAAAAGCAGGAGAAGCATGCGAAGGCCGAAGGCAAGACTGAAGTGAAGCCGGAAACCAAGGCTGCAGCGGCGCCGGCAGCGGCCGTCAAGTAAGACGCAAGACCACAACATCAAAGCCCCCCGGCTTCGCAAGCCGGGGGGCTTTGTCATGTGGACGGTTCATGAGCATACCCGGTTCATGCCCCGATCCGGCCCGGCTTCCCCGTCCATCTTCGCCGGGCGCGATCGGGAGGTTATCGGAGAACTCCGGTAGGTCGCTGGCTGCCAGTGCCAAGCCCATAGCCCCCGTTGCGGCAGCCGGCCGGTTCAAACCGGCGCGCAACCCCGCCAAGTGGAGCGGTGAAGCGATTGCCGAAAGTCGTGGAATGCATGAATTTCATGATTTCACCAGGTCCGTGAATTCAATCACGGCCGGATTTTTCGTACTCGCGGATCATGGCTGCACACAACCACAAATGGAGAAAAGCCATGACCCCCAGCCCGAACCTGCAGTCTCCGATGCGCCAGCGCGCGAATCCGCCGGCCGCCAACGGGTTCCATTGCAGTGATGAAAACCTCGGTAGCTTCGACCTGCGCGCCACGCTGCCGGCAATGACCGTGCGCGAACTCTCTTTCGCGGAATTCCGTGCCGCCATCGAACGTTCCGGCAAGCGCCGCACCTGATCGGGAAGGACAAAAAACATGACAACTCAGGCAACCGTATCGCTGGTCGGTGAAGTATTCATGGCCACCTTGGGCGATGGCCGGCGCATCAGGCAATGCGATCTGCGCAGGATGGCCTACGCACTTTTCTCCGCCGGCGTCCTGGCCAGCGACGTCAGGTTCGAATGGCGGTCGGGACTTCGCATGATCACTGCTGGCCAGCAGGTCAGTCTGACCGCGGAGATCGTGCGCCTGGAGCGTGAACGACTTGACCTGACGGTCGCGGCGTAGAGGAGCGGCGATGCAACTCACCAATTCCGAGAAGCTGATCCTGGTCATGCTCAGCGAGGTCTACGAAAAGCTGGACATCAAAGGGGTATCCGGCGTCGACCCGAAATTCATCCAGTCGGCCATCTTCAGTGGCCACACCTGGGGCGTCGAATGGAAATACTCCTGGATCTTCGACAATCCGGACGCCCAGCCTCCCGAACTCAACGATGTCATCAACATTCTGGACATGTGGAGCATCGTCGAGGAAGCATACGAGGCCTTTGACGGCGACCAGAAGGCCCAGCTGGAGCAATTGGCCTTTCCATTCGGGAATGGTCCCGGTTTTCCCGGCTTCGACGGCAACCAGGAAGGTGAATTCAGCAGCATCGCCACCTTCCTGACCGAACATCTTGATCGCTTCACCCGATTCAAGGGGCGGATTTGCGACAGCGGCATCCCATCCGTCGCGACGTATCGTCGAATGTACGAAGCGTTCGAGACGGTGCAGCCTGCGTTGTTCAATCGGCGGCTTACGGTCAACGAACTTGCCCATATCCTGAATGCGGGAAGCCATCATTCGGAACATTGACCGACTGGAAGCGGTCGGTTCGTTCACCGACCACCGCGCCCGGGCTCTCGGGAGCCAGGCTGGCCGGGGGCGTGCGCTGTTGCGGCGGTAGTCCCGGCTCGTCCCGGTCGGCGCGAAACGCGCGTGGGGCACCGCGCTGACCGGTTCGACTGACAAAGATCAAGGCAAGGCCGCTTCCGGTTGCGGACAATGGCGGGGACTGGAGTCAGCCATGGCCTTTCCCGAATTCTTTGCGCGCATCCCCGCCATCACGCTGCGCGACCCGCTGGCCGAACTGCTCGGCGCCGCGGAAGGCGGGCTGATCGAGTATCGCTTTGCCGATGCCGTCAAGCTGGCCGGCCATTCGTGTCCGACCGTCGCCGGCGCCTGGCTGATGACGGTGCGGGCGTTGCGCGCGCTTTACGGCGACGGGATTCCCGTGCGCGGGAACATTGCCGTCGCGCTCCGCGAAAGCCTGGACAGCGGTGTTGCCGGCGTCATCGGCAGCGTCGCCGGGCTGCTCACCGGCGCGGCCGGGGCCGGCGGTTTCAAGGGGCTGGGCGGTCGGCACAGCCGGCGCAACCTGCTGCAGTTCGGCGTCGCCGGCAGCGGCAGCGTCGCTTTCACCCGCCTCGACACGAATGCTGCGGTCGACTGCACTTTGCGGCTCGAAATGGCGCCTGCCGATCCGCGCCTCGGCGGTCTTCTCGGCGCCATTCTCGCCGGCACGGCGGATTCCGACGACACTCATCAATTCGGTGATCTATGGCAGGAGCGTGTCGCGCGCATCCTGATCGACCATGGCGAGGATCGCGATCTCGTCGAGGTGCGCAACCGCTGCAACCCGCTTTGATCGGCAGTTCAGGAATGCTCTATAGTGAAACCATTCGGCATGCTGGCAGTTCGCGGGGGGCGCAATGAACAAGATCTGGCTCAAGAATTATCCTCAGGGCACGCCGGCCGGGATCGATCCGGACCAGTACACATCGATCCTCGACCTGCTCGACAGGACGTTTGCCAAGTTTGGCGACAAGCCGGCCTTTCACAACCTCGGCTGCTCGCTGAGCTTTGCCGAACTGGACCTGCAGTCGCGTGCCTTTGCGGCCTTCCTGCAGGGACTGCCGGGGATGGTCAAGGGCGAGCGCGTGGCGATCATGTCGCCCAACCTGTTGCAGTACCCGGTGGTGCTGGTCGGCATCCTGCGCGCCGGGATGACGGTGGTCAACGTCAATCCGCTGTACACGCCGCGCGAACTGGAGCACCAGTTGAAGGACTCCGGCGCGCGCGTCATCGTCATCGTCGAGAACTTCGCGCAGACCCTGCAGCAGGTATTGGACAGGACGCCGGTCGAGCATGTGATCACGACGCAGATCGGCGACATGCTGCCGGCGCCGAAGCGCTGGCTGGTCAATTTCGTGATCAAGCATGTCAGGAAGATGGTGCCGGAATGGCGGATCGACCGCGCCATCACGCTGCGTGACGCCCTCGGGCGCGGCGCCGCGGCGCGCTTCAGTCCGGTGCAAACGACGGGCGAGGACATCGCCTTCCTGCAATATACCGGCGGCACGACCGGCGTCGCCAAGGGCGCGATGCTCACCCACCGGAACATCCTGGCCAACATGCTGCAGACGAACGCGTGGGTCTCGGGCACCATGAGGGAAGGCAGCGAGATCTTCATTGCCCCGTTGCCGATGTATCACATCCTCTGTCTCATCGCGACGCTGATGTTCATGAAGCTTGGCGGCCTGACGGTGCTGATCACCAATCCGCGCGATCTGCCCGCCTTCGTCAAGGAGCTGGAGGGCTTGAAGTTCACCGCAATGCTCGGCGTCAACACGTTGTTCAACGGCCTGTTGAACACGCCGGGTTTCGCGCAACTCGATTTTTCCGCGCTGAAGTTCGTGGGCGCCGGTGGCGCCGCGACCCAGAAGCCGGTGGCCGAACGCTGGCAGAAGGTGACGGGAACCTATCTCAGCGAAGGCTACGGCCTGACCGAGACCTCGCCGATCGTCTGCTTCATGCCGTTAGGCACGGCCTGGGACGGTACCGTCGGCTTCCCGATTCCGTCGACCGAGGTGTCGATCCGCGACGGGGGATTCAACGAGTTGCCGGTGTGGACCGGCGACGGCGACATCGAGAAGCACACCGGAGAGATCTGCATTCGCGGGCCGCAGGTCATGAAGGGCTACTGGCAGAATCCCGCCGAGACGGCCAACGTGCTGCGCGATGGCTGGCTGAAGACGGGCGATATCGGGCATCTCGACGACCAGGGCCGGGTGACCATCACCGACCGCAAGAAGGACATGATCCTGGTATCGGGCTTCAATGTTTACCCCAACGAAATCGAAAGCGTGGTCGCGGCGCACCCCGGCGTTCTCGAATGCGCCGCGGTGGCCGTTCCCGACGAAAGGACCGGCGAGGCGGTGAAGGTGGTGATCGTCCGGAAGGATCCGAATCTGACCAGGGAATCCGTCATCGAGCACTGTCGGAAGTCATTGACGAGCTACAAGGTTCCGCGCCACGTCGAGTACCGCGATGCGCTGCCCAAGACGCCGATCGGCAAGATCCTGCGCCGCGAGTTGCGTTAGCCGGTCCGGGGCGATACGGCCCTTGGGGGCTTGCCGAGGAGAGAAGACTTGAGTTGCCTGCCGCCGGCGCTCATACTCGCAATCGTTCATCAGCCTTGGGGGACGCTGCCTGAGCGGTCCGTCATGCCAAGGCGTTACCCGGGAGAAATGAAATGCTGCTCTGCCCCATCGCCCTCGTCGCCACCTGCAACAAATGTCCGGTGGTCAAGGTTTGCCCGCTCAAGACGGTTATCGGTGACTACGCACCGCCACCCGAACCGCCGGAGCCGCCGGCGAAGCCCGCGCCGCGAAGAAGAACGCCCGCCGCCAGGAAGCCCGAGTAGCGGTGGCCGGCAGCGCCGGCGCTTTAGCCTTGCGTCTTCGAGTGACAGGCCGGGCAAATGCATATCTTCATCGACACCGAGTTCACCGCGCTCGCGCGCGAGGCAAGCCTGATCTCCTTCGGCGCGGCAAGCGAAGACGGCCGCGAGTTCTATTGCGAACTGACGCCCGTAGCGCAGGAGGAATGCTCCGGCTTCGTCCGGGAGATCGTCCTGCCGCTGCTCGAAGGCGGTGCGGCGGCTTGCCCGCGTCGCCGATTCGCCGAACGGCTCGCAGCCTGGCTCGGGCAGTTCGAAGACCCGGTGCTGCTCGCGGACAGTGATTGGGACATCTATGTCGTGCGCCGTGCCGTGAGCGGCGAGCGCAGTCGCCTCCCGGGGCGGCTCACGCTTCCCGGCCCCGCTGGCCCGCTGGATGTCCTGCTGCTGATGCTGGCGCCCCTTGCGGCCGAGGCGTTGGCGATCTTCGAGCGCGAAGTCACCCAACATTTCGCCCGGGACAAACGGCAGCATCATGCGCTGGTCGATGCCAGAGCCCTGCGCGAGGGCCTGCTGGCCGTCATTTCCACCGCAGCAACGGGGTAGCTGCGGGCGGCCGGGATGCGCGTGACTCCCGGTCGCTCCGACCATGGATTGAGATTCTGGACGGGAATCTCCCGGCCGCATCGGTTAAAATGCCCGGTTTTCAGCAAGCAGCATTGGATTTGGCCATGACGCCGCAAAGCAAACCGAACACCGACGACCTGCGGATCAGGGAAATCAAGGAACTGGTGCCGCCGGCGCACGTCTTCCGCGAATATCCGGTCTCGAACCGCGCCGCGCAGACGACCTACGCCGCCCGCCAGGCCATCCACCGCATCCTGCACGGCGCCGACGACCGCCTGCTGGTCGTCATCGGCCCCTGCTCGATCCACGACTACGACGCGGCCATGGAATACGCCGGACGGCTGGCGAAAGAGGCGGAAAAATACGCCGAGGATCTCGTCGTCCTGATGCGCGTCTATTTCGAAAAGCCGCGCACCACGGTCGGCTGGAAGGGCCTGATCAACGACCCGCGCCTCGACAACACCTTCCGCATCAACGAAGGAATCCGCCTCGCCCGCCGCATCCTGCTCGAAATCAACGAGCTCGACCTGCCCTGCGCCACCGAGTTCCTCGACACCATCACCCCGCAATACACCGCCGACCTCATCGCCTGGGGCGCCATCGGCGCGCGCACCACCGAGTCGCAGGTGCACCGCGAGCTGGCTTCCGGCCTGTCCTGCCCGGTCGGTTTCAAGAACGGCACCGACGGCAACATGCGCATCGCGGTCGACGCCATCCGCTCGGCCAATTCGCCGCACCACTTCCTGTCGGTGACCAAGTCGGGCCACACCGCCATCGTGTCGACGATGGGCAACGAGGACTGCCATGTCATCCTGCGCGGCGGCAGGGAGCCGAACTTCGACGCCGCCAGCGTCGACGCCGCCTGCCAGGAAATCGCCCGGGCCGGTCTTGCCGCCCGGCTCATGGTCGATTTCTCGCACGGCAACAGCCGCAAGCAATACAAGCTGCAGCTGGAAGCCTGCGCCAGCGTCGCTGCCCAACTGGCGGCCGGCGAGGAACGCATCGTCGGCGTCATGGTCGAGTCGCATCTCGTCGAAGGCCGCCAGAACCTGGAACCTGACAAGGCGCTGACCTACGGCCAGAGCGTCACCGACGCCTGTCTCGGCTGGGATGACAGCCTGACCGCGCTGGAGAAACTGGCGGCGGCCGTCCGCGCACGGCGGGTGGCCGAGGCGGCGGCGTAGGGAATCTCCGCACAGCCTTGCTCGGCAACCCCGCCGCGTGTTCCGCGAATCGGGGGGCGATCATCCGCGAAACGGGGAACGAACACCCGGCTTCAGAACAGCGACAGTTGCCGCTCGTCGACCGGCCGCGGGGGCAGTGGCGGCCGGAAGCCGGTCGTGTCGAGAAGCGGCCACTCTTGGGCGAGGCCGAGGCGGCGGCAGGCAAGTTCGAAGCGCTGGCGGATGAGGTCGGCGTAGTGTCCGAGGCCCTTCATGCGGCTGCCGAAGCCGGCGTCGTTGGCGCGTCCGCCGCGCAGGTCATACAGCACCGACATGATGCGCGAGGCCTTTTCCGGAGCATGCGCGTCCAGCCACTCGCGGAACAGTCCGGCCACCTCGTGCGGCAGGCGCAGCAGCGTGTAGCCCGCGCTCGTGGCCCCGTGGTCGCGGGCCGCCGTCAGCAATTTCTCGAGTTCCCGGTCGTTGAGGCCGGGTATCAGCGGCGAGACGAAGGCCGAGACGGGGATGCCGGCTTCGGCCAGTCGTCGCATGGCCTCCAGCCGCGCCTGCGGCGCGCTGGCCCGCGGTTCAAGCTGACGGGCGAGGGCGCCGTCGAGCGTGGTCAGCGAAACGCCAACGTGCGCCAGCCTGGTCTCCGCGAGCTTGGCCCACAGGTCGAGGTCACGAACGATCAGCGACGACTTGGTGACCACCGATACCGGATGGCGGGTTTCCAGGAAGATCTCGAGCAGGCTCCGCGTCAGATGCTCCTTGCGCTCGAAAGGCTGATAGGCATCGGTGGCGGTGCCGAGCGCGATGGTGGAACAGACGTAGTCCGGGTGGCCCAACTCCTCGCGCAACAGGCGCGGGGCATCCGGCTTCATGAAAATCTGCGTTTCGAAATCGAGTCCGGGGGAGAGCCCCAGGAAAGCGTGTGTCGGGCGGGCATAACAATAGATGCAACCGTGTTCGCAGCCGCGATAGGGGTTCGCTGACTGGTCGAAACCGATATCGGGCGACTTGTTGCGGCTGATGATCGACCTTGCGCGGTCGACCAGCAGGCGTGTCCGCGGGTTTGCCGGTGCGGCCGGCTCCCAGCCGTCGTCCTCGGCATGGCGCGTCTCGACGCTGAAGCGATGCGCGACATTGCCCGGCGCGCCGCGCCCCTTGACGGGCCGTTGCGGAATTCCGGGGGCGGGGTGCGGGTCGAAGTCGTCCATGCGTATCCGTCAGGATGCCCGGATTTCAGCAATTGTCGCTGCTGAAATCCGTTTGCCGCGGCGATCCGGTCAAAGCATGACCCGGTTGCGTCCGCCGCTTTTCGCCCGGTAAAGCGCTTCATCGGCGGCGGTGATCAGCCCCGGCAATGTCTGCCCCGGCTGCATGCGGCCGATGCCGATCGATATCGTCAGGTGCGGCAGGTCTTCGCCGCGCCGGAAGCCCATGGGCAGGAACTCGATCGCGCGGCGCACGCGTTCGGCGACGATGAAGGCCTCGTCCAGGCCGGTGTTCGGCAAGCCGATCACGAACTCCTCGCCACCGAAACGCGCCAGCAGATCCTCCGGCCTGATGTTGTTGAGGAGCGATGCGGCGACCGCAGCCAGCGCCTGATCCCCGGCCACGTGTCCCCAGGTGTCGTTGAGCCGCTTGAAATTGTCGATGTCGATCAGCAGGCAGCAGAACGAGCGTCCTCCGTCAGCACAGCGCGCCATGACCCGCGGGAAGGCGTGTTCCATCCAGCCGCGGTTATTGATGCCGGTCAGGGCATCGACGGTCGCCGCCAGTTCGAGGGCGCGCTGCGTGCGGACGCTGCGAATGAACAGCTCGTTGCCATGGCGCACCCGCGTCGACAGGATGTAGAGGAGATTGCGCGCAATGGCATGCGAGATGTCGACCATTGCCCAGAGGACGTCCTGCGAAATCCGCAAGACACGGGTTTCCTCCCTGGCAATGACATCGGCAGACACCACGTTGCCGTCGATCACCGACATCTCGCCGGCGCATTCTCCGACGCCGATGTAGGATGCCGGTTCGTCGTCCGGTCCCGTCAGGTGCACGCTCACGCGACCGGTGAGGAGGACATAGATGCTCCCGTTCGGCGCATTGCGCGAGAGCAGCATTTCGTCGGCGCGGACGCTCAGTTCTTCGCAGTCCGGCAACAGGTGCGCGATCGTGTCCATGGGCACGTCGCGAAAGAGCCGCGACTGGCCGAGTATCCCGATCAGGTCGCTGCCGGTTGTCCGGGTCGCCGCCAGATTGTTCTCTTTTTCGCTCATCTCTCTCCCTCGCGCCGGCCTTCTTCCCGTTTGCTCCAGCGCGGTCGAGATCATGCTTCCGAACCCCGTCGGCCGTCAATGCCTCCCGCACTCATGCGGCCGGCGCGTTGCCGGCCCCTCATCCGAACCCTTGTGCAGGTTGTCGGCTACGGTCCCGGATCGAGCGGAATCATTGGTTGCTCCGTGGTTGGCGGCGGATGGCCGGAAACGATGGCGGAAGCGGCCGGGCGGAAAATCAGTCGGCGAAACGGGGCGGGCGCTTTTCGCGCTGGGCGGTGATCGCTTCGTCGAGGTCGGCGGAAAGCAGCATCGAGGCATTCCAGGCGGCGACGAAGGTGAGGCCGTCGGCAACCGTGTGGTCGCGGCTGTAATTCATGACTTCCTTGATCCCGCGCGTCGCCAGCGGCGACTTGGCGGCGATGGCTTGCGCCAGTTCGCGGACAGTTGCGGTCAACGCCTCCGGGGAGGCAAAAACGCGGTTGATCAAGCCGATCCGTTGGCCCTCGTCGGCGAGGAAGTTGCGCCCGGTGAACGCCAGTTCGCGGGCGATCCCTTCCGGGACCAGGCGCGGCAGACGCTGCAGGGTGCCGACGTCGGCAACCAGGCCGACATCGATCTCGCGCACCGAAAACACGGCATCGGCGGCGGCGTAGCGCATGTCGCAGCAGGTGACGAGATCGATGGCGCCGCCGATGCAGGCGCCCTGGATGGCGGCGAGCACCGGCTTGCGGCAGCGCTCGAGGCTGGTCAGGCAGTCCTGCATGTCGAGGATCAGGCGGCGCAGCGCTTCGCGGCTGCGCGCGCCGTCGGGATGGGCGGTGCGCCGCTGAATGTCGGCGAGCAGGGCGAGATCGATGCCGGCGCAGAAATTCCTGCCTGCGCCGGCGAGGATCGCGACCCGGACTTCGGGGGTCGCGTCGACCCACGCGAAGGCCTGGCGGATTTCCAGCCACATGGCGTCGGTCATCGCGTTCGACTTGTCCGGCCGGT
>CAZKSD010000028.1:0-16083 GCA_964555315.1 uncultured Dechloromonas sp.
CCGACCTGTTCCCGATCATGGAACTGGGCACCTCGGCCAAGATGCTGTCGATCGTTCCGCTGATGAACGGCGGCGGCATGTACGAAACCGGCGCCGGCGGCTCGGCCCCGAAGCACGTCCAGCAATTGACGCAGGAAAACCACCTGCGCTGGGATTCGCTGGGTGAGTTCCTGGCGCTGGCGGTGTCGCTGGAAGAACTGGGGATCAAGGAAAACAACCCGCGCGCCAAGCTGCTGGCCAAAACCCTTGACGCCGCGACCGGCAAGCTGCTCGACAACAACAAGTCGCCATCGCCGAAGACCGGCGAACTCGACAACCGCGGTTCGCAGTTCTACCTGGCCATGTACTGGGCCCAGGAACTGGCGGGGCAGAAGGAGGACGCCGAACTGGCGGCGCACTTCGCCAAGCTGGCCAAGGCCCTGACCGAAAACGAGGCGCGGATCGTCGCCGAGCTGAAGTCGGTGCAGGGCAGGGCGGTCGACATCGGCGGCTACTACAAGGGCGATCCCGCCAAGTGCAAGGCCATCATGCGTCCGAGCCCGACGCTCAATGCCGCGCTCAAGGCGGCACGCGCCTAGGCGACAAGTCCGCGGCGGCGAAGGTCGCCTCAGCGAAAGGAGCGAAGGTCCGAAGGGCCTTCGCTCTTTTGCTTTTCGGGCGGTTTTCCCGGTCGACCGCAACAGTCCCGTCGGCGGGCGAAATGGCCGACACGCCGCCAGATTTAGGCTCATAATGATCCTTGCCGCCGGCCGGGTGGATGCCTTGCCAGGCCTGCCCCGCCAAGGACCCGACGCAGATCGTGGTCGTCCCATTACAACGCCAGGAGAGTGGATATGACATCGCACATCAAGGTTCCGCAAGGTGGTTCCAAAATCGTTCCGGGGCAGGCGATCCCGGACAACCCGATCATTCCCTTCATCGAGGGGGACGGCATCGGCATCGACATCACGCCGGTCATGATCAAGGTCATCGATGCCGCCGTCGCCAAGGCCTACGGCGGCAAGAAGAAGATCCACTGGATGGAGGTCTATGCCGGCGAGAAATCGACCCGCCTCTATGGCCCGGACGAGTGGCTGCCGAAGGAAACCTTCGACGCCCTCAAGGAATACTCGGTCTCGATCAAGGGACCGATGACGACCCCGGTCGGCGGCGGCATCCGTTCGCTGAACGTCGCCCTGCGCCAGGAACTCGACCTCTACCAGTGTGTGCGTCCGGTGCAGTACTTCAAGGGCGTGCCGAGCCCGCTGAAGCACCCGGAACTGACCAACATGGTGATCTTCCGCGAGAACACCGAGGACATCTACGCCGGCGTCGAGTGGGCGGCCAACACCGATGCCTGCCGCAAGGTCATCAAGTTCCTGAAGGAGGAAATGGGTGTCAGGAAGATCCGCTTCCCGGAAACTTCCGGCATCGGCATCAAGCCGATCTCGATCGAAGGCACGACCCGGCTGGTGCGCGCCGCGATCAGGTATGCCATCGCCAACGACCGCAAGTCGCTGACGATCGTGCACAAGGGCAACATCATGAAGTTCACCGAGGGCCTGTTCCGCGACACCGCCTACAAACTGGCGCAGGACGAGTTCGACGCCGAACCGATCGACGGCGGCCCGTGGTGCAGGATCAGGAACCCCAACACCGGCCGCGAGATCGTCGTCAAGGATTCGATCGCCGATGCCTTCCTGCAGCAGATCCTGCTGCGCCCGGCCGAGTACGACGTGATCGCCACCTCCAACCTGAACGGCGACTACATCTCCGATGCGCTGGCGGCGCAGGTCGGCGGCATCGGCATCGCCCCGGGCGCCAACATCTCGGACCAGTACGCCTGCTTCGAAGCCACCCACGGCACCGCGCCGAAGTATGCCGGCCTCGACAAGGTCAACCCTGGCTCGCTGATCCTCTCGGCCGAAATGATGCTGCGCCATCTCGGCTGGGTCGAGGCCGCCAAGCTCGTCATCAAGTCGATGGAAGCCGCCATCGGCGACAAGCAGGTCACCTACGACTTCGCCCGCCTGATGGAAGGCGCCGACGAGTTGTCATGCTCGGAGTTCGGCGACGCGATGATCGCGCGGATGTGAGGCGTCGCTCTGTCTGATGGATTCGAGGACCCCGCAAGGGGGCTTCCTTTTGGTGAACCACGAATGACTTCCGAACTTCCACAACAGCCGCTGACCCCTGAAGAACAGGCGCAGCGCCGCAAGAAAGTCCGCAGCGTCGTGCTGTTGCGCGCTTTCCTCTTGGGCCTGATGGTCGCCGCGTGGTGGATCGTCTTTGCGCCGGATTCCCCGGTCGACCCCGCCACGAAGAATCCGCTGGGCATCGCCGCCGGGATGATCGCCATGGGCGCCTACCTTTATTTCCTGCGAGACGCCTTCATTCCCCGGAAGCAAAGGGACGCCTCCTTGGCTTGACCTGCGGCTTCTTCAGTCACTTGCAACCAGAAGTGCTTGATATACAATTCTCAATGTATATCTTTTTCAGGAGATCGGCATGCAGGTGGCAAAGTGGGGTAACAGTCTGGCGGTACGCTTGCCGGCGGCGGTTGTCGAAGCGCTGACCCTGAAGGAAGGTGACGAAATCGAAATCCACGTGGCGGGCGCCCGGACATTCGAGGTCAAACGACAGCCCGGTGCCAGTGAATTGCTGGAACGGCTGAGGAAATTCCGGGGGCGCCTGCCTGCCGATTTCCGCTTCGATCGCCTGGAAGCCCACGAGCGTGGCTGAGCGGTTTTTCGATACGAACGTTTTGCTCTATCTGCTTTCGGGCGATTCCACCAGGGCGGATCGCGCGGAAGCGGCATTGGCGACGGGCGGCGTTCTGAGTGTTCAGGTGCTCAACGAATTCGCGTCGGTGGCCATGCGCAAGATTCGTATGCCGCTCGATGAGATTCGCGAGGTGCTTGCCACCGTTCGAGCCCTGTGCAAAATTGTTCCGATCACCGAAGCGACGCACGACAAGGGCCTCGAGATCGCCGATCGATACGGCCTTTCCATTTACGACGCGATGATCGTTGCATCCGCCTTGATTGCCGACTGCGAAATCCTTCTGTCAGAGGACATGCAGGATGGTCAGGTCTTCGACGGCGCCCTGAAAATTCAGAATCCGTTTCGCTAAGGAAACACTGATTTATTCGTCACACCGGCGAAAACCGGTGTCCAGTGCCTTGATTTTTCTGGATTCCGGCTTTCGCCGGAATGACAAATCGGGAATAAATCAGCGCTTCCCTAAGGCGGGCTGAGGTTCCCAGCCTGGCTGCGGTTTGCTTGAAGATGCTGCTTGATCGCCCGGTTCGTTGGCATCTTCGATTTCCGCCTTGACGGTGACCATTTGCAGGACTGCGGTCAGCAATGTGGTCAGTTTGTTGGAGGTTGTCATGCCGACAATTCAGGCTTCGGAGTTCAAGGCCAAGTGCCTTGCCCTGATCGACGATGTCGCCAGCAAGGGCGAAATCTGGGTCGTGACCAGGAACGGCAGCCCGGTCGCCGAGTTGCATCCCTACCGCGGTGGGCGTTCCACGTCGCCATTCGGCTTGCACCCCAAACTGGAAATCTGCGGCGACATTATCGAACCGCTCGATGAGGTCGAGTGGAAGGCGCTGGCGTGATCGTTCTCGACACCCACGCCCTGTTCTGGATGGATCGCGACGACCCGGCGCTGGGCAGGTCGCGCGGCACCAGATCGAAGATGCTTGGCGCGCCGCATCGGCATCCCCGCCGCCCAACTGGAAAACATCCACCGTGCCCCGCGGATCGATTTATCATGGCAACTTCACTGCAACACTAGGCAACGCTGGTTACGGCAGACGAAAATGTGCCGGCGTGGCATTCGGAATTGGTCAGGCAGGATGCGCGGCTGCGATTGCCGAAACGCCTGTGTGCCAGAAGTTAGCCTGAGAATCCGTGGTCTTTCTCCGTTTTTGCCACTTCGCTACGCTACGTGGTGCGAGCCGCTGAGCTTATCGTTAGAGTTTTGCCAATGACATCGCAAGCGATTCAAACGTTCGACCACGCAATCCAAGACGCCATCGACTTGCTCAGTCATTTCGATGCGCTTAATACCAAGCCGCCACCTCCTCAGATCGAAGTGCTTAAACGCGCTAGCCTCGTCATGGCACTGGCTGCCCTGGAAACCTACTTTGAAGATCGCTTGGTTGAGGCTTCGGAAGCCCTTTGTGCAAGAAGCACCGACGACTCTGCGCTTGCGAAGTTTCTCAGAGAGTCGCTAGCCAATGATCTCAAGTACTTCCATACACCAAGCACCGATCGCGTGCGGCCGCTGTTTCAGAAGTACCTTGGTATTGACATTACAGAAGGCTGGCTTTGGAACAACGTCGAACCAGCCGCCGCACGAGCAGAACTCAATCGGCTTGCAAAGAAGCGTGGTGACATTGCCCACCGGTCATGGCGCCCTGTCGATGGCCAGGCGCAGCCGCAAAGACATGCAGTGACACGCGATGACCTACGGAAGCACATTCATTTTGTCCGTCAACTGGCCCAGGCAACAGATGTCTACCTCGCAGAAAAACTCTAACTCTGCGCTCAAGCGGACTGCTGAAGGGTTGCGCTTCGCTCCGCTTTTCAGTGTCCGCTTAGCTCCACGTTGAACTCGAACAACTCAGCCGATCCGCTGCCATCTGCTGGTTTCAAGGGAGTCCCAGCTATCTTTTCGCTACCCGCCGTGGCCTTCGCACACTGTCATCGGTCCGCTCCGGGTCGAATGCCGACAGAAACACCAAGATTTGAGCCGATTGGTCTCTGGATGACCCCGTGAATTCCTACCCCATCGCCGTCTTCGATTCCGGTCTCGGCGGCCTGACGGTGTTGCGCGCCTTGCGCGGTCGACTGCCGCAGGAGGACTTTTTCTATTTCGCCGACACCCGTTTCCTGCCCTACGGCGATCGCCCCGAGGTTTTTCTCCGGGAGCGTGGCGTGCTGATTGCCGAGGCGCTCGCCCGGCGCGGGGCGAAGGCGTTGGTGATTGCCTGCAATACGGCGACGGCGGCGGCGGCCGAGGCGATTCGCGCGGCCGGCGCGTTGCCCGTCGTGGCGCTGGAGCCGGGCGTCAAGCCGGCAGCGGCGCTCACCGCCAATGGCGTCATCGGCGTGCTGGCGACGACGCGGACGCTGGCGAGCGAGCGCTTCGGGCGTCTGGTCGGCGATCATGCCAATCACCTGAAGGTGGTCGCGCAGGCGTGTCCGGGGCTGGCCGAGGCGATCGAGCATGCGGGGCCGGACAGCCCGGAGGTGGCGGCGCTGCTCGACGCCTTCGTCGAACCGCTGGCAGCCGCCGGCGCCGATGTCGTGGTGCTCGGTTGCACGCATTACCCGTGGGTGGCGGAAGCGATTGCCCAGCGCATGCCACCGGGCGTCACGCTGCTCGATACCGGCGAACCGGTGGCCCGCCAGCTCGAGCGCCTGCTGCTGGCGGGCGGCCTGCTCGGCGGCGGGCAAGGCCGGTTGACTGTGGCGACCAGCGGCGCGCCGGCGGCGGTGACCGCCACGGTCGACCGGCTTTTCGGGGCAAAAATGCATGTCGAACACTGGGAGCCGTGACCTGAGCGAAACCCGCAAGCCGCTGGCCGGCCTTGTGCGCCGGCCTGACCAAAGCCGAGGTGCCGCCGCCGCGATCCGACCTTCAGCGCAGGCGGAAGCGCACCGGTAGCAGCGCTTCGCGCGGCGCGTCGGCGGGCAGCGAGCGCAGCGAGCGCACGGCGCGCAGGGCGGCATCGTCGAGAATGCGGTGGCCGCTCCCCTGTTCGACGCGGGCCGCCGTGACCTGGCCGTCCGCGCTGATGATGATGAGGACGAGCACCTCGCCTTCGAGGCTGCGGGTGATCGCTTCCTCCGGATAGAATTGCCCGCTGTCGTCGAGCTTCTTCAGGTGCTGGCGGACCGCCTGCGTCCAGGTTTTCGCCGCAGCGGGCGGTTTCTCGCGCTTCTCCGGCCTGGGCGGGGGCGGCTTCGCGGGCGTCGCCGCCGGCTGTTCGGGCAGGATCAATGGCGGCGGGGACGGCAGCGGAATCGCGGGCGGCTCGCGCAAGGTGACCGCGAGCGGCCGGCTGGCCGGCGGCGGGCGCGATGGCGTGATCAGGTGGGCGACGAAGGGCAGGAGATGCAGCAGGAGCGACGCAGCCAGCGCGAGCAAGAGCCGGTATTCGTTGCGGGTCGTGAGAAAATGCGGGCTGGCCAAAGGTGATGAGGGCGTCGATGAAGCCGGGTTGGGTGAGACAACTGCTCGCAATGATAATCGGGATGTGCCTGGGTTTGCCGGTTCATGCCCAGTTCGGGCAGGGCGACCCGGCCGCCCGGCCGACCCCGACGGCGTTCGCGACCCGTCTCGAAGTGGGCGATCTCGAACAGGCGCAAGCCTGGCTGGATGCCGGCCTGCCGCCGGACTTCATGGGCAGCCGGATCGGCTCCGGCCTGATGATCGGCGCCTGGGAAGGCAATATCGAGATGATGCGGCTGTTCATCTCGCGCGGCGCCGACATTAACCGCATGAACGGCAACGGCGAGACGGCGATCATCCTGGCCGCCTGGCGCGGGCAACTCGAAGCCGTGAAATGGCTGGTCGCGCGCGGCGCGCGGATCAATGCGCCGCCGCGCCAGTGGTCGCCGTTGCACTACGCGGTCTTCGCCGGACATCGCCCGGTCGTCGATTACCTGATGGAGCAGGGGGCCGACATCAATGCCCTGAGCACCAACGGTTCGAGCGTGCTGATGATGGCCATCTACGAAGGGCGCGAGGAACTGGCGCGGATGCTCATCGAGAAGGGCGCCGAGCGCGGCTTCCGCAACGACTGGGGCGACGGCGCGCTGGAATGGGCGATGCGCTACAACCAGTTGAATATCGCGCGGATGATCACCAATCCCGAAGAGTTCAACATTGCCATCAACAAACCGAAGGAAACCTGGGGCGAGCCGACCCGCTCGCTGCGCATGTCGAAGGAACTCGAGGAATTGATGGAAATGCGCGAGAAACTGGTCGAACGCGGCGAGTCGACCGCGGCGATCGACCGGCGGATCCAGGTCGAGCGCGTGCGCGTCATGCGCGCCGAAATCGACCGCCCGGCAACCCCGGAGCGCGCCGCGACGATGGAGATCACCGCCAGCCGCAAGGCGCCGAAGGAACAGTCGGCGCGGATCATCTACGACGACAAGGGCAAGGCGGCGAGCAAGAAAGCGGTTGCGGGAAGCAGGCAGCCCAAGGCCGAGTCCACTGGCAAGGGTGCGAAGGAATAGGCATGAAAAAGCCCGCCGTATGGCGGGCTCTTCGTCTTCGGACTGTCCTGCAGCGGCAGGCGGGGCATCCGGCTACGAGGCTTCCTTGACCGGGGGAACCTTCCAGCTGCCATCCAGGATCGACGGCGCCTGATCCTTCGGCCAGTACAGGCGCATCATCAGGATGAACTCTCCCTTGGGCGCCGGAAGCCAGTTCGACTCCTTGTCCTTGCCCGGCGACTCGTTCTGGATGTAGAGGTCGACCGACCCGTCCGGGTTCGCCTTGAGCTTGTTGCGCTGGCTCAGGTTATAGCGGTTCAGCTTGTTGTCGACGAAGAAATAGTCCGCGTCGTACATGGTCAGCGACCAGAAGCCATTCACGGGCGGCAGTTGGCCCTTCTCGAAGCGCATCACGTACTTCTTCTCGCCACTGTACTTGGCGGCGATGTCCGGTCCCTCCGAGGTCGGATACACCGCATCCTGCGGCCGGTTGGCGCCGAGGCCGATCGCGGTGATCAGCGCGCGCTGCACGTAGTGCGTGCCGTAGAGGCCGGTCTTCGTCGTGAACAGCCAGCCGTGCTCCAGCTTGAGGTCGCCCGCGACGATGCCGGCCTTCATCCAGTCCATGATCACTTCCTGGGCCGGCTTGGGTGCGCCGGCAAGGCCCTTGGCCACGGCGGGATCGAGCTTGGCTGCGTCGAACTCCTGCCCCGGAACGACGCCGATCCTGGCGAGCTTGGCCAGCATCGGGGCATCGTCAGCCGCCGCCGGATTGGTCTTGAGCAGGTCGGCGAAGAGCTTGAAGTACGCCGTGGCGTCGAGCGCATTGACCTGCTCGCGCACGGCGGTTTTCATGTCGATGGCCGGGTCGGCCGTGCCCGGCGCCGGGGTGTAGGGCTTCCCGTAGGCGGACAGCGGCACGACCGAAATCTTGTCCTGCAAGGCATGAACCGCCTTGTAGTCCTCGGGGGTGCCGGTGCAGTAGATGCGCCCGAGAATCCAGACCAGCCCGGTCGGGGACTTGTACTCGGTCACGCCGGCGGGCAGTTCGCCGGACCAGCCCGGCCCGGTGATGGCGTAGGTTTGCGCCTTCGTTCCCGTCGTGCGCTTGCCCGGCACCTGGAACACATTGGTCCAGCCGTCGAGCATCGGGAAGAGAAAATAGCGGTCCTTCATGTCCGGCAGGCTGAGAATCCACGGCTCCTTGGAGACATCGATCCAGGTGGTCGTGTACAGCGTGTCGGCGTTCGGCGCCGTGACATCGCGGTACGAGGCGTCGGGATAGCTGCGCATGCGGACGAATTGGCCCATCGGTGCGCGCGACCCCTCCGGTGCGGCGACATTGGTCATGATGCGGCGCGTCATCTCCATGGTGACCAGCGGGTAGGCATAGACGTAGCTCTCGATGGCGATCGCCCGCGCTTCGGCTTCCTTCGCCGCCGCCTCGACCGCCTTCGCTTCCGCTTCCAGCTTCGCCTTGGCTTCCGCAGCGACACGGTCGACCTGGGGCTCCGCCGGTTTGCCGCAGGCACCGAGAAGCGCAAGGAAAAGCGCGGTCAGCCCGATGGAGGCGTACTTGAAGCCCTTGCTGATGGGTTGCTCTTTCATTGTGGAATCTCCTTGTTGGCCTTGGAGTCGCGAGGCTATCACAACCTGAAATGACGTTGCTACCGATTTGCTCCGGGCGCCAAAGCCGGATTGCGAGGAAACCTGACGGTGGGGCAATTGCGCTGCCAGTGACGGCAACGGGCACATTGCCACCCGCCGATCGCAATCGCTCGGACACGCCATCCCAAAGTGAGATTTGGGCTTCTGGAACCCGCGGCAGGCGGGCCGGCCTCAGTTGACCGACATGACCGCCTTCACCAGTTCGGCGAGGGTGCGCACGCCCATCTTCTCCATGACCCGGGCGCGGTGCGCCTCGACCGTCTTCATGCTGATGTCGAGTTCGTCGGCGACCTGCTTGTTGAGCTTGCCGGCGACGACCAGTTCCATGACTTCGCGTTCGCGCTGGGTGAGCAGGCGCAGGCGATGTTCGATCACGCTGTCGCGCTGGCGGCGGGCCGATAGCTGGCTGTCGAGCGCCAGCGCCCGGCGGATGCGCGAGAGCAGGTCCTCGTTGCTGAAGGGCTTCTCGATGAAGTCGCAGGCGCCGCGCTGCAGCGCCGAGACGGCCATCGGCACATCGCCGTGTCCGGTGACGAAGATGACCGGCAGTTGCGAACCGAGGGCGTCGAGTTTTTCGTGCAGTTCGAGGCCGCTCGTCTGCGGCATGCGGACATCGAGGACGATGCAGCCGTGCATGCGCTCGTTGCGCGCGGCCAGGAAACTGTCGGCCGAGTCGTAGCAGGCGACGGCATAGCCTTCGCCTTCGAGCAGCCAGGTCATCGAATCGCGCATGGCCTCGTCGTCGTCGACGACATGGATGGTCTGCAGGGGATCACTCATCTTCGTCTTCCTCGATCGGTACGGTGAAACGGAATCGGGTGCCGCCTTCGCGGCCCGGCTCGACCCACAGGCGGCCCTGGTGGAACTCGACGATCGAGCGGCAGATGGCGAGGCCGATGCCCATGCCCTCCTGCTTCGTCGTGTAGAACGGCGCGAAGATCCGCTCGATGTCTTCTTCCGGCAACCCGTGTCCCTGATCGCCGATTTCAACCTGCAGCCAGCGCGCGTCGATCTGGTGGGCTGAGATGTCGAGGCGGCGGCGCTCGACCGGCGTGTCGTGCATGGCCTCGATGCCGTTCCTGACCAGGTTGAGCAGAACCTGCTCGATCATGATGCGGTCGACGACGATTTTGGGCAGGTTTTCGGGCAGGTTGACGACGATCTGCGTGCTCGTGCGCCGCGCCTCGATGTCGGCGAAGGCGCGCGCTTCGTCGAGCAGTTCGGCCAGCGCGATCGGCTCGCGGTTGGGGTCGCTCTTCTTCACCATGTCGCGCATGCGGCGGATGATCTTGCCGGCGCGTTCGGCCTGGTCGCTGGCCTTCTGCATCGCCGACAGCAGGTCTTCGAACTTGTAGTTGCCGGCCTGCATGCGCTTGATGCAGCCGGCGCAGTAGTTGGCGATCGCCGACAGCGGCTGGTTGAGTTCGTGCGCCAGCGACGAGGCCATCTCGCCCATGGTGATCAGGCGCGAGGTCTGCTCCAGGCGCTTCTGCTGCTGCAGGTTGACTTCGTCGATGTGCTTGCGGTCGGTGATGTCGGCGGCAAGCTGGACGCGCACGGTGCGCCCGTCGACCCAGCGGATGGCGCGCTCGTGCAGGTGGTACCAGTGGCCGGACAGCGCGTGCTGGATCTCGCCATCGAAGATTTCGCAGGGGAGATCGGCGGGGGCGAGACTGGCCGGATCGCGGCTCAGGGCTTCCGGCGGCGGCCGGCAGGCGGCGGTGACCAGCGCCGAATCACGTCCCGCCGTGTCGAAGCCGAAGATGTTCTGGAAGGCGCGGTTGGCGAAGAGGATCTCGCCGCTTTGCACATCGGCGACATGCACCGCGGTGTCGAGGCCGTCGATGACCGTCACGAAGCGCTCGTGCGCCTGCTCGAGCTCGACCCGCGCCCGCCTCGGCTCGGTGATGTCGTTCATCGAGGCCATCCAGCCGATTTGCCGGCCGCCGGCATCGATCAGCGGCGAGAAATAGAGGCGGACATCGAAGCGCTCGCCGTTCTTGCGCATGATCCGCATCTCGAAGCCGCTGGCCGGAGCGTTGCCGGCGAGCGCCGTATCGATGTTGTACTGCAGTTGCTCGAACTCTTCCGGCGGCCAGTAGGGGTAAGGCGGCGCGACGCCGACCAGTTCGGACTCGGCGAAGCCCGTCATGCGGCAGAAGGCGGCATTGACGAAGGTGATGCGGCCCTCGAGGTCGATCGCCCGCAGGCCGGTGACCAGCGACTGCGACATGGCCTGGCGGAAGGCGTAGGCGGCGCGCAACTGCTCCTCGGTCTCGGCGCGGCCGCGCGCATGGCGGCGCAACTGGAGCAGCGTGGCCGTGGCGAGCAGGGTCAGGAAGACGATCAGCGCCGCCGGGACGAAGGGCAGCCAGGAGCCGCCGCCGCGATAGGCGACGATGTTGAGCCCGAGCCGGTTGCTCGGCAGGTCGAGGCTGATCGATCCCGAGATCCGGCGGTCGGTCGGGCCGACCGAGGTGTTGCTGAAAACCTCGCGGTTCTGCGCGTCGACCACGGACAGGCTGTAACGCGTGGTGAAGCTGGCCGGCAGGGTGACGCGCAACAGTCCCTCCAGCGACTGCATGGCGATGAAGGCGCCGAGGTCGCTGCTGCCGCGCTGGACCGGCAGGATCAGGTCATTGGCGCGACGCTGGTCGGCGGCCGGATAGTCGGGCGAGAACAGCGGGCGGCGCGTGCGCAGCGCTTCCTGCAGCGCAACCATCCGGATGCTGGTCAATTGCTCGCCGACGAAGGCGGCGGTCGACTCGTTGGGGGCGACCCATTCGACCTTGCCGTCGGTGCCGACCCAGATGATGGCGCCGATTTCCGGGTTGTCGCGGACGTAGCGGCTGGCCTTCACCTGAAAGGCCTCATAGGTCAGTTGGCGGAACTCCTGCTCGCGCCCGAGTTCGGTCAGGAAATCCTGGTGGCCGTGCAGACGGTTCTCGATGGTGCGCTCGGCCCAGTGCATGTCGCCCTCGAGCGCCGACAGCGCCGTATCCTGCTCGCGCCATTGCAGCAGGGCGGTGACGATGAGCATGGCCAGCGCGAAGACGCCGATGGCGGCGTAGGGCGCGAGCCACAGCCAGGTCTGCCTGGACTGGCGGGGCGGGGGGCGTATGAACATGGGCTGATTCTTCGCCTGACGCCTGCGCTCGGCCATTGGTGGATACCCTAATGCGCGGCGCCGGACCAGCGCATCCAGCCCAGGAGCAGCGGCAGCAGCAGCGAGCGCACGCGGCGGAACTGCGTGTACAACGGGATCGCCAGCGCCACCGTCGCCGGGCCGAGCAGAAAATGCACGAACTGCGCCCCGGCGAAATAGGTTTCGTAAGAGGTTGCGGTCAACGTCAATAACAGCACCAAAATCGTCACGGCGATCAGCACCGGGTTGGCTAGCGGATTCATGCCGCAACGCCGGTAGAGCCAGAACGCGGCCTGGTAGGCGAGCAGCGTAATGGTCAGCCCGAGCAGTGGCGAGGCCGAAAGACAGATCCAGATTTCGTCGAGCTGCGGGGTCATGGCGCGTCTCCGTGCGCCGTCACCGCCAGCGTGCTGACCAACAGCGACAGCAGCAAGGGCAGCCATTCATCGGCGACGCGGTGCAGATGGACCATGATCCCGGTGCCGGCCGGCACGAACAGCAACGAAAGGTGCTGCAGCAGGGTGCCGCTGGTCGACTTCAATTCCTCCCCCGGCCCGCCGCGCAGGACGAGGGCAAGGAAGAGAAACAGCATGCCGAGCACCGGGCCGGGTACCGGCAGATTCAGGCCGCGGGCGACGACTTCGCCGGCGAGCTGGAAAACGAGCAGTTGGGTCAAAGCGGAGAGCATGAAGGAAGCCTCGGAATGCGGTATGCGCAGTTTATTGCTTATGACAGGCCATCAACAGTCCGACGATCGGGCCATTTTCGGCCATTTCAGGCCGTCGACCGCAGCAGGTCGACGAAAGCCTTCAAGCCGGCCGGCATCAGCTTGCGGCTCGGGTAATACAGGTAGAAACCGGGGATTTCCGGGCACCAGTCGTCGAGCACGGTGAGCAGCCGCCCGGCGGCCACCGGCGCGCCGGCGTAGCCGGCGTAGACGTAGGCGAGGCCGAGGCCGCGCTCGGCGGCGTCGATCATCAGCGACATGTCGTGGACCGCCAGCGGGCCGTCCACATCGATTTCGAGCCGCTCGCCGCCGCGGGCGAATTCCCAGCGATAGTAGGTGCCGTTGGTAAAGCGGATGCGGATGCAGCGGTGCCCTTGCAATTCGCGCGGGTTGTGCGGCGTGCCGTGCGCCGCCAGGTAGGCGGGCGCGGCGACGACGACGAAGCGCTGGGCCGGGCCGAGCGGCAGCGCCACCATGTCCTGTTGCAGGCTTTCGCCGAAGCGGACGCCGGCATCGAAACCGGCGGCGACGATGTCGACGAAGGCATCGTCGGCCGCCAGTTCGACCCGCATGCCGGGGTGGGCCGCGAGGAAGCGCGCGACCAGCGGCGCCAGGACCAGCTCGCAGGCGGCGCGCGGGGCGTTGATGCGCAGCGTGCCGAGCGGCGAATCGCGAAAGGCATTGACCGCGTCGAGGGCGTCATGAATGCCCTGCAAGGCCGGCGCCAGCCGGCTCAGCAGGCGTTCGCCGGCCTCGGTCGGCGCCACGCTGCGCGTCGTGCGGTTGAGCAGGCGCACGCCGAGCCGCGTTTCCAGCCCGCGCAGCGCGTGGCTGAGGGCGGAAGGCGAGACGCCCAGCTCGTTTGCGGCTTGGCGGAAGCTGCGCCGGCGGGCGACGGCGGCGAAGGCTTGCAGGTCGGTCAGGCTGGCGGGGTTCATTGATGAAAATGACTCAATAGCTTGTGAATTCGCATGCGGATTGTTGCACAGTTCGCAGCGGCGTAGGCTGCTCGCCATCACCAACCCCGTCATGGAAAGCAACATGGAAAACCTCGTCGCCGATCTCTCCGCCACAACAAGGCGCACTGAAATGCAAACCCGCCCGCTCGGCGCGCAACGCCGGGAGGTTTCCGCCATCGGCCTCGGCTGCATGGGGATGAGCGAGTTCTACGGCGCCAGCGACGATGCCGAATCCTTGCGCACGCTGGGCCGGGCGCTCGAACTCGGCATCAGTTTTCTCGACACCGCCGACACCTACGGTTTCGGCCACAACGAAAGCCTGCTCGGACGTTTTCTCAAGGCGGGCGGCCCGGCGCGGCGGCGCCAGGTCGTGGTCGCCACGAAATTCGGTATCGTCCGCCAGCCGGGCAAGTACGAACGGCGCATCGACAACAGCCCGGACTACGTCCGCAGCGCCTGCGAGGCCTCACTGCAACGCCTCGGCGTCGAGCAGATCGACCTCTACTACTGCCATCGGCGCAACCCCGAGGTGCCGGTGGAAGACCTGGTCGGCGCCATGGCGGCGCTGGTGGCGGCCGGCAAGGTCGGGCAGATCGGGCTTTCCGAAGTTTCCGCCGACACCTTGCGGCGCGCGGCGGCGGTGCATCCCATCGCCGCCGTGCAGAGCGAGTACTCGCTGTGGACGCGCGACCCGGAGCGGGAAATGCTCGCCGCCTGCGCCGAACTCGGCACCAGTTTCGTCGCCTACAGCCCGCTCGGCCGCGCTTTCCTGACCGGCACGGTCGACCCGGAAAAACTCCCGGAAAACGATTTCCGCAAGGCCAATCCGCGTTTCCAGGGCGCGGCCGAACACGCCAACCGGCGGCTCGTCGAACAACTCGCCGCCTTCGCCGCCGCGCGCGGCCTGAGCAACGCCCAGGTCGCCCTCGCCTGGCTGCTCGCCAGGCACCCGCACGTCATCCCCATTCCCGGCACCCGGCGCATCGCCTACCTCGAACAGAATGCCGCGGCTGTCGGCCACCCCTTGAGCGCGGCGGAAATCGCCGAACTGGATCGGTTGTTCGACCCGGCGAATATTTCAGGCCAACGCTATCCGGAGGCGGGCATGGCCGGTATCGAGTTGCCGGTATGAGAAGAGAGGCCCTTTCCGCCGTCGACCGCGAGCCCGCTCAGTTGAAGGGGTTCCGGATGACCAGGCCGGCGATGGCCCGGCCATCCTGCATGTCTTCGCTGTAAAGGATTTCGGCGCCGGCGACTTCGGCGCTCGCGATGATCTGGCTGTCCCAGAAGCTGTAGCCGGTCAGCTCCATCAGTTCCAGCGCGCGCAGGATGTGGGCGACGCCGGCGTCGTGCGTGACCCACAGGCCGTAGCTGCGGACGATGTCGCGCGCCTGGGCGAGGTTCAGGGGCGTTTTCAGTTTGCGCAGGGCATTGACCAGGAATTCCTGCAAGACCTGGGGACTGACGATGCCTCGACGCTCTTCCCAAAGCGTGGCGAGCAGCCGGGCGGCGGCGGCGCGCTTGGGTCCCGCGTCGCGATCATGGGCGTAGAGCAGGATATTGGTATCGACGAAGGCGAGCGGCCGATGCTCAACGCTCATGGGTCTCTTCCCGGCTCAAGTAGCTGCCGCCGAGTTCGAGGGCGCTGTCTTGCAGCCAGCCGATGGCCTGGCGTTTGGCTTGCTGGTAATGCAGATCGCTGGCGACCTGTTCGGCAAGATCGGCCGCGAGAAAGCGGCTGACGCTGAGCTTGTGCCGGGCGGCAAGTTCGCGGGCGCGTTGCAGCGTGTCGGCATCGAGCGAGAGGGTGATGTTTTGTTTCATGCGCGACTCCACCAAAATAGATATGCAAATATTGCACGCATTTTACGTGTGAATCAATGGGTAGAGCCCGGGATTTTGGGCTGATTTTCGCTGTTAACCTCAGCCGCCGGGCCGTAGACAAAAAAAGCGCCGGGTTGCCCCGGCGCTTCGGTCTCTCTCCACTTCCTGTCTTTACGCCATCGCCTCGTACAGCGGCAGGGTCAGGAATTCCGGGTAGTCCGGGGTCAGCGACATCTTGTCGAAGATGACGGCGGCCTGGTCGTAGCTGGCGGTGTCTTCGCCCTGGGCGGAGACGGTGGCCTTCACCTTGGCCAGTTCCTCGGCGATCATCGGGCGGACCATCTCTTCGGTGACCTTGCGGCCGTCGTCGAGGATGCCCTTGGGCGAAACCACCCACTGCCAGACCTGCGAGCGGGAGATTTCGGCGGTGGCGGCGTCTTCCATCAGGTTGTGGATGGGCACGCAGCCGTTGCCGGCCAGCCAGGAACCGAGGTAGTGGATACCGACGTTGATGTTGTTGCGCAGGCCGGCTTCGGTGATCG
>CAZKSD010000029.1:0-15655 GCA_964555315.1 uncultured Dechloromonas sp.
CCTCAACAATTTCAAGCAACGCTTCGACCATCGCCGCTACAACGGGGCCATCCTGTTGGGCCTGCGCGGCATTTCGGTCAAGAGCCACGGATCGGCCGATGCTTTCGCTTTTGGCTACGCCATTGGCCGTGCCTATGATGCCGCCGAGAACCGCGTCCTCGAGCGGATCGCCGCGCGAATCGCATCGCTGACGGATGCGCGGGTTGCCAGCGTCGAGGAGGGCGCCTGAATGTATGCGCGACTAACCGGAACCGGCAGCTATCTTCCCGGCGCCCCGGTAAGTAATGACGACCTGGCGGCGCGTGGCATCGACAGCAATGACGAGTGGATCGTTTCGCGTACCGGCATTCGCAGCCGGTTCCTGGCGACACCGGGAACGACCTCAAGCGAACTGGGGCTGGTCGCTGCGCAGCGGGCGCTGGAGATGGCTGGCGTCGCGGCCAGTGACATTGACCTGATCATCGTCGCGACGTCGACTCCGGATTTCATCTTTCCCAGTACCGCCTGCCTTATCCAGGGCAGGCTGGGTAGCCGCAAGGGTGCTGCCGCGTTCGACGTCCAGGCCGTCTGCAGCGGCTTTGTCTACGCGCTGGGGATTGCCGAGAAGTTCATCCGCTCGGGCAGCCATGGCAAGGCGCTGGTCATCGGCGCCGAAGTGTTTTCGCGGATTCTCGACTGGAACGATCGGGGTACCTGTGTGCTGTTCGGCGACGGGGCGGGCGCGGTGGTCCTCGAAGCGGCGGAGGAGCCCGGGATCCTGACCACGGCAATGCATGCCGATGGCACCCAGAACGACATCCTGAATGTTCCGGGCCAGGTCTGTGGGGGACAGGTCACCGGCGACCCATTCCTGCGCATGGACGGTCAGGCGGTCTTCAAATTCGCTGTGCGTGTCCTGGCGGAGGTCGCCGAAGAGGTGTGCGGGAAGGCTGGCATCCCCGCGAACGCAGTCGACTGGCTGATTCCGCATCAGGCAAATATTCGTATCATGGAAGCCACGGCAAAAAAACTCGGCGTCGACCGCGACAGGGTGATCATCACCGTCGACCGGCATGGCAACACTTCCGCCGCGTCCGTTCCGCTGGCGCTTGATGAAGCGGTGCGTGACGGACGCATCCAGAGGGGCCAAAGAGTGCTGCTGGAAGGCGTCGGCGGTGGTTTCACCTGGGGCGCGGCCCTGCTTGAATTCTGATTCGGGAGAGGGAAAGCATGTCTTTCGCTATCGTATTTCCAGGCCAGGGCTCCCAAAGCGTTGGCATGATGACGGCCTACGGCGACGCTGCCGTGGTGCGCGCAACCTTCGACGAGGCGTCCGCTGCCCTCGGCGATGACCTGTGGGCATTGGTCGCCGAAGGTCCGGTGGAAGCCCTTGCGCAGACGGTGAATACGCAGCCGGTCATGCTGACTGCCGGCATTGCCGCCTGGCGGCTTTGGCGGGAGAGGGGTGGCCGCATGCCCGCTGTCGTTGCCGGTCACAGTCTTGGCGAGTATTCGGCGCTGGTCGCCGCCGGCGTCATCGAACTCAAGGATGCCGTGCCTCTCGTTCGGCTGCGCGCAGCCGCGATGCAGGAAGCCGTTCCGTTTGGCACAGGCGCCATGGCGGCAATTCTTGGCCTCGATGATGCGGGCATCGTCGCCGCCTGTAGCGAGGCAGCGCAAGGCGAGGTTGTCGAACCGGTCAATTTCAATGCTGCCGGGCAGACGGTCATTGCCGGGCACAAGACGGCTGTCGACCGCGCCATGGATGCCTGCAAGGCGCGTGGCGCCAAGATGACCAAGGCCCTGCCGGTTTCCGCGCCGTTCCATTCGTCGCTGATCCGCCCGGCAGCCGACAAGCTGGCGGCGCGTCTGGCGGAGCTGGATTTCCTGTCGCCGGTCGTTCCGGTGATCAACAATGTCGATGTCGCTATCGAGAGCGAACCGAAACGCATCAAGGATGCGCTGGTCCGTCAGGCCTACAACCCCGTACGCTGGGTCGAAACCATCCAGAAAATGGCTGCTCTTGGCGCGTCGACCGTGGCCGAGTGTGGTCCGGGCAAGGTGCTGGCCGGACTGACCAAACGCTGCGCCGGCGGTGTGGCCGGTGTGGCGCTGGCGGATGCCGCTTCCATCGAAGCCAACCTGGGTCTGGAGTGAACCATGCTGAATGACAGGATCGCTTTCGTCACCGGCGCCACCCGCGGTATCGGCCGCGCCGTTGCGCTGGAGATCGGCAGGCAGGGCGCGACGGTGATCGGCACGGCAACCAGCGAAGACGGAGCCGCCAGGATTTCCGCGTATCTCGCCGCGGCCGGCATCAGGGGCAAGGGGGTCGTGCTCGACGTCACCGACACCGCCCGGACCGACGATGCCCTGGCCGATGCCGCTAAGGAATTCGGTGTCATTACCGTCCTGGTCAACAATGCCGGGATTACCCGTGACAACCTGGCGATGCGCATGGGTGACGACGAGTGGGACACCGTGATCGATACCAACCTGAAGGCCGTTTTCCGTCTGACGCGCGGCGTCATGCGCGGAATGATGAAGGCGCGATTCGGGCGTGTGGTCAATATCACCTCCGTCGTCGGCTATTCCGGCAATCCAGGCCAGGCCAACTACTGTGCGGCGAAGGCCGGCGTCGCCGGTCTCACCCGATCGCTGGCACGGGAACTCGGCAGCCGCAACATCACGGTCAACTGCGTCGCTCCGGGCTATATCGCCACCGACATGACCCATGCCTTGAGCGAAGAGCAGAGGCAAGCCATGCTGGCCACGATTCCGCTCGGTCGTGCCGGCACTCCGGAAGATGTCGCCGGGGCCGTGGGCTTTCTGGTTTCCCCGGCGGCCAGCTATGTCACAGGCACGACAGTACATGTGAATGGCGGCATGTTCATGGATTGATTTCCCGAAGCCCCAGCTTTTGGTAAACTATCAACGTTTTTTTACGCACCCCCAAGAGGGAAGGAGTTTTTCTAATGGATAACATCGTAGAGCGCGTCAAGAAGATTGTCGCCGAACAGTTGGGCGTCAATGAAGCGGACATCAAGAACGAGTCCTCTTTCGTCGACGATCTGGGCGCGGATTCGCTGGACACCGTCGAACTGGTGATGGCGCTCGAAGAGGAATTCGAGTGTGAGATTCCTGACGAACAGGCCGAGAAGATCACCACGGTCCAGCAGGCGGTCGACTATATCCTGGCCAACAAGGCCTGATACATATCGTCTGATTCAGCGACAAGGCCGGCCCCATGGTCGGCCTTGCCGCATTTGCATTCGGAGTTCACCTTGACACGTCGCAGAGTCGTAATCACTGGGCTGGGTCTTGTTAGCCCGGTCGGAAATACCGTCGAAGAAGGTTGGCGGAACATCGTGGCTGGCCGTTCCGGCATTGTCCGTGTCAGCAAGTTCGATACGTCCACCTTTCCGGTCCAGATTGCCGGCGAGGTCAGAGGCTTTGACGTTACCAGCTATCTATCGTCCAAGGACGCGCGCCGTATGGATACCTTCATCCATTTCGGCATGGCGGCGGGGATTCAGGCAGTGCGTGACGCCGGGCTGGACCAGGACAATGCTGCCGACCTCGAGCGTGTGGGGGTGTCGATCGGTTCGGGTATCGGTGGCCTGCCGCTGATCGAGGTGACCAAGGACGAATACAATGCCGGCGGTGTCCGCAAGGTGTCGCCATTCTTCGTTCCCGGCTCGATCATCAACATGATTTCCGGCAACCTGTCGATCATGTACGGCTTCAAGGGTCCGAACATCGCGCTGGTGACCGCCTGCTCGACCGGCACCCATTCGGTAGGCGACGCCGCGCGCATCATCGAATACGGCGACGCCGACATCATGGTCGCCGGAGGCGCGGAATCGACCGTGTCACCTCTTGGCATAGGGGGCTTCTGCGCCGCTCGCGCGCTCTCCACGCGCAATGACGACCCGACGACCGCCAGCCGGCCGTGGGACAGGGATCGCGATGGTTTCGTTCTCGGTGAAGGGGCCGGGTGCATGGTGCTCGAGGAGTACGAGCACGCCAAGGCTCGTGGCGCGAGGATCTACGCCGAAGTTGCCGGTTACGGCATGAGCGCTGACGCTTATCACATGACGCAGCCGGCCGAGAGCGGCGACGGCGCCCGCCGCTGCATGCTGGCCGCGCTGAAGAATGCCGGACTGTCTCCGTCTGACATCCAGTATGTCAATGCTCACGGTACCTCGACGCCGCTTGGCGACGTCGCCGAGACGATGGCGGTCAAGAGCGCTTTCGGCGACGCCGTGAAGAATATCGTGGTCAATTCCACCAAGTCGATGACCGGGCACCTGCTCGGTGCGGCGGGCGGGATCGAAGCGGTTTTCACGGCGCTGGCGATTCACAATCAGGTTTCTCCGCCGACCATCAACATCTTCAACCAGGACGAGCGCTGCGATCTCGACTACTGTGCGAATCAGGCGCGCCCGATGAGGATCGACGCCGCCCTCTCGAACTCGTTCGGTTTTGGCGGCACGAACAGCACCGTCGTCTTCAAACGCATCTGATCTCGCGCAACACTTGGGCGTTCGGCAGGGAACGGCGCAGTTGCCGACAACCATCGGACTTAACCGGTCGCGCCTGGTCGACGGCATCCTGCTCGTTTCAACCGTCGTCGGCCTTCTTGCGCTGGCGTTTGCAACCTGGTCCCTGGTCACTTCCTGCCTGCTGGCGGTCGTGACCCTTCTGGCGGCGCTCTCGGCAGCGCATGCATTGACGCCGCGAATCCGGGTCTTGCGTATTGCGGAAGACGGGCGGGTCAGTTGTCTGGTCGCGGGTGAGTCGGAGTTCTCCCCTGTTCGCGTGCTGCCCGGTGCGACGGCGCATCCCTGGCTGACGGTAATGCGTCTCGCGCACGCGGAAGGCAATTGGCTGGTCGCGGTCGCGCCGGATTCTGCGGCGCCCGAGGAATTCCGGCGCCTGCGGGTCTGGTTACGCTGGCGCGCGCCAGTCAGCGACGGCGGCTCCGGCGATTTCTGAGAATCGTGCTCTTCGCGCGCGGCAGCGTTTCCGGATAGTCACGCGAAAAGTGCAGCCCGCGGCTTTCCTTGCGCCGCATGGCGCAACGGATGATCAGGTCGGCGGTGACGACCAGATTGCGCAGTTCGATCAGGTCATGACTGACCCGGAAATTGGCGTAGAACTCCTCGATTTCCCACTTCAGCAAGCGGATGCGATTCTGTGCCCGCTTGAGCCGCTTCGTGGTGCGGACGATGCCGACGTAGTCCCACATGAAGCGACGCAATTCGTCCCAGTTGTGGGAGATGACCACTTCCTCGTCGGCATTGGTGACGCGGCTTTCATCCCATTGGGGCAAGCGGGGAAGTCGGCCGGTTTTGCGACCCAGGATATCGTTGACCGCAGCTTCGGCAAAGACCAGACATTCGAGCAGCGAGTTCGAGGCCAGTCGATTGGCGCCATGGAGGCCGGTGCATGAAGCTTCGCCGGCTACATAGAGGCCCTTGACGTCGGTTCTCCCGCGCAGGTCGCTGATGATCCCGCCGCAGGTATAGTGGGCTGCGGGCACGACGGGAATCGGCTCGCTGGCGATATCGATGCCCAGCTCGAGGCAACGGGCATGGATATTCGGGAAATGCGCCCGGATAAATTCCTCACCCTTGTGGGTAATGTCCAGATAGACGCAGTCCAGGCCGCGCTTCTTCATTTCGAAGTCGATGGCGCGAGCGACGATGTCACGCGGTGCGAGTTCGGCGCGGTCGTCATGCCTCGGCATGAAGCGGGTGCCATCGGGCAGACGGAGCAGGCCGCCTTCCCCGCGCACCGCTTCGGAGATCAGGAAGGACTTTGCCTTCGGGTGATACAGACAGGTCGGGTGGAACTGGATGAATTCCATATTGGCGACCCGGCAGCCGGCCCGCCAAGCCATAGCCACGCCATCGCCGGTGGAGGTATCGGGATTCGTCGTGTATAGGTAGACCTTGCCCGCGCCCCCGGTGGCGATCAGGGTGCTGGGAGCGCCAATGGTGATGACGTCGCCACTTCGACTGTCGAGGACGTGGGCTCCGAAGCAGCGGTTCTCGCCAGTGGCGAGTTTGTCGCCGGTAATCAGGTCGATGGCGATATGGTCTTCAAAGACCTTGATGTTGGGAGTGGCGCGCACCTGCCGGGTCAACGCTTCCTGAACCGCCGACCCGGTCGCATCGGCGACGTGAATGACCCGCCGTGCGCTGTGTCCACCTTCGCGCGTCAGGTGGTATCCGGATTCATCCTGGGTGAAGGGAACGCCCTGGGCAATCAGCCATTCGATGGCGCGGCGACCGTTTTCGACGACGAAACGTGTTGCCTTCTCGTCATTGAGCCAGGCACCGGCGACCAGGGTGTCGCGAATATGAGCCTCGATCGAATCCTGGCTGTCGAGAACGGCGGCAATGCCCCCTTGCGCCCAGCCGGATGCCGAATCCTCAAGACCACGCTTGCTGACGAGCGCCACCCGGCAATGCCCGGCCAGGCGAAGCGCGGCTGATTGCCCGGCGAGGCCACTGCCGATGATTAGGACATCGAAATTCTGCAACGCTCTTCTCTAGCGGGATTGCCCAGCGCCAAATATAGCATGGCAAAAATGCTTTCTGCGGTTACAGATGGTCACAATTATGGGCAACTACATATCTGCCCGTGCAATTCGGCTGGGATATACTCCGCTCGACGAAGATACCGGTGAAAATCCGACAGAGCATGCAAGAGCTTATGAGCGAGCGCGAGATTGACCAGATTCTGGTCGAGCGGGCGCAAACGGGCGATCGACACGCCTTTGATCAGTTGGTCAGCAAGTATCAGCGCAAGCTGGGGCGTCTGCTGTCGCGTTTCATTCGCGATTCCGCGGAAATCGAGGATGTGACTCAGGAAGCGTTCGTCAAGGCCTACCGGGCCTTGCCGTCGTTTCGCGGTGACAGCGCCTTCTACACCTGGCTCTACCGCATTGGCATCAATACGGCCAAGAACTATCTGGTTGCCCAGGGCAGGCGCGCACCGACGTCGACCCAGTTCGACAGCGAGGAAGCCGAAACCTTCGAATCCGCCGGTCAGTTGCGCGATATCAACACCCCGGAAAGTCTTCTGATGTCGAAGCAGATCGGGGAAACCGTCAATTCCGCCATCGACGCACTGCCCGAGGAGTTGCGCCGGGCGATCGTCCTGCGAGAAATTGACGGGTTGTCTTACGAGGAAATTGCGGAAATGATGGATTGTCCGATCGGCACCGTGCGCTCGCGGATCTTTCGCGCCCGCGAGGCGGTGGCCGAGAAGCTGCGACCCTTGCTCGATATCGCGCCGGATCGCCGCTGGTAATCGATGAACTCCGAACTTAGCACGATCCGCGCCATCGTTCGAGAGATCGGTCAAGCCGATGCCCTGGTCGAGGTCGAGCAGGCAGGTTGCGGACGCTGCCAGGAAGCGGGCGGCTGCGGCGGGCAGCACCTGACCCAGATGTTCTGTTCGACGCCGAGAACCTATCGCGTCGCCAACGAAATCGGCGCCGGGGTCGGTGATCGGGTGACGATCGCAATAGCTGCGGGCAGCGTCCGCCGGAGCGCGAATCTGGCCTATGTTCTGCCGTTGACCGCAACCATCGCCGGCGCCGTGCTCGGGATGTTCCTCGGCGATGATCCGGGCGCGATGCTTGGCGCCGTGGCCGGTTTGTCCCTCGCGTTCCTGCATGTGCGTCGCCGTGCGGCGGCGGATACTGGTATTTCCGCCATTCGCCCCCAAATCATTTCCCGTTCGTCTTAAGTTATTCAGAGGTAAACGCCGATGAAACGTTTTCTGGCTCTCTTGTCATTCCTTCTCGCTTCTTCCGTCGCGCCGGCGCAGACCCGCGGTCTGCCCGACTTCACCGAGCTGGCCGAGAAACAGGGACCCGCCGTGGTCAATATCAGCACGACGCAGGTCATGCGCGGCAACCAGGGAATGCCTTTTCCGTTCGACGAGAACGACCCGGCCTTCGAATTCTTCAAGCGCTTCATTCCCCGTGGACCGGGCGGCAACACGCCGCGCGAGTTCGAGAACAAGTCGCTCGGGTCAGGCTTCATCGTCAGCCAGGACGGCTATCTCCTGACCAATGCGCATGTCGTCGAAAGCGCCGATGAAGTCACGGTGCGCCTGACCGACAAGCGTGAATTCAAGGCGAAGATCATCGGCGCCGACAAACGCACCGACATCGCGCTGCTGAAAATCGAGGCCAGCGGACTTCCGGCCGTAAAAATGGGGGACCCGGGCCAGCTCAAGGTCGGCGAATGGGTTGTCGCGATCGGTTCGCCGTTCGGTTTCGACAATTCGGTGACGGCCGGTATCGTCTCGGCCAAGGGCCGTTCGTTGCCGCAGGAAAACTACGTCCCCTTCATCCAGACCGATGTCGCGATCAATCCAGGCAATTCCGGCGGTCCGCTGTTCAACCTGCGCGGCGAGGTGGTCGGCATCAATTCGCAGATCTACAGTCGTAGCGGTGGCTATATGGGCGTCTCCTTTGCCATTCCGATCGATGTCGCCATGGAAATCCAGAACCAGTTGCGCGTCTTGGGCAAAGTCAGCCGCGGGCGACTCGGCGTGGTCATTCAGGAAGTCAGCAAGGAACTGGCGGAGTCACTGGCATTGGGCAAGCCGATGGGCGCCGTCGTCAATGCCGTCGAAAAGGGCGGGCCGGCCGACAAGGCGGGACTCGAGCCGGGTGACGTCATCCTCAAGTTCGACGGCAAGCCGATCAACGCTTCCGCCGACCTCCCGCGCATGGTGGCTGCAACCAAGCCGGGAACCCGGTCGACGCTTCAGGTCTGGCGCAAGGGCGCGACCCGCGACATTGCCGTGACCGTGGGCGAAATGAGCGACGAGAAGACGGCTTCCACTCGCCCTTCCCGCGGCGGCAAGCCTGCGGAACAACAGGCCAATCGCCTCGGACTGGTGGTCAGCGAACTGACCGCGGAGCAGAAGCGGGAACTCAAGATGTCGTCCGGCCTGCTGATCCAGGATGTTCGCGGCACCAGTGCGCGCGCCGATCTCCGTGCCGGCGACATCATCATCGCCCTGATCAGCAAGGGGGCAACGACCGAGGTCACGACGGTCGACCAGTTCAACAAGTTGCTGGCGCAGTTCGAAAAGGGCAGCAACATTACACTCCTGGTCCGCCGTGGCGAGATGCAGACCTTTGTCACCATCAAGGGGCTCAATGGCAATTGACCTGACGCTTCTCAGCCGGAATTACTGCCACCTTTGTCAGGAGATGGAGGTGGCTCTGGCGCCGTTGGCGGAAGAATTCGGCGCGTCGGTGACGGTTCTCGATGTGGATTCCGATCCCGAACTCGAAGCCAGATATGACGAACTGGTGCCCGTTCTGCTGCATGGCGAAAGCGAAATCTGCCATTACTTCCTGGACGAGGCCAAAACTCGTGAATACTTGGCCGGAATCCGCTAGAATTCAAGGCCTTCTGAACAAGGAAGGGCGCCTCGAAAGCGCCCTTTTTTTCTCGCAGCAATGGATCACATCCGCAACTTCTCCATAATCGCCCATATCGACCACGGGAAATCGACGCTTGCCGATCGTATCATCCATCTTTGCGGTGGGCTTTCGGACCGCGAGATGGAGGCCCAGGTGCTCGATTCGATGGATATCGAGCGCGAGCGCGGCATCACCATCAAGGCGCAGACGGCGGCGCTGCAATACAAGGCGCGTGACGGCAAGGTCTACAATCTGAACCTGATCGATACGCCGGGACACGTTGACTTCTCGTATGAGGTCTCGCGTTCATTGTCTGCCTGCGAAGGCGCCCTTCTGGTGGTCGACGCCTCGCAGGGTGTCGAGGCGCAGACCGTCGCCAACTGTTACACGGCGCTTGAACTCGATGTCGAGGTCGTGCCGGTGCTGAACAAGATCGACCTGCCCTCGGCCGACCCCGATAACGCGCGGCAGGAGATCGAGGACGTGATCGGCATCGACGCGACCGACGCTGTCCTTGCGTCGGCCAAGACCGGCCGCGGCGTCGACGATATCCTCGAAGCGGTGGTTGCACGCATTCCGTCACCCAAGGGCGATCCGGAAGGGCCGCTCAAGGCCCTGATCATCGACTCCTGGTTCGACAATTACGTCGGCGTCGTCATGCTCGTGCGTGTGGTTGACGGCGTCATGCGCCCGAAGGACAAGCTTCTCTTCATGGCAAGTGGCGCCCAGCAGTTGTGCGAACAGGTCGGCGTGTTTTCCCCGAAGTCGGTTTCGCGCGACGCGCTGCGTGCCGGCGAAGTGGGGTTTGTCATTGCCGGGATCAAGGAGTTGCAGGCAGCCAAGGTTGGCGACACGATCACCAGGGTTGACCGCAAGGCAAGCGAACCCTTGCCGGGTTTCAAGGAAATCAAGCCGCAGGTTTTCGCCGGACTTTACCCGGTCGAGTCCAATCAGTACGACTCGCTGCGCGAATCGCTGGAAAAGCTGAAGCTCAACGATGCTTCGCTGCACTATGAGCCGGAGGTCTCGCAGGCGCTTGGCTTCGGTTTCCGTTGCGGATTTCTCGGCCTGCTCCACATGGAAATCGTGCAGGAGCGCCTGGAGCGCGAATTCGATCAGGATCTGATCACCACGGCGCCAACCGTTGTCTACGAAGTGGTCATGCGCGACGGCTCGGTTGTGCAGGTCGAAAACCCGGCCAAGCTGCCGGAGCTGAGCAAGGTCGAAGAAGTGCGCGAGCCGATCATCACCGCCACGATCTTCGTGCCTCAGGATTATCTGGGCAACGTCATCACGCTGTGCAACCAGAAGCGCGGCAATCAGATCGACATGCATTACCACGGCCGACAGGTAAAGCTGGTGTACGAAATTCCGATGGCCGAAGTGGTGATGGATTTCTTCGACCGCCTGAAGTCGTGCTCGAAAGGCTACGCGTCGCTTGACTACGAGTTCAGGGAATACCGCGCAGCCGATGTGGTCAAGCTGGATATTCTCATCAACAACGAGAAGGTGGACGCCCTGTCGCTGATCGTGCATCGCGCCAACTCGCAGTTCCGGGGCCGTGAACTGGCGTCCAAGATGCGCGAGCTGATTCCCCGTCAGATGTACGACGTGGCAATCCAGGCGGCGATCGGATCGCATATCGTTGCGCGCGAGAACGTCAAGGCGATGCGCAAGGACGTGCTGGCCAAGTGCTATGGCGGTGACATCACACGCAAGAGAAAGCTGCTGGAAAAGCAGAAGGCCGGCAAGAAGCGCATGAAGCAGGTCGGCAGCGTGGAAATTCCGCAGGAGGCCTTCCTGGCCATCCTGCGTGTCGATAGCTGAGATTTCAACGAATGAATTTTGCCCTTATTCTTTTCGTGCTGACAGTCGTGACCGGGGTGCTATATGCGGTCGACGTGCTGAAATTCCGGAAATTGCGTGAGCGGAAGTACGCATCCTTCTATGGTTTGACCAGCAAGCCCTTCCTGGCAAACCCCGATCCGAAGTTCTATTTCCCCAGCGAGGCGTATCTGCGCGCCACGGCGTATCTCGACTACGGCATGCAGCAGAATGAAGGCTTCGTCGTCATTACCGGGGAACCGGGCATGGGCAAGACGACGATCGTGCGCAGGATGCTCGACAGTCTGGATCCGGACAAGGTCATAGCGGCGCATCTGGTGAGCACCCGGGGCGATGCCGACAACACCTTGCGCCTTGTCGGCGCCGCATTCGGCATTCATACCAAGGGGGTCGAGAAATCCGACGTCCTGCAGTCCCTTGAAGCGTTCCTGATCGGCCTGACGAGCAAGGGCAAGCACTGCCTGCTGATTGTCGACGAGGCGCAGAATCTGACTGTCAAGGCCGTGGAAGAATTGCGCACCCTTTCGAACTTCCAGTTCGGCAATCAGCCCCTCCTGCGAAGTTTTCTCGTCGGGCAACCCGAATTCCGCGACATCCTGCAAAGTCCTCAACTGACGCAATTCAGGCAGCGGATCATTGCCTCTTACCACATCGAGCCGATGAACGAGGCCGAGACGCGCGACTACATCGAGCACCGGCTCAAATGCGCCGGTGCAAGTGGATGTCCCAGCTTTACGCCGGATGGCCTCGAGGCAATATTCAATGCCGCGGGCGGTGTTCCCGGGCGCATCAATTCACTTTGCGACCATCTGTTGCTGTTTGGCTATCTCAACAACAAGAAGGAATTCAACGCCAAGGACGTCGAGGAGGCTTCCCGAAAAGCAGCAGATCACCGAGGCTCCTCATCCGGCGGGGGGCCAAGCGCCAAAGGCCAGACCTCTGGCGGCGGATGGAAGCAGTTCTTCGCCAGTCGGGGTCTCGATGCGCAAGGGGAAACGAACGAGGTCAAGGAGCCGCTGTGGGTGGAATGGGGCGCCAGTTTCTTCCCGGTCATCCTGATCGTCTTCCTGTTGCGCTCCTTCCTGTTCGAGCCGTTCAAGATCCCCTCGGGTTCGATGATTCCGACCCTGCAGGTCGGTGATTTCATCCTGGTCAACAAGTTTACCTACGGCATCCGGCTGCCGGTGATCAACAAGAAGATCATCCCCATCAATTCGCCGCAGCGCGGCGACGTAATGGTTTTCCGCTATCCGGAGGATCCTTCGCTCGACTACATCAAGCGGGTGATTGGCGTTTCCGGAGATACGGTTGCCTATCAGAACAAGCGTCTGACCATCAACGGTCAGCCTGTCGAAACGACGAAGGTATTCGACTACCATCATCCGGAACGCCTCTACTACTCTGAACAATATGTCGCTAGAATGGGCGATGTCGAGTACAGGTACCTGAACGACAGTGACGCGCCGGCATTCATTCCCGATGCGACCCGGTTTCCGTATCGGGACAATTGCACCTACAATGCGGCCGGCGTCATCTGCAAGGTGCCCCCCGGGTATTACTTCGTGATGGGCGATAACCGTGACAACAGTCGTGACAGTCGATTCTGGGGCTTTGTGCCCGAACAGAATATTGTGGGCAAGGCGTTCTTTATCTGGTTGAACCTGAGCAGTCCCAGCCGGATTGGTTCCTTCAAGTAGGAGAAAAAATGAAATATCAACGTGGGGTGGCGCTTTCGGGACTCATTTTCTGGGGCGTCGTGATAACGCTGGTGGCCGTCCTGGGGATGAAGGTCGTGCCGACGACGGTCGAGTACTACAAGATTCTCAAGGACATCAAGGCAACGGTCGCCAAAGTGGGGCCTGACGCGACGGTTGCCGATGTCAGAAAGACTTTCGACAACTTCGCCAATATCGATCAACTTGACTTCAAGCCGGAACAACTCGATGTTTCCAAGGAGAAGGGCAAGATCGTTGTCTCGTTCGACTATGACAAGAGGATTCCACTGTTCAGCAACGTCAGTCTGGTGATCAACTACAAGGGTTCGACCGCCGAATGATCGCCGGGTGACTGACTTGTCGGCGCTGACGGTGGCATTGGGGCATGTCTTTGCCGACCGCGAGTTGCTGCAGACCGCGCTGACGCATCGCAGCTTCGGTAACCCCAACAACGAGCGGCTCGAATTCATCGGGGACGGGGTTCTCAACTGCGTGATCGCCGTGGCGCTTTTCAGGCGCCATCCGGATCTTGCGGAAGGCGAACTTTCGCGGTTGCGCGCCAATCTGGTGCGTCAGGACGCATTGCACAGGCTGGCCGTCACGCTGAATATCGGCAACTTCCTGCGTCTGGGCGAGGGCGAACTGAAAAGCGGCGGCAGCGAGCGTCCTTCCATACTTGCGGATGCCTTGGAGGCGCTGATCGGAGCCGTCTATCTCGATGGCGGTTTCGAGGCGGCGCAATCGGTCATCGCGCGCCTCTACCTCCCCCTGTTCGACGATCTGACGCCGGGACAGCTCGGCAAGGACGCCAAGACCCGCCTCCAGGAATGGTTGCAGGGCCGGAAGAGGTCGCTGCCGCGCTATCAGGTCATCGAGGCCAGCGGCGCGGCCCACGAACAACGCTTCGTGGTCGCTTGCGAGATCGAGAATCCCGCCTTGCGCACGATCGGGCAGGGCAGCAGCCGTCGTCTGGCCGAACAGGCCGCTGCCGAGAGCGCACTGCAGGCGCTCAAGGCATGAAACAGATCCGTTCCGGGTACATCGCCATCGTCGGCCGTCCCAACGTCGGCAAGTCGACGCTGCTCAACCATCTTGTCGGCGAGAAGATCAGCATCGTTTCGCGCAAGGCGCAGACCACCCGGCACCGCATCACCGGCATCGTCACCAGCGATGACGCGCAATACGTGTTCGTCGATACGCCGGGCTTCCAGACAAGGTTTGTCAATGCCTTGAACCGGACCATGAATCGCGGCGTGACGCAGACCCTGAACGACGTCGATCTGGTGCTCTTCGTCATCGAGGCCGGGCGCTACGATGTCAAGGATCAGGCGGTCGTCAGGTTGCTGCCGAGGGACAGGCCGGTCATTCTGGTCATCAACAAGACCGACCGCCTGAAGGATCGCACGGCGCTGTTGCCGTTCATCGCCCGTGTCTCGGCGGAGCGCGATTACGCGGCCATCGTGCCGGTCAGCGCAACCACGGGGCGCCAGACCGGGGAATTGCTTGCCGAGGCGCGCAAGCATCTGCCCAACGAAGGGTTGATGTTCCCGGAGGACGATCTGACCGACCGGAGCGAACGCTTTCTCGCCGCCGAATACATCCGGGAAAAGGTTTTCCGTCTCGTTGGCGACGAATTGCCCTATGCGACGACGGTCGAGATCGAGAAATTCGAAATCGAAGGCAGTCTGCGGCGGATTTTCGCCGCCATCGTCGTCGACCGCGACAGTCACAAGGCCATCGTCATCGGCAAGGGCGGCGAGTCGCTCAAGCGCATCGCCAGCGAGGCACGTCAGGACATGGAGCGCCTGTTCGACGGCAAGGTCTATCTCGAAGTGTGGGTCAAGGTCAAATCCGGCTGGAACGACGACGAGCGCCTGCTGAAGAGCCTTGGCTACGAATGAATCTGCGCAGCAAAGTCGATGGCCAGCCGGCCTACGTCTTGCACACCTACCCGTTTCGGGAAACCAGCCTCATCGTCGAGATATTTTCCCGCGATTTCGGGCGCATGGCGCTGCTGGCGCGCGGGGCGCGCCGCCCGCGGTCAGCGATTCGAGGCCTGCTGATGGCTTTCCAGCCGCTTGAACTGGGCTGGGCCGGCAAGGGCGAAGTGCTGACCCTGATGCGGGCGGAATGGCAGGGCGGCCAGCCGTTGCTTGCCGGCGAAGCCCTGTTCTGCGGCTATTACCTCAACGAGTTGCTGATGCACCTGCTGCCGCGCGAGGATGCCCACGCCAAGCTCTTCGCGCAGTACGCGCAGATGCTGTCACGGCTGGCCGACGATACCGGGGCTGGAGAACGCGAGGCGGATCTGCGCCGCTTCGAGAAAGCACTGTTGCAGGAACTCGGCTACGGACTGATGTTGACTCATGACAGCAGCGGCAAGGAAATCATTCCCGCAGCCCATTACACCTACCGCATGGAACAGGGCCCGGTGCGTCTGGAGCATGCGGGGGCCGCCGCCCAGGTGGTCAGCGGCACGACCTTGCTCGATCTTGCGGCCGAGGATTTTTCTGATCCGCGATCACGCAGCGAAGCCAAACAACTCATGCGGATGCTGATAGCCTACTATCTGGGTGGCAGGGAACTCGAAACACGTAAAATATTCAAGGAGTTGCAGGAACCATGATCGAACTTGGCGTCAATATCGACCACA
>CAZKSD010000030.1:0-15389 GCA_964555315.1 uncultured Dechloromonas sp.
GGTAGGGCGTCTTGCCCATGCGCAGGTGGCGCATGATGTTCTCGATCTCGACGATGGCGTCGTCCACCAGGATGCCGACCACCAGCGACAGCGAGAGCAGGGTGACGACGTTGAGCGTGAAGCCCATCAGATAGGTCACGGCGAAGGTCGGGATGATCGACAGCGGCAGCGCGGTCGCCGAAACCACGGTGGCCCGCCAGTCGCGCAGGAAGAGCCAGACGACGATGACGGCGAGTATTGCACCCTCGATTAGCAGCCACATCGAGCCCTCGAAATTCTCGATCACCGGGTCGACGAAATTGAAGGCCTCGGTGATGGTGATGTCGGGATGCTCGGCCTTGATCTTCTCGAGGCGGGCGCGCACGCCGTCGGCGACCTCGACTTCGCCGGCGCCACGGCTGCGGACGATCTCGAAGCCGACCACCGGCTTGCCGTTGAGCAGGGCTGCGGAGCGTTGCTCGGCGACGGTGTCGGTAACGCTCGCCAACTGGTCGAGACGGATCCGGCGGCCGTCGCTCAGCGCAATTTCCAGGGCGCCCAGTTCCTCGGCCGACTTGACGGTGGCGATGGTGCGCACCGACTGCTCGGCGCCGCTGATGTCGGAACGGCCCCCGGAGGCTTCCTGCTGGATCTGGCGCAACTGGCGGGAGACGTCGGCTGCCGTGGCGCGCAGGGCAAGGAGGCGGGCCGGGTCGAGTTCGATGCGGATTTCGCGCGTCACCCCGCCGACCCTCGCCACGGCGCCGACCCCGCGCACGCTGAGGATCGACTTGGTCACCGTGTTGTCGACGAACCAGGAGAGCGCCTCGTCGTCCATGCGGCTGGAAGTGACGGTGTAGGTCAGGATCGGCGCGCCGGAGAGATTGACCTTGCTGATGACCGGGTCGCGGAGATCGCCCGGGAGGTCGGCGCGGATGCGCGAGACGGCATCGCGGACGTCGTCGACGGCCTCCTGCGTCGGCTTTTCGAGTCGGAATTCGATGGTGACCGTGGCCGTACCATCCTGCACTTTGGTGTAGATGTGCTTGATGCCCTGCAAGGTGGCGACCGCGTTCTCGATCTTGCGCGCCACCTCGGTTTCCATCTGCGCCGGCGCCGCGCCGGGCAGCGAAGCGGTGACCACCACCGTCGGCAGGTCGATGTCCATGAACTGCTGAATCTTCATTGCGCGGAAGGCCATGACGCCGAGCAACGTCAGCATGACGAAGAGCAGGATGGCGGGAATCGGATTCCGGATCGACCACGCGGAAACGTTCATGGCTGCTTTTCGGCAGCGACGATGCGGACGGTATCGCCGTCGGCGAGAAAACCGGCGCCGCTGGCGACGACCGGTAAACCGGCGTCGATGCCGGTGACCTCGATGTGCCCGGCGTTGCGGCGGCCGGTTCCGACCTTGGTCAGCGTGACCCTGGCCAGATCATTGCCGCCGGGATCGATGCGGAAGACGTAGGCGAATCCTTCGCGCAGCAGTACGGCCGACTGCGGCAGCGTCAACGCCGGACGTTGCCCGAGGTCGAACTCGCCGCGCGTGAACATGCCGGCGCTCAGCACCTTGCCGGCCTCGGGGGGCAGGTCGACATAGACGATGCCGTTGCGCGTCTGCGGGTCGACGGTCGGCGCCACGGCGCGCACGGTGCCGGTCACGGTGGCGCCATTCGGGGTTTCCAGCCTTGTCGGCTGGCCTGGCTGCAGGCGGGCCAGTTCGGCGGCGGTCACTTCGGCGCGCCATTCCAGCCTGCCGCCGCGGATCAGGCGGAACAGTTCCTGGCCGGACTGGGTCAACGAGCCGACCGTCGCGCCGCGCGCCGAGATGATCCCGTCGTCGGGCGCCACGACGCTTGCCTTGGAGCGCCGCAGTTCGGCTGACTGCAGGCGCGCCCTGGCGGCATTGAGGCGGGCCAGCGCGGTGTCGGCGGCGGTCTGCGTCTGGATACCCTGTTGCGGGCTGTAGAACCCCTTGTCGCGCAACTGCCGGGCGCGCTCGTTGATCGCCCGCGCCTCGGCCAGCGTCGCCTCGGCCTCGGCGACCGCCGCCTTGCTTTCGGCCAGTTCGCTGTCGACCGCATCGCTGGCGATGCGCGCCAGAACATCGCCCTTCTTCACCGTGTCGCCGACATTGGCTCGCACTTCGGTGATCCGGTAATTGCTGATTTCCGGGCCGATCACGGCTTCCTGCCAGGCGGCGACGTTGCCGCTGGCCGACAGCGTTTGCGGCCAGTCGCGCAATAGCGGCGTGGTGACGGTGACGGTCAGGGCCGCCTTGGCCGGCGGGGCGACAGTGGGCGACTTTTCGCCGCAGGCGGCGAGGGTGAGCGCAAGCAGGCTGGCGAGGAGATGGAGTCTTTGCTTCATGTTTGATTGGTTCGTTGTTTCTTTTTCAGGGCATCCGTGACGGCTGGATGTCACCGGGATGGCGCGTTGCCTCAGACCACGATGATTGTGTCGCTATAGCGGGCGATCAGTGGGTCATGGGTCATCAGGCGCATCGGCTCGACCAGCGCCTGGGCCACCAGAATGCGGTCGAACGGGTCTTGATGGTGGGCCGGAAGGGATTCCACGGCCAGTGCGTGGTCGACGTCGACAGGCAGGAAGCGATAGCCTGATTCCTGAAAGTAGCGCACCGCATCCTGGCCGGAAACCGGCATGTCACCGCGTCCCAGCGTGTACTTGATGGCAATCTCCCAGATATTTGCCGCGCTGACCCATACGGTGGTTTTGGGCGCCTGAATCAGGTCGCGCGCCTGCTGGGTCAGCTTCGGGCTGTCGGTTATGGCCCACAGGGCGACATGGGTGTCGAGCAGCAGGTTCACGATGGCGCCTTGCCGGAAAACAGGCGAGCCACTTCCTCGTTATGGACATCGATGTCTTCGGGCACGACAAACCGGCCTTTCGCGACGCCAATGCGCCTTCCCGTCGGCGTTGTATCCATCGGCACCAGCCTGGCTGCGGGCCGCCCGTTTCTGGCGATGACGATCTCGCGCTCCTGTCCTTGCTCGATGGCATCCACCAGGCGAGACAGGGAAGACTTGGCTTGCAACATATTGATCGCTTGCATGAACACCTCCGGAAATAATGGGGTTAGTCTAGTCTGGCTAATTAACTAAATCAAGCAGAAGTAATCTCTGGTGGACTCAGAGATAGGCTTCCTGCTCCGCTTTTTCACCCAGTTCGAGCAGAGTGGCGGCGAGTTGGCTCAGAACAGGCGGGAGTTTTCCGGCGAGTAACTGGGAAAGTTGTTGGCGGTCATGTTCCGTCAGCGGCTTGCGCTGGCGCGTGGCAAGCAGATCGTCGCGATGCATGGCGAACGGCAGCCAGGGCAGATTCGACGCTTCCCAGAGCCTGGCGGCCTGTAGCGCGATGGCGATACCGGCCGGATCGGGGTCGCAGGCGATTTCGGCGGGTGCCGGGGCGGCGGCGAGGAGGTGGCGCATGCTCTCCTGCCACCAGCCTGGTGGGAACCCGGGAAGCCAGACGACGGCCATGTCCGGCGTGCGCTGGCGGGCGCTGCGCTCGAAGCTGGTGCGGTTTTCAATCAGTCGCCAGACGCCCGGCTGGCCGTCGCAGCGTTGTGCGGTGGCGATGGTTTCGGGGGTCAGCGCGGCCCAGTCGGTGCTGGCATTCAGATCGATGCTGCCGCTGCCGGTATGCAGGCGGATCGGCCCGGCGACCAGCAGGTGCGGCGTGTGCTCGAAAATACCGCTTTTTTCGAGGTCGACCGCAGCAGCCAGCCAGTTCCATTCGGCGGCGGTGACGCCTTTGCTGTCGCCACGGGCGAGCAGGGAAAAATCGCGGCGGGTGCCTTGTCTTTCTTCATCACGCCAGAGGTCGAGGCTCTTGAGCAGGCTGAAGCGTTGCAGCCGGCGGGCGAGGGGCAGGCTGGCCAGTGCGGTATGGGCGGCGGCGATATCCGCTGCGTCGAAGCGATACGCGCTGGCACTCGCCCAATCGCTCGCCAGTTGTTCGGGGTCGGGTAGTTGGAACATTTCACGCAGTGCGTCGAGGCGGGGAAATTCCAGCCAGGTAATGTTCCAGCGGCTGCCGGACCGCTTTTCGTACTGCACCGACCAGCCATGGCGTAGCAGCCAGTCGGCAAGCTTCATGGCGGTTTCCAGATCCTTGCTGCCGGCGTCGGCGAGTAGGGTCGACCATCTGCGGCGTGCCTGGTTTGGTTTGAGCCAGCGGAGCAGCAGGTCGATTTGCGCACCCGGCAATTCCAGCGGCACCCCGGTTTCTTCCCGCGCAAAGCGCCGCCGGCTGGCTTGCGGGCTGGCCAGCGAGGCGCCAGTGAGTAATTCGCTTTCGATCGATGACATGTTCGGGTTAGCGGCTGCGCATGAAGTCGGCAAAAAGGTCGGGGGCGAGGGTGCGGAGTTTTGCACGTTGGGGAATCTGGGCTGCTTGCTGGCCGGTTTTTTCCAGATGCAGGAGGTTGATCAGAAGGTGGAAAGCGTGTGACGGTACGTTTTGCGCGGGCTGTGCCGGGCGCAGCAAGGCGCGCAGCTCACTGTGGTGGATCAGCAGCCAGGCTGGGAACCAGGCGAGGTCGTGGTGTTCACCATTGTTTTCAAACTCGGCCAAAAAATGCATTTTGAGACGGTTGACCGCAACCGGGGCGATAACGAGCAGGGATTCGAGCCGTTCCGGAGCCAGCCAGGCCAGTTCGGTTAGCAGGGGCCACCAGGTTTCCGGTGCGCCATGCCTGATCTCGATTTCGCACATCCAGGCCAGCGGCGCGGGGATGCGGCGCCAGGAGGGGATTCTTTCGACGGCGGAACGTGCTTTGTCGGGTGCGTCGGCGGCTAGCCAGAAGGGGGCTGAGTGGATTTCCGGATGTGCGTTGTCGTAGTCAAGCGCTGCTGCGGTTTGGGCGAGCGCAGCCCAAAGCGGGCGTGCCCAGAGGATGGCTCGGGTGGCACCGAAGATTTGCTCGGCGAGCGGTAGCAGAGTTTGAATGAGCTGTTGGTGTCGGGGTTGCAGGCTGATGGGCTGGAGGTTGCGCCGGAAATCGCTCAGTTGTTCAAGAAGCCGGCGGTGGTCGGGCAGGTCATGGTGCTGAGGAAATTCATCGTGCAAGGCAGCGACAGCCAGCGTTGCAGCGTCGGTGTCATAGGCAGCGAAGGCCGTCAATACGGCGTTGTTGAGCGTCACATTGCGCGAGTCCTCGAAGAGATCAAGCTGCATTGTGTTCGCCATTGCTATTGCGTATCGCGTACCAGCACACCGACACGAGGTGCCCAGGTGTCGCCCGGCTTTTTCTTGAACGTGACCAAAGTCAGCAGCGACGGGTCGTGTACATTGACATTGTGGGTGACCGGTGTGGTTAGCAGATATTGTGCCTGCGTGGCCTTGAGGAAGCCGGCGACGCGGTCGATGTTGACGATGTCGAGGTGGGCGAAAGGTTCATCGATGAAGACGAAGCCGCCGGGGTGCGATTCTTCCATCATCAGCGCGATCAGCAGAATCAGCGATTTCATCACCTGCTGGCCGCCGGAGGCGTCGCCGTCGTTCAGGCCCATGAAGCCTTTTTCGTCGAAATCGAATTTGACCGACAGTGCAGCCTGCGTCAGCGCCAGATCGTCATCGGCCAGCAGCGGCAACTCGGCTTCAACCTTGATGCTGGCCATTTCGCCCAAGGTGCGCAGGTTTTTGGCGTAGCGGCGAACCGTGGCGCGCAGGACATGGACGTATTGCTCGCGCGCCGCCGTGGTCTGCGTTTCGGCCATCTGGTTGTCGCGCTGGCGCTCGGCGAGTTCCTCGCCCTGCTTGGCGGCATCGGCTTTCAGCTTGTCGCGGGTAATGAGGCTGCCGGCGTCGGTGATCCAGGTTTTTTCGGCCAGGTCGCGTTCGATCTTTTGAATTTCGCGGTCAATGGCGGCGAGGCTTTCCCATTCGCGGGCGATTTCGGCATTGGCCGTCTCGTCGAACCAGTTGCCGGGCAGAGTGCGGCGACTGTGGCGCAGGGTTTTCAGTCGTTTGGCCTGCTCCTGGCGGGCTGTTTTATTGGCTTTTTCGGCCAGGCGTTTGTCCGCATCCAGCAATTGCGTGGCGATATTTTCGACCGCCCGCTCCGCTTTGCGCCAAGCCTCCTCGGCGGTATCGCGTTGGCTGCGGGTTGAATTCAGGTCTGCTTGAACTTGCTTGCGGCGCTGTTCCAGATCGGCCCGCTGCGTTTCGGCAGCAGCAAACTCGGCGGCACGGGCGGCCAGCGTTTGGGTGGCGCTTTCACCGGCTAATTGCGCGCGACAGGTGGCGATGATTTGATCATATTCGCCGATGCGGGTTTCGTGTCCAGCAATGCGCGGGGCGAGTTCGGCCAGTTGGGCCTGCACGGCGGCCAGGCGGGCGGCGCCGAAACGGGCGAATTCCGGTGCGGCATGGCGACCGCCGCGCCGTTCACGCAGGTAGCCGCTTTTCGTGACCCAGTCCTGGGCGCGCGGCAGCCGGACGCCGGCATGGGCATCTTCAACGCGCTGCGTGCGGTCGAGCAGCTTGTCGATCCAGCCGGGAACGGGGCGGCGGAAATGCACGATTTCGGCGACGCTGCCCGGCGCGTGCAGCGTCGGCTCGCTGCGTTCGGGCACGATGAAATGGCGGTATTTGTGTTTTTCGCCCAAGGTGAAGGCCGCTTCGGCATCGTGCTCACGATGCAGAATGACGAGATGGGCAAAGGGTGCGAGCAGGGCTTCGACGGCTTTTTGCCAGTCGGTGTCAGTGATTTCAACCAGATCGACCAGCAGGTCGTGGGCGATGCCGGCGCCGTCCAGTGCCGTGCGAAAGGCGCGAATATCGCCCGGTTCGGCGCGTTGACCGCTGGCGAGGGCGGCGATGACGGCTTCCAGCTCGCGTTGCTGGTTTTGCCAGCCGGCGAGTTCGAGGCGCAGGGCGTCGCGCCTGGTTTCCACTTCGCCCTGCTGGCGGACGAGGGCTTCCGGGTTGCCGCCGGTTTCCCTGGACAGGCGCAGCAGGCGGTCGCGTTCACCGAGCAGGCCGTCCAGTTTGCCGGCTTCGCGGTTGATTGGCGCTTGCGCGTCGATGGCGCGTTGCTCTTCGGCGAGCGCGGCAGCACGGCGGGTTTCGGCAGCGGAAAAATCGGCTTCTGCTTGCGGTCGACTGGCTTGCAAGGCAGATTTTTCCGCCAGCAAAGCGCGCCATTCGCGCTGCATGCCGATGATCTGCGAACGGCCCTTGAGGATGGAATCGCCGAGCAGGTGGTATTCCAGCCGGGGGCGGGTTTCGCTGAACAGGCGGTTACGGTCGTCGTTCAGACGGCACCAGGTCTGGTAATTGTCGACGTCGAGTTCGGTGTTCTTGATCTTCAGTTGCAGGCGGTCGAGTTGGGCCTCCAGTTCCACCAGTTCGTGGCGTGTCGCTTCCTGGTGCTGGCGTGCTTCCTGGTAGCGGTCGAGTACTTCGCGGTCGCCGAAAACCTGAAAGACCAGATCAAGCAAGGCCTTGGGCGAGAGTTCGCAGAGTTTGTCGGTCTGGCCTTGCTCCAGCGACAGCACCTGGCCGATGGCCGGTGTCAGGCCGGCGGCATGCAGCACCTGCTGGTATTCACGGACACCGAGTTGCGTGCCGTTTCCCTGCAAAGCTTCGATGGGCGTGTCGCCTTCGGCAATCAGGTAATGCCGCACCCATTCGCCGCCCTTTTTCTCGATGCGACAGGCCAGCGTCACCGTGTCGCTGGAAAACGGCGGCCAGAACGGACGCTTGCCCGAAGGCTGGCGGCGGTTGTCGACGACCCCGCGCAGCCAGCAGAAATCTTCGCCGTTGCGCCGCACGTAACGCTTGTAATCGCGCTTCTTCGAGCAGTCGAGCGCCAGCAGCGTGCGCAGGGCGTCGAGCAGCGTGGTCTTGCCCGAGCCGTTGGGGCCGACGATGGTGACGATGGCGGCGTCGAGCGGCAGCACCAGGCGCTGCCAGAAATCCCAATGGACGACCTCGAGTTTTTCCAGGCGGAACATCAGGTGTCTCCGGTTGCGGTCGACGCCGTTTTTGCCTCATTTTTGCCGTTGACCGCAACCAGCACATCGGCCAGCGCACCGTCGAGAATCCGTGGGGCGAGTTCGGCGTAATCGAAGGCGAGGTCGAGCAGCGAGCCTTCATACAGCACCTTGTTGCGCCGCTCGATGAAGCCGAGGCGTGACAGCACGGGGAGCAGCATTTGCTGGAGGCGCGTCTTGCCGCCAAGCAGCTTGCCGTAATCTTCGAGCAGCACGTTTTCCGGGATGCCGCGGGCGGCATCGTCGCGCAGCGGGGCAGCCTGCTTGTTGCCGAAAAGATCGGTCTGGCCTTCGTCGGTCGTGGCTTCGCGGGAAAGCTGGCGCTCACGCTTGGGCAGGATGATCAGCGCCCAGAGCAGGATGAGCAGCGCAACGCCATCGCGGTTCAGGCCGGCATTGTTGGACAGCCAGGCGTCGCCACGACCGAAGACGACATTTTCGGCGCTGGCGGCCAGCCCAACGGCGACATGGCCGGCGAAGGGGTTGTCGAGCAGGCGCAGCCCGGTGGCGGCGAGGCGAAGGTCGATGTCCTGGCGGAAACTTTCGTCGATCAGCAGGCGGCGCACATCGGCATCGCTCTTGGGCAGCCAGCGCTGGGCGAGCAGGCGGGCAATGAACTCGGCGGGCGTATCGGCGTTCATGGGGTGTTCCGGGGCAAAATCGTTCCGCGACTGATGGCGGCGACTTCGTTGCGTTGCGGGGTGTCGAGCAGTTCGTCGTCGGCCCAGCGCAGGGTCAGCGGCAGGGCGCCAAAGGCGGCCAGATCCGGATCGCCCGAGGGATCGCCGAGGAAGGGGAGCAGCGAGAAACGGTAGGCAGCAGCGCGGAAACTGTCGCCGACAATGGCGTCGCTGACGGCCAGCCCGTCGTCATGGGTGCCGAGATCGGCGAGGAGGCGGGTCAGCGCGGCTAGTTCCGGCGGCGGCTCGCACGGGATTTCGCGGGTATTTTCGGCGTCGACCGCAGCCGGCAGCGTCGAGCGCCGCTGTTCCGGGCGCTGCCGTTCGAGCAGTTCGAATTCGGCGACGTCGGCCATCACGTCGGGCAGCACGAATGGGATTTCCGGTACCAGGTGCGTGGCGCCGGCGGCGTAATCGGCGAGCTGGTCGATGTCGCGCGTTTTCAACCAGGCGGCGAGTTCGGACGAGGTCAGCCCGCCTTGCGAGAGATGCACACGCTGGCGGGCGATGGCCGCGAGTTCGCGCTGGAAGACGCCGGTCATGCGCATGATGCGGCTCTGGCGGGCGCCGATTTCTTGCGCCAAGCGCCAGCTGGCGTCATCGGGCAAGCCATCGACGGTGAGTTCGCGCATGATTTCGGTGCCTTTTTCCATCCACTGCCAGACCGAAGCGAGCTTTGTTTGCGCGGCCAGCAAGCGGAATTCGGATCCCGATGCCACGGCGCTGGAAAATTCATCCTCCAGTTCGGCGAGGCGCGCCAGCAGATGTTGCAGATTTTCCGGCGAAATGCGCCCGGTGGCGCCACCGGCAGCGATCTGTGCCGTCAGGTAGCCGAGTTCGGCATCGTCTTCTGCAGCAAATTGCAGCAGCGTGGACAATGCGGCCAGCACCATGCGACCCGTGGGCGAAATCTGGTATGTCCGTCTTTCCGTGTCCCAGACCAGCAAGTCGTGCTCGCGCAGGCGCTTCAGCACGGTTTCCAGCTTGACCGGGTCGATGAAACCGAAGTGCATTTCCAGTTCGCGCGGCGACCAGCTCGGGTTGTCGGCGCGGGCGCCGATTTCGCGCAGCACCAGCAGGCGCACCATGACTTCCGCCTCGCCGCCGCGAAAAACGGCGACACAGGCGGCGATCAGGCCGCGCGCCCCGAGCAGCGGGTAGAGCGGCGCAATGTCGGCCGGCTCGACACCGTGGGCGAAGAATTCGGCGAGGTCGAGTTGCCCGCCCGATGCGGCCATTACACCCCCTGCTTGAGGCTGGCCTCGATGAAGGGATCGAGATCGCCGTCGAGCACGCCCTGCGTGTTGCCGGTTTCGTGATTGGTACGCAGGTCCTTGATCCGGCTCTGGTCAAGCACATAGGAGCGGATCTGGTGGCCCCAGCCGATGTCGGACTTGGCGTCCTCCAGCTTCTGCTGCTCGCTCTGCTGCTTGCGCAATTCGAGCTCGTAGAGGCGGGCGCGCAGCATGGCCCAGGCTTCGTCGCGGTTCCTGTGCTGCGAACGGTCGTTCTGGCACTGGACGACGATGCCGCTCGGGATGTGGGTCAGGCGTACGGCGGAGTCGGTCTTGTTGATGTGCTGGCCGCCGGCGCCGGAGGCACGGTAGGTGTCGGTGCGCACGTCGGCCGGATTGATTTCGATCTCGATCGAATCGTCGACTTCCGGGTAGACGAAGACCGAGGTGAAGCTGGTGTGGCGGCGCGCGTTGGAGTCGAACGGCGACTTGCGCACCAGGCGGTGGATGCCGGTTTCGGTGCGCAGGGTGCCATAGGCGTAGTCGCCGGTGAATTTGACCGTGGCGCCCTTGATGCCGGCGACGTCGCCTTCGGATTCCTCCATGACATCGACGCTGAAGCCCTTGCGTTCGCCGTACTTGATGTACATGCGCAGCAGCATCGCCGCCCAGTCCTGGGCTTCGGTGCCGCCGGCGCCGGCCTGGATTTCCAGGAAGCAGGGGCTGGGGTCCTGCGGGTTGTTGAACATGCGCCGGAACTCGAGGGTCGCGATCTTTTCCTCGAGCGCCGCCGCATCGGCCTCGACCGCGCGCAGGGTGGCGTCGTCGCCTTCCTCGCGGCCCATCTCGAACAGTTCGCGGCCGTCGTCGAGGCCGCCCTGCACGGCCTCGAGCACGAGGACGACATCCTCCAGCGTCTTCTTCTCGCGGCCCAGATCCTGGGCGTGCTGCGGATCATCCCAGATCCGGGGATCCTCCAGTTCCTTGTCGAGCAGGGTCAGGCGTTCGCGCTTGTGGTCGTAGTCAAAGATACCTCCGCAGCTCGGCGGCGCGCTGCGCCAGATCGTCGAGCTTGTAGGAGATGCTGTTGAGTTGTTCGGCTTCCATGAGGCGGTTCCCGGTAATTGCAAAACGCCGATTATAGCCGGGCCGGGCCGCACCGGATTGACTGCGGCGGGGTCGGGCGGGATACTTGACACCATGCCCCGCGGGGCGCCACTTTTCTTCCCTTCCGGACTCACTCACATGCTGCAGAAATTCTCCTCCTTCGCCGGAATTCAGGGGCCGGTCGTCATTATCGTCATCGACGGCTACGGCCTGCCGAAATCGGACGTCGGCAGCGCCATCGCCGCCGCCCGCAAGCCGACGCTCGACCGCCTCTTCGCCAATTGTCCGAACATCCGCCTGCGCGCTCATGGCACGGCGGTCGGCATGCCGTCGGACGACGACATGGGCAACTCCGAGGTCGGGCACAATGCCATCGGCGCCGGGCAGGTCTATAGCCAGGGCGCGGCGCTGGTCGCCAATGCCATCGCCAACGGCGCCATCTGGCAGGGCGAAGCCTGGCGGCAAATCGTCGCCGGCGCCAGGGCCGGGCGCGGGGTGATCCACTTCATCGGCCTGTTCTCCGACGGCAATGTGCATAGCCACATCGATCACCTGCGGGCGATGGTCGGCCAGGCCAAGGCCGAAGGCGTCAAGACCGTGCGCGTCCACGCGCTGCTCGACGGGCGCGACGTTCCGGAGACCAGCGCGCTCGACTACGTGGTGCCGTTCGAGGCCTTCCTCGCCGGGATCAGCGACGCCGGCTTCGATGCCCGCATCGCCTCGGGCGGCGGCCGCCAGAACATCACGATGGACCGCTACGACGCCAACTGGGCGATGGTCGAGAAAGGCTGGCACACGCACGTGCTGGGCGAAGGCCAGCAGTTCGCCGATGCGACCGCCGCGGTCAACGGCCTGCGCGAGCAGAATCCCGGAACCATCGACCAGGATCTGCCGCCCTTCGTCATCGGCGACGGCGGCAAGCCGATCGGCACCATCAAGGACGGCGATTCGGTCGTCTTCTTCAATTTCCGCGGCGACCGCGCCATCGAGATCAGCCGCGCCTTCGAGGAAGCGCATTTCGACAAGTTCGACCGGCTGCGGGTGCCGGCAGTGACTTACGCCGGCATGCTGCAGTACGACGGCGACCTCAAGCTGCCGGCCCGCTTCCTCGTCGCGCCGCCGGCGATCACGGACACCATGGGCGAGTGGTTCAGCAAGGCCGGCCTCAGGCAGTTCGCCTGTTCCGAAACGCAGAAGTTCGGCCACGTCACCTACTTCTGGAACGGCAACCGCTCGGGCAAGTTCGCCGGCGAAACCTGGCAGGAAGTGCCGAGCGACGTCGTTCCCTTCGAGCAGCGGCCGTGGATGAAGGCGGCCGAGATCGCCGACGCGATGATCGCCGCGCTGCAAGGTGGCGAGTACAGAACCTTGCGCTGCAACTTCGCCAACGGCGACATGGTCGGCCACACCGGCAATTTCCGCGCGGCGACGATGGCGATCGAAGCGGTCGATCTGCAACTGGCGCGCATCCTGCCGGTCATCGACGCGATGGGCGGCGTGGCGCTGATCACCGCCGACCACGGCAATGCCGACGAGATGTACGAGATCGACAAGAAGACCAAGGCGCCGGCGCAGAACAAGGACGGTTCGTACAAGGCCAAGACCGCGCACACGCTCAATCCGGTGCCGCTGATCCTCTACGACAATGTCAGCGGCGGCAGGCTGGGCCTGAAGCAGACCGACACGGCCGGGTTGTCCAACATCGCCGCGACCGTGGCCAATCTGGTCGGACTGGAAAAGCATGCCGCCTGGGACGAAAGCCTGCTCGAGATCCGTGGGTGATTTCCTGCCTCCCGTCAGCCCGGCCTCAATGGCGGAAAAGCTTCCAGGCCATTTCGACGCCCGAGACGAGCAGGTCGCCGATGTCGAGGGAATCGAGGGCATCCGCCTTACTTTCGCGCTGGCGGCGGGATCTGTCGCGCTCGCGCATGACGATGGCGTCGCCGAGCGCGTCGACGTCGACCGTCGTGCGCTTGACCTCGGCCCGCTGATAGCGGGCCAGCGCCCGTTCGACGGCTTCCGGGTCGAGGATGGCGATCGGCGAGCGGCAATGGGTGCAGGCGTGATCCTTGCGGATATCGACCGGCGCGCCGCAACCGCTGCAGCGGATGCTGGCGACCTTGACGGCCAATTGGCTGATCTCGGCCGCGGTCAACTGCCTGACGAAGCCCTTTTCGATCATGAACTGGGCGAAGGTGGTGAAGCGCCCGTGCTTCTGCAGGCAGCGGTGGTAATTGAACTTGCCGCCAGGCCTGGCGACATCCAGCCCGTGCAACAGTTTTTCGTTGCAGCGCGGACAGTGCAGCGGGTCGCGCAAGGGCAGCCGCCGGGCGTCGCGGTGTTCGTGGATCAGCTTGAACAACTCGATGATGCCGCCCGGCGTGATCTGCACGCTTTCGAACTCGTCGAACCAGATGCCCTGGCACGGGAAGCACAGGTCGAGGATGACTTCGCCAAGCTGCAGGCGCTCGAAGCGCTGCTTGACCATGGTCTGGGGGCAGGAAGGGCAGGGCGTTGGTTTCATCGGTAAGGTGTCGGGGTGGCGGAAGCGAAACTATGCTGCTTGGCGCCGCAGCAGCCAGATGGCCTCCTGCGCGGGCAGCTTGCCCCGGAACCCGCCGGGGATGTCCACGCGGTCGAGGAGCGTCACTTCGTAGGCTTCGCGGTAGTGGCGCATGACTTCGTCGCTGGCGGTCGAGAACGGCGGCCCCGCCATCAGGCTCTGGTCGTATTCGAAGCAGATGAGGAGTTGCGGAGCACGGGCCGTGATCTCCATCAGGTGGGCCGTGTAACGCCGGCGCATGTCTTCGGGGAGGGCGACCAGCGCGGCGCGGTCGTAGATGGCGTCGACCGCGCCCAGCATTTGGGCCGAAACCTCGAAGAGGTCGCCGACGAAGATGTCGAGGCCGGGGGCGCCATGGCGCTCGACCGGGCCGCGGCGGGAGACCGTGGGCTCGACGCCCAGTTCGGCGAACAACTGGTTGACGGCGAGCCGGCTCAGCTCGGCCCCCGCGACCCGGTAGCCATGGGCAAGCAGCCAGTGCATGTCGAGGGTCTTGCCGCACAGTGGCAGGAACACGCGCGCCCCTTCGTCCAGCGACATGGCCGGCCAGTGCCTGACCAGCAGCGGGTTGACCGCGCCTTCGTGGAAGCCGATGTCATCGTTCGCCCACTTGCGGTGCCAGAAATCCGCGTCCATCGTTCGTTACCTCCAGGGAATCCGGCCGCGGCCGGTAGCGGTAATGCCCGCGGTTTCCCGGCCGGGGGCGGCGAGAGCCGCCGCCAAGCGGGCCGGAAGCTTTCGTGAGCGCGCCGGCATCATCCGCAGGTCTCCGTCCGCACCGTTCCCAGGCTCAGCTTCACCCCCTTTTTCATCCCGCCGACGACGTGCATTTCGCAGGCCTTGCAGTCGAACTTGAGGATCAGCTTCTCGCTGCCGTTGATCAGGGTCATCGGGTCGGGCTTGAGGTGCTTCACCTCCTTCGGGCAGAGGTTGAAGGCGTGGCGCAGGCAGTGGCGGGTAATCATCAGCGACACCATGCCCTTTTCGTTGCCGGCCTCGTAGGCGTCCTCGATCAGCTTGACACCGTGCTTCTCGTAGAAGGCGCGGGCCTTGGCGTTGAAGACATTGCCGAGGTAGGTCAACTCCTCCTGCGGGTAGGGAACCGGGTCGGCGGCCGGCGCCGCGCGCGGCGGGCGCGGGTGGGTGGCGATGCGGGCCGCTTCCAGCTTTTCGGCCGCCGCCCGGCGCAGCGCGTTGATGACGGCGACGGGCAGGAACCACGCCTGCGACAGTTCCAGGTCCACGGGTCGGGCGGCGAACATCGTCGCGCCGAACTTGCCGAGCTGGTCGCGCAGCGTCGCCAGCGCGCGCTCCGGGTGTTCCGCCGCAGTTTTGGCCATTTTCGGGGTGTCGACCGCAACCGCGACGCCGTCCTCGTCGGTCAGCGTCAGGCGGAAGCCGTCGGCGGTCTCGGAGAGTACCGGCCGCACGGCGATGCGGCGGTCGGCGGAAGCACGCTCGAGCGCCCGCTCGAACGCCTGGTCGCGGTTGCGGAAGAGGGTGGCGCCGGTGGTGAGTTCCGCCGGTATCCCGGCGGGAAAGAGTTTGTCCCCCTCGACGCGGTTGATGCGCATGCCCTGCACCTGCCCGCCGGCGTCGTGGAAGCAGACGCCGTCGCCGTTGTGGAAGGTCTCGTCGCTGGCGACCAGCAGCCACCCGTCGCCGATTCCGGCCGCCTCGCCGACCGGCTCGCCGACGAAGGCGGGCGAATCGAAGGCGCCGATGTCGTCCTGGCGGCCGCCGGCGAAGTAGTCGGTGTAGCCGCGGTTGAAGGTCTTTTCCGGGCGCGGGACGAAAGTGA
>CAZKSD010000031.1:0-15387 GCA_964555315.1 uncultured Dechloromonas sp.
TGCTGGCGCCAAAGAGTAGTGCTGCACCGAGCGCCGCAACGACCCCTGAGCTGAACACTTGGGCTTTACCGTTCATCGATGTCTGCCATAGTGGAGACAGGATACCCTGAGTGTCGCTGAATGACAGCCACCGGGCGCGAAGCAGTCGCCAATGATTCCCATCGCAACACATTACCCCCCGGTAGGTGTTGCACTTCAGATTTGAACCCGCCCTGTCAGGAAACCTCATGTTGGCTTTCAAGAATGTAATCAACGGGTCACCGTCCTGTTGGTATCGCACTCCTAAGATGACATCACGGTTGGACCAAATAGGTCCGACACGATTAACCCGATGTCACAAGGAGAAAATCATGAAAACCAACATTACTCAACTGATCCTGATCGCGGCTCTCGGTTTTGCCGTTACGGGAACCAGCTATGCCCACGAGGACTACTCCGAAGGGGGAAGCGTACACTGGATTTCGCATGTCATGGAATCCAAGAGTCAGCCGACAGCCAACCAACTCGCGCCCTACGGCCACGCAACGTCCGGCGCAGCCGCGCGGGGGGTGAATGATGCCCACGACGAATACTCCGAAGGGGGAAGCCCACACTGGATTTCGCATGTCGTCGCGGAATCCAAGAGTCAGCCGACAGCCAACGAACTCGCGCGCTACGGCTACGCAACGTCCGGCGCAGCCGCGCGGGTGGTGAAGATCGACAGCGGCACCAAGTACCTGAATGTCACGCGCCTCGAAACCGTTCGATTCGATCTTGGCAGCAAGAGCGTCACCTGGAAGTTCGATACGCTGGGCACTGCGCCGTTTTCGCTTGCCAAGGTAATTCCGGGGGCTGAGGGCGTGACGGTGTATGTCGCTGAGAACCCGGCCTACACCGGCAACTGAGTGAAAGATTACGAGGCAATGACGCAGATGTCATTGCCTCGTCGGGGAACTGCCAGGTTCTCGTAGGTAGTATCTGAGATGCAAGTTCATTACATCCTAGTACTGCTGTCCGGTCAAATAGCGAATAGATTCTGTTGGTTGCAGATGCCTAGGCTTTCCGATCTGTACTCGCTGTCCGGAAACGCTTGCTGCAAGGGCTGGCCTTCATGGTCCCGCTGCTGTCCGATGAGTCGCTTACTGCAATGCTTCACGCGCAGGCGATCACGCACGTGATCGAGCACTTTGGGCGGCGGAGTTGCGGGGGTGTCGTTGGTCACGCTAATTTTTTGAGGATGTCGACGACTAAGCGGGAAGAAGTAGACACCGCTCGAGGTGTCTACTAAACGTTGGCTGGGCAACACAGGAGCGTATATGCAACAACCACCTCAATCCAAATATGTGCCAGCGCTTGGCTTTCACTGGCTGACTCCCTACTACGACGCAGTAGTCGGTACCACCACAAGGGAGCGCAGTTTCAAGCAGGCTCTCATCAAGCAGGCGCGTTTCGAGCCGGGCCAGCGCGTACTTGATCTGGCCTGTGGCACGGGCACATTGGCAATCTGGATAAAACAACACCAACCACAAGCCGAGGTCACAGGGGTTGATGGTGATCCGGCCATTCTCTCCCTTGCCTCTCATAAGGCACTAAAGGCCGATGTTTCGGTGAAGTTCGACCACGCTTTGTCCAACAGCCTGCCTTACCCGGGCGCTCACTTCGATCGGGTGGTTTCGAGTCTGTTCTTTCATCATCTGTCCTGGGAGAACAAAGAGCGCACAGTGCGCGAGTTGTTCCGGGTTCTCAAGCCCGGTGGAGAGATCCATGTCGCTGACTGGGGGCGTGCTGCAAACGCCTTGATGCGTGGGTTATTTATATTCATTCAACTTCTCGACGGTTTCAAAAACACTCAAGATAATGTGTCGGGGAAACTCATCATGCTCTTTGAGCAAGCTGGGTTTGTGGAGGTAACACAACGACGGACTTTCGGCACCGTCTTCGGAACAATGGCGCTCTATAGTGCGATCAAGCCCAGCTAACGACGCCATCAACTCGGACGTGCAAAAGCGCCGCTTCGCTCTGCTTTTGCACGCCGGTTATAGTGATGGGATGGACTCCCCCGTCTTTTCATCGCCAAATAAGCGATGCCGGTGCTCATGGGGATGGGGATCGGGTTTCGACGAAAGGAGTCCGAAATGCATGCTACTACCGTTGCGGTTGATCTGGCCAAGAGTGTATTCCAAATCGCTATTGCTGATGACAAATCGAACGTTGTCGCGCAGGAGCGGCTGACGCGTAGCCAGTTCGAGCGTTGGTTCCGGAATTGGGAGGTCGGCCAGGTGATCATGGAGGCCTGTGGCTCAGCCCATCATTGGGGCCGCTGGTTCAATCGGCTGGGCATCCCGGTCAAGCTGCTGCCGGCAGCGTATATCCGGGCCTACGTGAAGCGGAACAAGACCGATTCGGCCGATGCCCGTGCGCTCCTCGAAGCCGCCCGTTGCGCGGACATCGTGCCAGTACAGGTCAAGTCGCTGGAGCAGCAGGCCTTGCAGGGGCCGCATCGCATCCGTTCGCGCTGGATGGCGACGCGTACTTCGCGCATCAATAGCCTTGGTCACGATGGCGCTCCTTCAGCGATGGTAGAACGATGCCGCCGTATCGTCAGCCCCCGCTTCCGTATTGAAATAGCGAAAAATGGCCGAGCGCAATTGGGCGTGCAATTCGACTCCGCTGGCCATGGCGACCTCTTGGTAAAGGCGATCGATGATGCCGCTGAAGGCAATAACGATCTCCGGATCGAAATGCCGGCCTGACTCATTCTCGATCAGCGCCAGGGCCGTCTCGAAAGGCAGCGGGACTTTGTAGGGGCGTGCCGAAACGAGGGCATCGAACACATCCACGACCGCGAACAACCTTGCCCCTCGTGGAATTTCCAGTCCACTCAGTCCGTCCGGATAGCCAGAGCCGTCGAAGCGTTCATGGTGGCTGCGAATGACCGGGGCGGCGTTCATCCACGCATTGCCGGCGACAATGTCGAGGCCGAGAAGCGCATGGGTTTTCATGATCTCGAACTCATCTTCAGTCAGTTTCCCCGGTTTGAGCAGAATGTGGTCAGGGATGCCGATCTTGCCGACGTCGTGAAGGAAGGCACCGGCAATCAGGTGGGCAATCTCTCCTTTTGGCCAGTGCAGTTTCTCGGCTAGCGCCACGGCGTAGAGGGTGACGCGGTAATTGTGCGCGTCGGTGTCAGAGTCGCGCTTGGCGACCGCATTGCCAAGCGACCGGATAAGGGACAAGTTGGAGTCGAGCAGGCGCCGAGACAATCGTGTTGCGTGCCGCAGCAGACCGAGCAGGAGGGGATACAGTAGCAAGGCCGTGGACAACACGGCGACAACTGCCGTAAGGACGCCATCCAGGACCCGCTCTTTCTGGTCAGCGAGCGTTCTGCCGTCGATGCGGTATGTCCCCTCAAGATAACCGTTCAGGCCGCCAGATTCTCCGGCCAAGGGAATGACCACCTGAATCAGGTGCTCGTCGCCGATTCGGATTCGGGCGCGATGATCCCTCCCCGGCGCCGGCCAGTCGTACCGGCGCTTTTGGAGTCCGGCGGCTACGCCCGGTGGCAGGGTTACCCATGTTTCGTAGACGAGGTCCTTCTTGATGTCGAAAACCCGTATGCCGACGAAGTTATTCCTATCCAACAGGGCGCTCAAGGCGCTGTGGTCTTCCGGCGATTTCCCTCGGGATAGGAGCTGCATGGCCGGCGACTCCAGATGGCGAGCCCCGCCGGCTGCGAGTTCGAGGACGATGGATTCGACACGCCGCGTTTCGACCTGATACGCCACGATGCCGGCTATCGCGCCGATGACGAGCGCCGCAACGCACAGCCGAATGGCGAGCATTCGGTTCAGTTGGTACGGTGCGCTTGGCAGGCTCATTGTGCTCTCCCGGTTGCGGAGCGAGCTATTCGTTCTTCATGAGAATCGCCTTGATCGGATCAATGGGGCCGGCGTCTCGCCATTTATCGCTATTTTTGACTTGCGCCACCCCATGCTGAAAACCGTGGTTGCATTCAAGGCGCAAGTGTTCCATCAACACCGTTTTGCAATACTCGAACCGTATTACTTTCGAGTCGCAACCCATGGCCTCTGCCAACAGCCTTCATGTAAAAAGGTGGCCATACTGCCGGATGTTGTCGTCACCCATGGGTGCGGACCGATCGCCCCGCGTATTTAAAGGGCCGGAGGCAGGGGATTTATTTCCCGTCGCGCGGATGATAGTGCTTCGTCTTGTCCTGTGCAGCATTCTTCTTGTCGGGATTAACTGCGGCAGGCGCCTTTTGAGGAACGCCGGTTTTTTCCTCAACATGCGAGTGCGGCTTGGCGGGCTTGGCGCCTTGTTCCATCTTCATTTCTGCGGCAGGAGGTGCTTTGTCGGCATCGGCAGCCTGGGCACCCAAGGACAGCGCGGCAACAGTTGCGAACAGGAACGCCGAGAGTGCGGATTGCAGTTTCATGTTGGTTCTCCAGGAGAGTGGTGGGAAATGTCTGAATCGCTGATGAATTCCTGACACCAAGAAGTCTGCGCTTTTGTAACTGTCATCAGGATGACCTATTGATTACATCCTTGTCAGGAAACTCCCGGCGTCAATCTGACGTCGAGGGGTTTCCCCATGAGGGCTCAACTTTCTACAAGATACGGCTTACAGTCAAAATCTGATACGAGGATATGGTGAATCCACCATTCGGACAGGAAACGGAACACCCCAGTCTTGTCCAGTTCGCTTTGCACTGCGGAGAATAAGAAATCGGCTAGCGCGATTTTGAATTGTTCATGTTCTTCAGCGTGCTCAGCCAGCATCGGGTGATTTCGCGCAGGCAGAAATTCTTCTTCCTTCGAAAAATGCTCTCTGGCACAGACAGCCATTTCGTGGAGGAGATCATGAAGTTTTTCATAACCTTCTGGACCGGCGCTCTCCAAGCATTTCAACGACTCCGCATACAGTAGTAGCATCTTATATGCTGCTGGTCGATGATGGCGTTCCCGGCGCTGTAGCAGTCGCGCCATTCGTATTTCGTAGCGGTGTCAGGCAATCGGGAGGGCATCAGCAGATCTCGGTTTTATTGTTGTCCGCGCAGACGCAGCGCGTTGCCGACCACGCTGAGCGACGACAAAGTCATCGCTGCCGCCGCTATGATAGGTGACAGTAGCAGACCGAAGAACGGGTAGAGGATTCCGGCTGCGACCGGCACACCGAGCGCGTTGTAAAGAAAGGCGAAGGCCAGGTTCTGGCGCATGTTGCCGACCGTTGCAACAGAGAGCAGACGGGCGCGGGCGATACCGCGCAGGTCGCCCTTGACCAGCGTCAACTGGGCACTATTCATCGCGACGTCGGTGCCGGTACCCATCGCGATGCCGACATCCGCCTTGGCCAGCGCCGGCGCATCGTTGATGCCGTCGCCGGCCATGGCGACGACGCGCCCTTCGCGCTGCAGGCGTTCGACCAGGGCCAACTTGTCGGCCGGCTTGACCTCGCCGTACACCTCGTCGATGCCCAGCCGGGCGCCGACCGCCTGGGCGGTGGTCAGGCCGTCGCCGGTGGCCATCACGATGCGCAGCCCTGCCTGGCGCAGGATGGTCAGGGCTTCCTGGGTGCTCGCCTTGATCGGGTCGGCGACGACCAGCAGGCCGAGCAGGCGGCCGTCGGCCGCCAGATGCATGACGCTGGCGCCGCTTTTGCGCAGGGTTTCCGCTTCCTTGCCAAGGACGTCGATATCGACGCCGTCCTCGGCCATCAGCGCACGGTTGCCGAGGGCCAGTCGTTTTCCACCAACTGTCCCTCGCACACCAATGCCGGTCGCCGATTCGAATAGCTCGGCCTTTTCAAGAGTGAGCCCGCGTTCCCGTGCAGCACGGACAATAGCATCGGCCAGCGGGTGCTCGCTGCCCTGATCGAGGCTGGCGGCCAAGCGCAGCACCTCGTCCTCGGCGATGCCTGGCACGGCCACGGCGCGCTCGAATGTCGGGCGACCTTCGGTCAGCGTGCCGGTCTTGTCCACGATCAGGGTATCCACGTCACGCAGGCGCTCGATGGCCGCCGCATCCCGGAATAGGATGCCCTGCGTCGCCGCCTTGCCGGTAGCGACCATGATCGACATCGGCGTGGCCAAGCCGAGGGCGCAGGGACAGGCAATGATCAGCACCGAGACGCCGTTGATCAGGCCGAAGACCCAGCCTTGTTCGCTGCCGAAGAATCCCCAGGTGAGAAAGCTGGTGACGGCAATGGCGACCACCACGATCACGAAATAGCCCGCCACCACATCCGCCAGGCGCTGCATCGGCGCCTTGGAACGCTGGGCTTGGGCGACCATCTGGACGATCTGGGCCAGCATGGTCTGGGCGCCGACCTTCTCCGAACGGATCACCAGACTGCCGGAGGTGTTCATGGTGGCACCGATCACCTTGTCACCCGGCCGTTTCGTTACCGGCAGCGGTTCGCCGGTGAGCATCGCCTCATCGACGGCGCTGGAACCTTCCAGAACAGCGCCATCTACCGGCACTTTCTCGCCAGGCCGTACGCGCAGGGTGTCGCCAACATGGACATGGGTCAGCGGCACATCCTCTTCCGTGCCGTCGGGATTGATGCGTCGGGCCGTCTTCGGGGCGAGGCCAAGCAGGGACTTGATGGCGGCCGAGGTCTGCGAACGGGCACGCAGTTCGAGCATCTGGCCAAGCAGGGTCAGGGAAATGATGACCGCCGCCGCCTCGAAATAGACCCCGATGCGGCCGTGGGCGACGAATGAAACGGGAAACAGTCCGGGGGCGAGCGCCGCCACCACGCTGTAGGCGAAGGCGGCGCCGGTGCCGAGACTGATCAGCGTCCACATGTTAGGACTGCGCTGGACAAGCGACTGCCAGCCGCGCACGAAGAACGGCGCGCCGGCCCAGAGCACTATGGGCAGGCTGAACAGCAGTTCGCCCCAAGTGCGGACCGTCGGCGACAGACCTTCCAGCCGGTGCCCAGCCATCGCCAGGACGACCACAACCACGGTCAGCGGCAGGCTGGCCCAGAAGCGGCGGCGGAAATCCCGATACTCGGTGTTGTCCTCGTCTTGGTCGAGATCGGGCAGCAGCGGTTCGAGGGCCATGCCGCACTTGGGGCAGGTCCCGGGCCCGATCTGCCGGATTTCAGGGTGCATCGGGCAGGTGTATTCGGCATCTGGAATGGCGGGCTCTGCCGGCTGCTGAGCAAGGTAGCGCGCCGGTTCCGCATCGAACTTGATTTTGCACTTGGCACTGCAAAAGCGGTAATGAGTACCGTTGAGATCAGACGCGTGGGGTGATTCCGGTTTGACAGTCATCCCGCACACTGGATCGCTGAAGACTCCTGCCGTCTCAAGGATCGGGAAAGGCTGTACATCGTGGTGGGCGTGGTCCTGCGGGTGTCCGGAAACGCTGTCCGTCATGGCTTGTTCCTTCAATGAATATCGACCTTGTTGGTGGTCAGTGCGGGTGCCCCGCAAGCACTGTCTTTCCGTGGCTTCGTTCATCCGGCCATGGCGTCAGTCCGCGTCCGGCGAGAGCGCTGCAAGGCGTCGTTGCTCAGCATGATGACCTCGATTTCCTCGGTGATCTCTTCCTGGCGCAGCAGGTTGTACTTGCGCTGCAGCTCGCCGGCTTTTTCATCCATGCGCTGCATGGCACCTTCCATGTGTTGCAGCCGACGACGGTTCTCGGCCATCAGGGAACCGTAGAACACGTCGTGCATCTGCGCCCACAGGTAATGGCGAGCCAGCTCGGTAAAAAAATTCGTCGGCGCCACATTCAACAGCGGCGGGTAGGCAAAACGCGGCGCGCTGGGCGCGACACTCGGCGCCGGCAGGAGGTGGCGCACACTCACCTCGCTTTCGCCTTCGCGATGGGCGAACACCGCGATGCTGAGCAGCCCGCTGCCACCCTGCCGTGCCTGCAATTCACCGAGAGCGTCCATCAGGCGCTCCAGCACCATCTCCACCTCCTCGGCGATGCTCGGTCCGTCGAAGCTCGCGCAGATGCGTGGCTCGCGGCCCAGTTTCGCCGCCAGCCGGCGGCCCACCACCACGAGGCTGGCTGGCTGCCCCGGGCTCGGTTGCCAGTGGCGGCGCATGGTCTGCACCAGGGATTGGTTGAAGTCGCCACAGAAGCCGCGTTGCGAGCCGATGGCGACGACCACCTCGGCTGTCGCGATGGTCGACTGATGTCTGATTTCCGGATGGTGCGCGAGGAAATCCGCGGCAGCTACCTCAATGTTGGCCAGTACCCGGTGCTGGTGGGCGAGAAAGCGCGCCAGCTTGTGGGTTTCCATCAGCGAGATGTTCTTCATTGCCCCCATGATGCCGCCGATGTCGTTGAGCGTACCCAGATGCCGCCGGATTTGCCCGCGTTTGCTCATGGCGTTCCCCGCTCCTGCAGCCACCCCGTCACCGCCTGTCGCCACGCCTCGCGGCTGTCGCCTAGACTCAGCGAACCTTGAGCGACGCAGCGGGCCAGATTGCCCAGCCGTGGGGCAATGGTGTCCAGTGCCAAGGTGTCGAACAAGCCTTCGTTGTAGGCCACCATCCAGGCTAGCTGGAATTCGATGGGCAATGGCGCAAGCCGTTCCTGCTTGAATATTTCCCGCAGCAGCCGGCCGCGGCGAATCTTGGCTTCCATCGACGCCTCCAGTTGCGAACCGAAGCGGGTGAACACCTCCAGTTCAAGAAACTGGAGGTAATCGAGTTTCATGCGCCCGGCCTCTTCCTTGATGCGCGGGTGCTGCGCCTTGCCACCGATGCGCGACACCGAGCGGGTGACGTCGATGGCCGGTAGGCAACCGGCGGCGAACAGGTTCTGGTCGAGATAGACTTGGCCGTCGGTGATCGACACCAGGTTGGTGGGAATGTAGGCAGCGATCTCGCCCTGCTCGGTTTCCACAAGTGGCAGGGCGGTCATGCTACCGCCGCCATGCACCGATGCCAGGCGGGTCGAGCGTTCGAGCAACCGTGCATGCAGGTAGAAGATGTCGCCGGGGTAGGCTTCGCGGCCCGGCGGCCTACGCAGCAGCAGCGACAACTCGCGGTAGGTGCGAGCATGCGTGGTCAGATCATCGTAGACCACCAGCGTGTCCCGGCCCTGCCACATCCAGCCCTCGGCCACAGCGCAGCCGGCAAAGGGCGCCAGGTACTTGAGGCCGGGCATCGCCGTGGCCTCGGCCACCACTAGCGTCGTATGCGCGAGCGCGCCGGATTCGCGCAGCACTTCGAGGGCGTTGATCACACTCGAACGTTTCTGGCCGACGGCGACGTACACACAATAGACGTTCTTGCCCTTCTGGTTGATCACCGTATCGAGGGCGAGAGAACTCTTGCCGACGCCGTTATCACCAATGATCAGCTGGCGCTGGCCCTTGCCGACGGGAATGATGGTATCGACGATTTTATTGCCGGTATAGAGCGGCTGGTCGACGAAATTGCGCGCCAGAATGGGCGGCGACAGTACGTCGAGTTCGCGGCGTCCGTCGCACTCTGGCGCACCCCCGCCGTCGAGCGGCGTACCTAAGGGGTCGATAACGCGGCCCAGCAAGGCGTCGCCGACGCCTATGCCCAGCCGTTCGCCAGAACGGGAGGCGAGCGCGCCGGCACTCAGGGATGCGCTTTGCTGTAGCAGGATGGCGCCGAGCAGCGCTTCTTCGAGATGAAAGACCAAGGCACGGCTGCCGTCTTCGAACTGCAGCATCTCGTCCATCGCAGCGGACGGCAGGCCCTTGATCCAGACGATGCCGTCGCCGATCGCCACCACCCGACCCTGTTCGGTGACGCGCATCCCAAAGCGATAGGCGCTCAGCCAGTCTGCCTCGCCGTCGGGGGTAGGGTTAGTGCCGGACAGTTGCATGCTGGGCCTCGGCAAAAAAATGCAGTTCATCAAGCAAGCTTGCGCGCAACACCCAAGGACCGATGCTGATACGCAAGCCGGCGATCAGCGTGGGATCTTGGTCGAATTCGCAACCTACCGGACACTCCGCCAGCACAACGAAGGCTTCCGTGAGGCCGGCACGTTGCGCTTCGTTCAACGTGTAGGTGCTGATGACCTTCAACTCCCCGCTCTGACCGGCGGCGCGCAAGGCGTGAACCTGCTGCTCAGGCAGATGCCGAAGGTTATCCAGCAGCAGCAGGAGTATGCGGTTCTCCAGTTCGGGACTGGCCAGCGACGACAGCAGGCGCCCGGCAAACCGTCCGCCCTCGGCTATCGCCTCCGCCTCGAGATGCTGGCGCTGCTCGAGGTCGCGGCGCTGCTCAACGGCGCGCAACTTGTTGCGCTCCTCGTCCAGGGCCGCTTGCAAAGCCGCCATTCGCCGGCTGCGTTCGGCCTCCATCTCCTGCTGCAGCTGCCGCCGGGCCTCCGCCTTTTCCTGTTCCCATTCTGCCGTCCGGTTTTCGTACTGGAACTTGAGCGCGTCGGCTGCGCTCCGCGTCGCCTGCGCATCGGCAAGAATCTTTTCAATCCCGGCCTGGCGTTGGGCAATGGCAGCCGTCACCGGCTGGTACAGGAAATGCTGCAACAGCCACACCAGCACCAAAAAATTGATGATTTCGAGCGCGAAGGTCGTGCCGTCGAATTCCATGGCCGACTCGCTACTTCAGCAGGTATTCGAGCAGGGGGTTGCGGAACAGGATGATCAGCACCACCACCAGCACGTAGATGGCCAGTGACTCGATCATCGCCAGGCCGATAAACAGGGTGCGGGTGATCGCCTTTTCAGCTTCCGGCTGCCGTGCCAGGGCATCGAGCGCCTGGCTGATGGCGCGGCCCATGGCCAGCGCCGGAAAGAACACGCCGAGCGCCACGGCCAGCGCGGCGGCGACTGTCGACGCGGTGGCAAACCAACTGATGTCATTCATGTCTCACTCCTTTTCCCGTTTGGATTTAAGCTGTTGCGACTGGATGGCTCCGGCGACGTAGATTAGCGCCAGCATGCCGAAGATGTAGGCCTGCACCACGGCCTCAATGATGTGCAGCATGAGCACCGGCACCGGCGCCAGGAAGCCCGCCACCAGCAGCACCAGCAGAGCCGCCATCTGCAGGCTGAAGATGTTGCCGAAGAGGCGCACGGCCAGCGCCACGGTGCGGGTGATTTCGCTGATCAGGTGAAACGGCAGCAGGATCGGATTGGGCTGCAAATAGTGGCGCAGGTAACTCCTGAGTCCGTTAGTGCGGATGCCGTACCAATGGACGGCGAGAAACACCAGGATGGCCAGCCCGGCCGTCAGTGACAGATCGCCAGTCGGCGAGCGCAACCCAGGAATCAGGCTCGCCAGGTTGGCAACGACGATGAAGATCCATAGCGTGGCGATGAAGGGCATGACCTGCCGATAGTGATCGGGCAGTACGCTGCGGATCGCCGCCTCGATGCTGGCGACGATGCCTTCGACAACCACCTGCCACGGCCCCGGCGTTGCAGACAGGTGCCGGCTTGCTGCCCACGCCACGAGCCCGAGGACCAGCATGATTCCCCAGGTCACCACCACCGTGTTGGTGATGACTAGCGGCCCGATGCGCATGATTTCCGTGATGAAGCTCGATGAGCTGGCCATGACTTCCCTTATTCCCGCACGAAGTAATAGACATTGACGGCGCCGACGACGAGGCCTAGAAAGATAAGGCTCAGCGTCCAGCGCATCGAATAGCCCTCGAACAGGCTGTCGATCCAGCGCCCCAGATAGGCGCCGCCGATCACCGGCAGCACGAAGAGCAAGCCTAGTACGCCGATGTAGGCGGTCTGCGCAAGCACTGTCGAGCGCTCCTTCTCGGCTCGTTCCAGGCGCTGGGCCGCTTTGTCGACCTGCACTTCGAGTTTCTCGTGGCTTTCATGCTGATCGCTCATGGCATTCCCCGCATCTCGCGTTGCAGGGTCCACAGACGTTTCAGCATCTCGTCCTCGAGGCGGTTCAGGCTTTCCGTGACGGCGCGCAGCTTCGTCTCCTCGGCCTGCAATTCCTCCCGCCATGCCGCGCTGACGCGTTTGTAGTCAGCATCGTGCAGGTAGCGCCGCGTATTGACGAAGAGTTCGTTATCGACGAAGTAGAGCACCGCGCCAGGCAGAGCCAGGAAGCGCCAGGCGCCGTCGGCGGTACGGAAGCGCGCCAGGCCGGTGGTCAGGCAGCTCATCAGACGGGCGTGTCCAGCGAGGACGCCGAAGCTGCCCGAATCGTCGGCAGCGACGAAGCTCACGGCATCGTCGATGCGTTCGTACTGAGTGCCGCTCTGCAGGTGCAGGACAAAGGTGTTCATGCCGCATCCTGCATGGTGCCGCGCATGTAGCAGCGGTCTTCGGGCAACTCGTCGTAGGCGCCGCGCAGGAAGGCTTCGCAGTCTTCCAGGGTGACGGCGAGCGGCACGCTGGCTCCGGCGATCCCCGTGTGCTGGGCGACGACGTGGAAGGGCTGCGTCAGGTAGCGCTGCAGCTTGCGCGCACGCTGGACAATGGTGCGGTCGGCCTCCGACAGTTCCTCCATGCCGAGCATCATGATGATGTCCTCGAGCTCGTGGTAGCGGGCCAGATGGGCGCGCACGCCTTCGGCGACAACATAGTGGCGGTCGCCCAGAAAATGTCGGTCCATCATCTTGCTGGTGGATAGCAGCGGATCGATGGCCGGGTAAATGCCCTTGCTGGCTTGCAGCCGCGACAGGATCACAGTGGTGTCGAGGTGGCTGAGAATGGCGCTCACGGCAGGATCGGTCATGTCGTCGGCGGGCACATAGATCGCCTGCACCGAGGTAATGTCGCCGGCCGTGGTAGAAACGATGCGATCCTGCAGTTCGGCAACTTCGGTCATCAGGGTCGGCTGATAGCCGACCGTCGCCGGCATCCGTCCCAGCAGCCCCGAGATTTCGCTGCCAGCCTGGACGAAGCGGAAGACGTTGTCCATCAGCAGCAGGACTTCCTTGTGCAGCGTATCGCGCAGGTATTCGGCGTAGGTCAGCGCCGTCATGCCGACCCGGAAACGCACGCCCGGCGATTCGTCCATCTGGCCAAACACCATCAGGGTCTGCGGCATGACGCCAGCATCCTGCATCTCGTGCCACAGTTCGTGGCCTTCGCGGATGCGCTCGCCGACCCCGGCAAAGACCGAGACGCCTTGATGCAGCGCGACGACGGCATGCATGAATTCCATGATGAGGACGGTCTTGCCGACCCCGGCGCCGCCGAACAGCCCGGTCTTGCCGCCCTTGATGAAGGGCGCCAGCAGATCGACCACCTTGATGCCGGTCTCCAGAATCCCCTTGGCATTGACGGTTTCATGCAGCGGCGGCGGCTTGACCAGGATGCCTCTAGTTTCGCTGGCGGGCAGCGGCGGGCCGCCATCCAGCGGCTGGCCGAAGACATTAAGCAGGCGCCCGAGGCACTGGGTTGAAGTCGGCACCTGCAGGGCCGCACCGGTATCGAAAACCGGCATGCCCCGATGCAGCCCGCTGGTGCGGTTCAGGGTGATGGCGCGAACACGCTTCTCATCGAGGTGCTGATGCGCTTCGAAAGTATAGGTTTCGTGATCGATCCGGGCATAGAGCGCTTGGTGCAGTGGCGGCAGGCGTTCGCAGAGGATATCCACGACTGGGCCATGTACCTCGCAGATGGTGCCTATCTTCGTGCTGTTGAAGGTTAACCGGGTGATGGCCTCGATCTTTGCCGCGAATTGTTGCTGGCAATCGGCGGAGCAGAAGTAGTAGACGCTTTCGCCGTCGCGCAGGGTGACCGCCGCACTGTCTTCTACGACACTCATGCCACAAACCGGATCAATGGCCATTTTCATTCATCCTTTCGAAGATGGCGATTAAAGCCCCAAACGAGTTTCTCTCACTGCATCAAGTCTGAACGCTCACTCTGTCAACAGCGGATGGCTTTCGGGCTTGCCGGAACCGGTCAGTGGGAGTGACCCGCGTGAGAGTCATTCCCGGATCCGCCCGTAAAAGAGAGCTTGCTAAAGTTGCACAGGCTCCAGCCAGATTTTGCCTCATGACTACTTTCTATTTAGTCGATACCAACCTTGCGCTGCTCCGTCCGTACAAATGCGGTGATGTGGGCGACGTCGTCCGGCGTTACGTTCTTGACTGGGGCCATGTCGCCAAACTTCCAGTGATGGGCCCGCACACCGTTGGCCACGGCCAACTGGAATGCCGCGTCGGCATGATGTGACGGCTCATATATCTTGTGCAGCAGGGGCGGTCCCTTCTCCGATCCCTTCAAATCTCCGCCATGGCAGCCCGCACAATGATTGGCGTACAGCGCCTTGCCCATGCCGGGATTTGGCATTAGGCCGGGGCCGGGTTTGGGAATGCTCCAGCCTTGAGCCAGGGCAAGGGCTGGCAGCATGGCCACAAAAAGAGACGCAGGAATCCAAAGCAAACGCTTGTGCTTCATTGCTCCATCCCCCGTTTCATTCGCCACTGTTTTACCAACGCGTAGATCGCCGGAATGACCGCGAGCGTCAGCACCGTCGAGGAAATCATCCCGCCGACCATCGGCGCCGCAATGCGGCTCATCACCTCGGAACCGGTCCCTGTCCCCCACATGATTGGCAGCAGGCCGGCCATGATCGCCACTACCGTCATCATCTTCGGGCGAACCCGTTCCACGGCACCTTCCATAATGGCCTCGTAGAGATCGTGCAAGGTTGGCGCCTGATTTTCCGCCCGGCGCTTGGCCTTCAACGCTTCCCAGGCATGATCGAGGTAAATCAGCATGATCACCCCGGTTTCCGCCGCCACGCCGGCCAGCGCGATGAAACCCACCGCCACCGCGACTGACAGGTTGTAGCCGAGCAGCCACATCAACCACACACCGCCGACCAGCGCAAAGGGCACCGACAGCATGACGATCAGCGTCTCGGTAATGCGCTTGAAGTTAAGATAGAGCAGCAGGAAGATCGAGAGCAGTGTGATCGGGATGACGATCTTCATTTTCTCGATGGCCCGCTCCATATATTCGAACTGGCCGCTCCAGGTGACGTAGTAACCCGGCGGGAACTTGACCTGTTCGGCGACCGCCTTCTTGGCGTCGGCGACATAACTGCCAATGTCGCGGTCGCGGATGTCGACATAAATGTAGGCAGAGAGCAAGGCGTTTTCGGTGCGGATGCTGGGCGCGCCCTTGGCGACGACGACCTTGGCCAATTGCCCGAGCGGAATCATCGCCCCGTCCATGGTCGGAATCAGCACTTCGCGGGCAATCTGCTGCGGATCGGCGCGCAGTTCACGCGGATAGCGGATGGTGACACCGAAGCGCTCACGGCCTTCGACCGTCGTGGTTACCATCTCACCGCCCAGCGCCGTGCCGATCACATCCTGCAGGTCGCCGATGGCCAAGCCGTAGCGCGCCAGTTGCTCGCGGTCCGGTTCGATATTGAGATAGAAGCCGCCGGTGATGCGCTCGGCGAAGGCACTGGTCGTGCCGGG
>CAZKSD010000032.1:0-15193 GCA_964555315.1 uncultured Dechloromonas sp.
GAAGGAGAGCACGTAGGCCAGCGCGACGATTCCCAGCGCCAGCCAGCGCCGGCGCCTCTGTTCGGCGGTCAGGTGGAGCATCGGTTCAAGTCTTCTGGCGGCGCAGCAGCATGGTCAGGATGGGCGGCGTCAACAGCGTGGTGAGGATGACCATGATGACGATTTCCGAGAACATCGCCTCGCTCATGACGCCGAGTTTCTTGCCGACCATCGCGAAAATGAGGCCGACCTCGCCGCGCGGCACCATGCCCCAGCCGACCAGCCACGGATTGCGCCCCTTGCCGGCGGCAAATCCGGCCACCAGCTTGCCGGCGATGGCGGCGGCGGTCAGCGCCAGCGCCACGGCGACGGCCTGGGGATCGGCGAGCGCCGTCAGATCGACCTGCATCCCCGTCAGCACGAAGAAAACCGGGACGAAGAAGTAGCCGATGGGTTCCAGCAGATGCTCGTGCTGGCGATGCGTATGGCGTTCGAGCACCCGCTTGAAATCCGGCTGCTTTTCAGGGTCGACCGCGACCGGCATCAGTTTTTCGATGTCCTGCACCACCTTGGGCGTCTCGAATTCCTTGAGGAAGACCGGTTCGAACAGCAGGCCGGCGGCGAAGGCGCCGATGATTGCCGCCAGCCCGACGGCGTGCGCCAGCCAGGCCATGAACAGGCCGGCGACGAGCACCAGCGAGAACAGCATCGAATGGCTGTTGTCCAGGCGCGAGGCCCAGCGCAGGAGGTGCGGCGCCATGGCGCGGCCGATGGCGATGGAGCCGCCAAGGAAAGCCACGGCCTTGACGATGATCAGCACGACCTCGCCGATGCTGACGGTTCCCGCTTCCACCAGGCTGGAAACCACCGCGAGAATGACCAGCCCGAGCACGTCGTCGATCACCGCGGCGCCGAGGACGATCTGCGCTTCCGGCATCTTCAGCCTGCCGAGGTCGCGGAAGACGCGGCCGGTGATGCCGACCGACGTGGCGGCCAGCGTGGCGCCGAGGAACAGGTAGGCATTGAATTCCATCCCCGGCAGCACCAGCGGCCCGGCGACGAAGGCGCCCAGCGCGAAGGGCACGATGATGCCGACCGTGCCGACCAGCGAAGCGCGGGCGCCGACGCTGACCAGGTCGCCCAGGCGCGTTTCAAGTCCGATCTGCAGAAGCAGGATGATGACGCCCAGCTCGGCCATGAACAGGATGATCGGGTCCTTGACGATGGCGTCGAAATAATGGATGCCGAGCAAGCCAAGGTTGCCGAGGGCGACGCCGAGCAACAGTTCGCCGAGCACGGCGGGGAAGCCGACCTTCTGGGCGACCGGCGCAAACAGCCGGGCGGCGAGCAGGATGATGGCGAGCCACAGCAGGTTTTCGCCTATGACATCGGAACCGGCGGCGAACACCGGCCAGGCGGCAGCCAGCAGGGCGAGCGGGAAAAGGCGGCGGAACGTGGCGGTCATGCGTTGCCTCGGTTCAATGGGTGGCGCCGCCTGCGGGAACGATGCGGGCGGCCGACGGGTCGGCGGCCGACGCACCGCGCAACGGCGCATCGGGATGCCAGCCAAGCACTGCGGCCATTATGGCAAAACCGACGACGTAGGCCAGTGCGACGTGCCAGCCGTGGCGCAGCCAGTTGCCGACCGATTTCGCTTCAGGATACATGTTCGACAGCGCGACCCCGGCCGACGAGCCGAACCAGATCATCGAGCCGCCGAAGCCGACGGCGTAGGCGAGGAAGCCCCAGTCGTAGCCGCCCTGCTTGATCGCGAGCGCGGTCAGCGGGATGTTGTCGAACACCGCCGAGATGAAGCCAAGGCCAAGTGCGACCACCAGTGACGCCGGCGGCAGTTCCTCGACGGGCATCATCGACGCACAGAGCACCAGAGACAGCAGGAAGATTGTTCCCTTGGCTGTCTCCGGAAGGACTTCCCAGTCCGGTCGGCGCAGCGCCACCGAAATGATGATGGCGACCCATACCGCGACCCCGATGAACGGGAAATGGTCGGCCAGTTCATTGAACTTGAGGTTGACGACGACATTGGTGACGATGGCGAAGACCAGGATCAGCCCGACGATGCCGACGCGCGCCCAGTCGACCCGCGTGTGTTCGTGAGCATTCTTGATGATGGGAGAAAAAGCCTGTTGCTGCTTGGCGGCGATGACGCCGGTGATGCAGACGGCGGCGCCGGCGGCGACGTAGGCGTCAAGGACATGCAGCGGAGGAACGCCGGCGATCCACATCATCGTCGTGGTCGTGTCGCCGACTACCGAGCCCGAGCCGCCGGCATTGGAGGCGGCGACGATGCCGGCCAGGTAGCCGACATGAACCCTGGCTCGGAACAACTGGTGCGCCATGGCGCCGCCGATCAGCGCCGCGGCGATGTTGTCGAGGAAACTGGAAAGTACGAAGACCATCAGCAGCATCACGAAACCGCCCTTCCAGTCATCCGGCAGGTATTTCGGCAGCACGACCGGGACGTGGCTTTTCTCGAAATGCCGCGACAGCAGGGCGAAGCCCATCAGCAGGCAGAACAGGTTGGCCAGCGTCACCCATTCGTGGCCGACGTGGCCGATGAAGCCGGCGAGTCCGGCGCCGGCCTTGAAGCCGGTGAAGATGATCTTGTACAGCGCAATGACGGTCACGCCGGTCAGCGCGACGTAGAGCGTGGCGTTGTGGAACAGCGCGACGCCGAGCAGGGTCAGCGCGAAGAGAATGAATTCAACCCGGATGCCGGCGACATCCGGACCGCCGGCGGCGAACGCAGGCAGCGCAAGGAGCGCCATGAAAAGGCAGAAGATCCTGCGGAAGGCGGACATGCGGTTGACCCCATGGTTGAATTTTCGGGCGATTCTAGCATCCGGCCCGCTGCCTGAGCGGCTGGCGGGGAAGCGCTGTTCGGAAAAGGCCGAGCCAGTCAGGCGCGCATGTCGATCAGCAGCGTTTCAAGTTCCCGCCGTCCCTCCGGCGTGGCCATTGCGATCAGCGTGAAGCCGGGCTTGAGCAGGTATTCGGCGTCCGGGTTGAACTGCCAGTTGCCGTTGCGCTCGCGGGCGGCGAGCAGGATGTAGTTCTTGCCGTGCGTTTGCAGCGCACCCATCGGCTTGGGGATGAAACCGCCGGGAATCGGTACTTCCTCGACCCGCAGGTCGGAGTCCGCCCTGCGCATTTCCTCGAGGAAGGATGCCACGTGCGGCCGGATCATCGCCGAAGCGATGCGCATGCCGCCGGTGAAGTCGGGCGAGATGACGGCGTCGGCGCCGGCCTTGCGCATCTTCTCCTCGTTGCGCGGCTCGTGGCAGCGGGCGACGACGCGCAGCGTCGGCTTCATCTGCTTGGCGGTGATGACGATCATCAGGTTGCGCGAGTCGTCGCCGGTGACGGCGAACAGTCCCTTGGCATCCTCGAGGTCGGCGAGCAGCAGGACATCGTCGTCGCTGGCGTCGCCATTCAGGTAGAGAAACCCGGGTGTCTTTTCCTTGTATTCCTCGAGGCGGGTGAGTTCCTCGTCGATGGCGACGTAGCGACGCTTGGTGGCCTCCAGTTCGCGTCCGATGTTGCGGCCGACGCGACCGAAGCCGCAAAGGACGTAATGGCCCTTGAGTTTCCTGACTGCCTTTTCCATGCGTCTTCTCCGTAGGGTTCCGTTGAGATCCGTTTCAAGCAGCGCAACCGTGACGATCGAGAACAGCAGCGACAGGTTGCCGGCGCCGAGAATGCCGATGGCGACCGTCAGCATGCGTGCCGGCTCGTTGCTGGTCATGTCGATGATCTCGCCGTAGCCGATCGTGGCGACGGTGATGAACGTCATGTAGAAGCAGATGAACCAGGAATAATGGCCATCGGTCAGCACCATGTAGCCGATGGTGCCGAGAATGTGAACGACTACCAGCCCGCCCAGCGCGACATAGAGCAGGCGGATGATGTAGCCGGTATGCGAGGGATTCATTGCCGCGCCGGCTGGGCGGCGGGATCCTCGATCGGCTGCGCCTGGGTCGTGAACACGACCGCCTTGCCACCGTCCATGTTGACGTGCAGGGCTTCCACCAGCGGCGGGTTGATTGGCGTACTGGCATCCCACTTGATGATGAAGTTGGCGCCGGAGCCGCCCGACAAATCATTGCGCTCGATGAACAGTTCGAGCGTGCCCAGCGGGACCACGACCACCGGCTTTGACACGCGCTCGCCGAGCAGCTTGCCGTCGGTATCGTAGTAGCGTGCCGAGAGAACGCGCAGCGGGCGCCCCGGATCGGTGTTGCGAACGCTGACCAGCGCCGAAAGCGAGACCTGCGACGGCGTGCCGCTCCTGCCCACATTGCCGAAGAATATGTGCGAATAGATCGGCAGGTAGAGCGTTTGCCCGCTGCTCAGCATGCGCACTTCCTGGGCACCGGCTGCGGTCGACGCCAGGAAAAGGCCAAATGCGACGGCCCACAGAACCCCGCGTGCTCCTGATCTATTCATGGTCTCCTCCTTGTATATGCCATTTTGCCAAGTCTACCGGCATCACGGGGCGCCAGCGCAAGCCCTTTGCAACGAAAACCCTGATAAACCCGCTTTTGTCGCCGTGCACCGCCGTGCCGCTCTTGCGGAATTGCTACTGCTGCCCGTAGGCACGGAATTTTTCGAGGACCGCGTGCATCTCCCCGGGCGTCAGCAGCACCGGGGGGCCGAGCTGGCGGGTCCGCCAGTACTGTTCGCACAGATCCTCGAGTTCGACGGCGAGCGCGAAGGCCTCGGCGAGGTCGCGGCCGGCGACGAGCAGGCCGTGGTTGGCGAGCAGGCAGCCCTTGCGGCCTTCCAACGCGGCCATGGCTGCGGTCGACAGTTCCTGCGAGCCGAAAATGGCGTACCCTGCACAGCGGACGGTGTCACCACCGAAGCGCGCGATCATGTAGTGGAAGGGCGGAATGTCAAGGCGCAGGCAGGCGAGGGCGACGGCGAACGGCGGGTGGGCGTGCACTACGGCGCCGGCTTCGGGGCGCGAGGCGTAGAGGTCGCGGTGGAAACGCCACTCCGAGGACGGCTTGCGTGCCCCCGACCAACTGCCGTCGAGCGCCACGCGCGGGATGTCGTCGGGGGTGAGCGTGTCATAGGGCATGCCGGTCGGCGTGATCAGGAAGCCGTCGTTGTCACGCATGCTGACGTTGCCGGAAGTGCCCTTGTTGAGCCCGGCCGGCTGCAGGGCGCGGGCGGTGGCGATCAGTTCGGCGCGCGGGTCGGCCACGGCTCAGGCGTGGATCAGGGCCATGCCCAGCGTCAACCCGACGCTGGCGAACTCGACCGCTTCGTCGTCGGTGAAGGCATGATAGGTCCAGCCGATGTCGCCCTGGCGGCGATAGATTTCGACGCTGCGTTCGTCCTGCGCGACCAGCACGTATTCCTGCACCGTCGGAATGCGGCGGTAGGCGGCCAGCTTTTCGCGGCGGTCGATGGCCTCGGTCGACGGCGACAGGACTTCGACGATCAGGGTCGGGTCGTCGATGATGCGGGTATCGTCGGCCAGCGGCTGCGCCTGGCAGCGGACGACGAGGTCCGGGTAGTAAAAGGCGTTGGCGGCGGCGGCATGCACCTTGAGATCGGCCATGAAGGTTTCGCAGGGGCGGCCGGCGAGGTGGTTGCGTAGCGCGAGATACAGATTGCCGGAAATCCTGTTATGCCTGACCGTCGTTCCGGACATGGCGTAAATTTCGCCATCGACATACTCGTTTTTCTCCGGCGCGGTCTCTTCCAGCGCGAGATAGGTTTCCGGGCTGAGCAGGTGGGGTTTGCGGACGGTATTGGACATGGCGACCTCGTGGCGGGAATCAGGAAATCAGTTCGCGAATTGTCTCATTATTGCCCGGCTTCTTCCGGGTAGAGGCCGAGCAGGCCTTCGCGGCTGGCCGGGCAGACGCCGCGCTCGGTGACGATGTCTTTGACCAGCCAGCCGGGCGTGATGTCGAAGGCCGGGTTGGCGACATCCGCGCCGGCCGGCAACTGGCGCAGCGCCGAGGGCTGGCCGTGGTGGTCGAGGCCGCGCACCAGGCGGAACTCGTCGCCGTCGCGTTCCTCGATGGGGATGTCGGCGCCGTCGGCGCAGGCGAAGTCGATGGTCGAGCGCGGCGCGGCGACGTAGAAGGGAATGCCGTTGTCGGCAGCGGCCAGGGCCTTGAGGTAAGTCCCCACCTTGTTGGCGACATCGCCATTGGCGGCGATGCGGTCGGCGCCGACGATCACGGCATCGACGCGACCCATGCGCATCAGCAGCCCGGCCGCGTTGTCGGCGACGAGGGTGCACGGGACGCCGTGCTGGTCGAGTTCCCAGGCGGTGAGCAGGCCCTGGTTGCGCGGGCGGGTTTCCGAAACCCAGACATGCACCGAGATGCCGGCATCATGCGCGGCATAGACCGGGGCCAGCGCGGTGCCGCCGTCGACCGTGGCCAGCCAGCCGGCGTTGCAGTGGGTCATGATGTGCAGCGTGTCGCCGCGCGGGGCGATCTGCTCGCGCCACAAGGCGAGGCCGTGGGCGCCGATGGCGGTGTTCTGCGCCACGTCCTCGTCGGCGATGGCGGCGGCCTCGGCCCACGCGGCAGCGGCGCGCGCGTCCGGCGGCAGTGGGGCGAGCGCCGCTGCCATGCGCGCCAGCGCCCAGTGCAGATTCACCGCCGTCGGGCGCGTCGACCGCAGCAGCGCGGTGGCTTCGGCGAGGCGCCGGTCGGATGCCTCGAAATCGAGCGCCAGCGCCAGCCCGTAGGCGGCCGTGGCGCCGATCAATGGCGCGCCGCGTACCTGCATGGCGCGGATGGCGTGTGCCGCCTCCTCGAGCGTGGCGACGTGCACCCAGTGCAGCGCGTGCGGCAGGCGCGTCTGGTCGATGATGGCGAAGGCGCGCTGCTCCGGATAGGCGCGCAGGCTGCGGGTGGGCATGCCGTCGATGTTCATGGCTTGAGAGGAGCGGTGTGGGCGCGTAGCCAGGCGGCGAAGGAGGCTTCGTCGAGGTCGCCGGCGGCGAGGGCGAGCATGGTCAGCGTGGCGTCGGCTTGGGTGGCGCTCAGGCGTTGGCCGTTCAGGTGCAGGAAGAGGCCGCAGGCGAGAAAGGCAGCGCGCTTGTTGCCGTCGACGCAGGGGTGGTTCTTGGCCAGGCCGAAGGCGCAGGCGGCGGCGCAGTCGAAGATATCCGGCTTGCCGTAGGCGGCAAGGTTCTCCGGGCGCATCAGGGCCGATTCGAGCAGCCCGGCGTCGCGAATTCCCGGCGCGCCGCCGTGCACTACCAGGCTTTCACCGTGCAGCAGCAGCAAGGCCTGCCGGTTGATCCAGGCGAACACTTACCTGGCCAGTTCGTGGAAGGTGTCGCGATACTCGCGCATGAACTCGCGGCCGGCTTCGACCTGTTTCGCGACCTCCGGATCGTAGGGGGTCAGCGAGAAGCCATCGGGGGATTCGACGAGATAGACGGTGTCGCCCTTGTCGACATGGAGCATGGCCAAGGCCTCCTTCGGCAGCACGACGCCGACCGAGTTGCCGATCTGGGTGAGCTTGAGCGCATACATGGCAGTCTCCTGCAAGATGTTATAACGCTTGTAATAATAATCCTGTTCCCGTCCGCTTGCGTACGTTCCGGCGTTCGCGCATGATCTGGTCTTCCGTTCGTAGTCGACCGCAACGCTCATGGATACGCCGATCCGCATCGATTCCCGCTTCCCGCACATGGGGACGACCATCTTCACCGTGATGTCGCGCATGGCGGCCGAGTGCGGGGCGATCAACCTGTCGCAGGGCTTTCCCGATTTCCAGGCCGAGCCGGCGCTGTTCGCTGCGATGGATCGCCACATGCGTGCCGGGCGCAACCAGTACGCGCCGATGGCCGGCATGCCGGAACTGCGCCAGGGCATCGTCGACAAGGTCGCGGCGCTCTACGGAACGCGCTTCGACGTCGACAGCGAAGTGACCGTGACGGCGGGGGCGACGCAGGCGATCTTCACGGCGATTGCCGCCTTCGTGCGGCCGGGCGACGAGGTGATCGTCTTCGAACCGGTGTACGATTCGTACGTTCCGGCGATCGAAACCGTTGGCGGCAAGGCGCTCCCTGCGCAATTGCGCTTCCCCGGCTACGCGCCGGACTGGGCGCAAGTGGCTGCCCTGATCACCCCGAAAACACGGATGATCATCGTCAATTCGCCGCACAACCCGACTGGCAGCCTGCTGACTGCGGTCGACCTGGAAAAACTGGCCGAAATCGTCCGCGGCGGCGATATCGTCGTGCTCTCCGACGAGGTCTACGAGCACATCGTGTTCGATGGCCAGCGCCACGCCAGCCTCTGCGGCCACCCGGAACTGGCGGCGCGCAGCATCGTCGTTTCCAGCTTCGGCAAGACCTATCACATCACCGGCTGGAAGATCGGCTACGTCGTCGGTCCGGCGGGCCTGATGGCCGAGTTCCGCAAGGTGCACCAGTTCAACGTGTTTACAGTGCATACGCCTTCGCAACTGGCGCTCGCCGACTACATGCAGGATGCTTCGCGCCATCTCGGCCTGGCGGCCTTCTACCAGGAAAAGCGCGACTTCTTCCGCAGTCTGCTGGCCGACACGCCATTCGAACTGCTGCCCTGCCGCGGCACCTATTTCCAGTTGGCGGGTTACGCCCGGATTTCCAGTCTGCCCGACCGCGAATTTGCCGAATGGATGACGCGCGAAGCCGGTGTCGCGGTGATTCCGGTCTCGGTGTTTCGTGCCGACGGGCGCGACGACAGGGTCGTGCGCTTCTGCTTCGCCAAGAAGGAAGAAACGCTGGCGGCGGCTGGCGAGCGCCTGCGCCGGTTGTGAATGGAAGTTGACGCCGGACGGTGGCGCGCCAATAATCCAGCCACCATAAAACCATCGAGTCAGAAAGGAACCCGCCATGGGAATGCTGCAGGAATTTCGCGAGTTTGCGGTCAAGGGCAATGCGATGGATCTCGCGGTCGGCGTCATCATCGGCGGCGCCTTCGGCAAGATCGTCGATTCGGTCGTCGGCGACCTGATCATGCCGCTGGTCTCGCGCGTCACCGGCCGGCTGGATTTTTCCAACCTGTATTTCGTGCTCGGCGACAACCCGAAGAACCTGACCGCGCTGGCCGAGATCAAGGCCGCCGGCATTCCGGTATTCGCCTACGGTTCGTTCCTGACCATCCTGGTCAATTTCATCATCCTCGCCTTCGTCATCTTCATGATGGTCAAGCAGATCAACCGCCTGCGCACGGCGGAGCCGCCGGCCCCGGAACCCGAAGCCCCGGCGACGCCGGAGGACGTGATCCTGCTGCGCGAGATTCGCGATGCGCTGAAGAAGTAGGCGTTGGTCGCAAAAGCCGCGGTTAGCGGCTTTTTCGCGTCCCGGGGCTGCAAGCGGCCTGCCATCGGGATGCCAGGCGGTGCTTTCAGATGCCGACGCTGACCCGCAGCGGGGCTGTCTCCTTGTAGATCAGCGACTGCGGTGCCTTGCTCGACACGGTGATGATCCGCGTTCCCGGCGGATAGATCAGGTGGTAGGTCAGGAACAGGTGCACCGTTTCGGCGTTCTTCAGGAGGTCGAGCAGTGCCGCGTAACCGGGGTGCCCGCAAACCCCGGCATCGCGGAAATCCGTTTCGCCCAGGCGCATCGATTCGTCACGCACGATCACCTTGGGCTTCCTGGAGCCGAGCAGTTCACGGATCAGCATGTCCCTGATCTCGGGAATGATGATCGCGCCGAGGCAGTGTTCGCCGACCAGCCACTCGACAGCTCGCCCTTCGCCGCCCGGATCGGGCACGTGATCACCAAAGGTCTGGCACCAGCTTGGAAAGTAGGCCCGGTAGCGGCGGACTTCTCTGTCCATGAATTCGGCCACTTAGCGATCCTGTTCGCGCAACGTCCGGTCGATGAGGCTGCCAACGACATCGCTGATCGAGACGAAGCCCTGCAATTCGTTGTTGTCGATGACCAGCACCCGCTTTACCGAGTACTGGATCATCAGCCGCGCCAGATAACGGACTTCGAGATGCTGCGAGACCTGCAGCGCCGGCTTCTGGGCGATGTCGTAAACATTGAGCAGATCGATGTCGCCGTCGTCGGCGATCACCGCCTTGGCGATGTCACGATAGGCGATCAGGCCGTGGGCGTCACCGGCATGACGCTTTTCGACAACCAGCGACTTGACGCCGTGCTCCTTCATCTGCAACAGCGCCTCGCGCACCGTGGCCAGCGGGCTGATGGTGGCGACATCCGTTTTCATGATTCCGGCAACCAGCATGGGACAACTCCTTCAGTCAACAAGCATTGTCAAAATGGGCAACAGGGCCCGTGGCGGGTCGGGGCGCAGCGCTCACAGGGAGTCCGCGACTTCGCGCCGGAAGCTCTCCAGCTGTGCCAGCCCGATTCCGACCACGCTGCCCAGCGGCAGCGAAAATGCCAGCCCGCCGCCCGGCAGATCCAGCTTCATCTCGATCTTGACCGCCTTGAGGATGCGCATCGCCAGTTGCTTCTCGACGACGCACAGCAGCAACGATTCCCGGCGTTCGAGGCCAAGGCCGAGAAAGGTCTTGCGATCATGCTGGCGCAGCCCCTTGCCCTTGAGGATAGTGATGCCGGTGGCGCCGGCCTCCTTGAGAATCCTGACTGCTGGATTCTCGTCTTCTTCAGGGACAATCAGCACCACAGCAGAGAATTTCATGGTTTCTTCTCCTTGACAGGTTTCCTCGAGCGCAGCCACCAGGTGGCAAGCATGCCATAGGACATGACGATGATCATCGGCAGCAGCGAGGCGAAGGCGATCAGGCCGAAACCGTCGATCATCGGGTCGCGCCCCGGCGTGCGTTCGGCGAGGCCGACGCCAAGGGCGGTGACCAGCGGCACGGTCACGGTCGACGTCGTCACACCGCCGCAATCGTAGGCGATCGGCACGATGAATTTCGGCGCAAAGCGGGTCATGCCGAGCACCAGCAGGTAGCCGGGGATCAGCCACCAGGCGATGTTGATGCCGTCGACGATGCGCAGACAGCCGATGACGATGCCGATGCCGACGCCGACCGAGACCAGCGTGCGTAGCCAGATGCCCTTGATCTGCCCGAGACTGACCTCGTCGGCCTTGATCGACAGCGCGATCAGCGCCGGTTCGGCCATCGTCGTCGCGAAGCCGATGAGGAAGCCGTACAGCATCACCGCCCACATCGGCACGCCGTCGCGCATCAGGCCGTTGGTCATCTCGTCGCCGAGCGGGAAGAGCCCGACCTGCAGCCCTTCGTCGAACAGAAAGAGGCCGACGGCGACGAGCACCATGCCGACCGCCAGCCCCTTGGGGTCGGCCAGCGGCTTGCGCAGGATGATGAAGCTGGAGACGAGGACGACGAAGATGATCGGCAGCAGGTTGCGGACCATGATCATGAAATTGATCGCCAGCTCGACGACGACGTACTGGTGCTGGTCGTCGCTCGGCTTGAGGACGACGGCGACCCCGGCTTCCGGGGACACGAAGAACAGGATGCCGTAGATCTGGATGATGATCATCGGCGCCAGCGCCCCGAAGGCGATCAGCCCGAAGCCGTCGAGCAGCGGATTGCGGCCGCGGATGCTGGTGGCGAGGCCGACGCCGAGTGCGGTCAACAGCGGCGCGGTGACGGTCGATGCGACGACGCCGCCGGAATCGAAGGCAAGGCCGACGAGCTGCGCCGGCGCCAGCGCGGTGAGGGCGAGGACGATCAGGTAACCGGGAATCAGATAGTTGCCGATGGAATATCCGAGGACGATGCGCCAGACGCCGATGACCACGGCGATGCCGACGCCGAGCGCGGCGACCATGCGCAGGGTCAGTGCGCCCATGCTGCCGCCCGAGACCGCCTCGGCCTTGTAGGCGACGGCCATCAGCGCCGGTTCGGCGGCGACCGAGGCAAAGCTGACGAAGAAGGCGAACAGCATCAGCCAGAGGAAGGAGCCGCGGCGCGCAAAGTCGAAGGCCATCGTCTCGCCGGCCGGGAAAATCGCCGCGTCGAGGCCCTTGACGAACAGTGCCAGGCCGAAAAGGACGGCGGCGAAGCCGCCGATCAGCGCGGCCGGGCTGTCCGGCAGGCGCTGGATGAAGAAGGCCTGGAAGATGACGACGACTACGAGCGTCGGGGCCAGATCGCGCCCGGCTTCGTGCAGAAGTTCGCGGATGACGCGGAGCAGCGATCCCATTCCTGTCTCCGCTCAGGTCGGCGTGCGGCAGGGCGTGCCGCGCTTCGGGTCAGGGTGCTGGCATTCGGGCTTCATCGACCCGATGGCGAACGAGGACGGGGGGGGGAGGGAGAGGATGACCACGATCGCCATGTAAACGAATCATGACGGAGATCGCCGATTGCCGCAAGGCCAGGGACTGGATTCTCTGCCGTGCATGGCAGCGAGCGCTGTGCTGCGGAGATGGGACCTGGTGAATTTACACAAGATCCGCGCGCATCAACTCGGCCCGCATGTAGGCATAGTACACCGGTGCGACGGCAATTCCCGGGACGCCGAACGCCGCTTCCATGACCAGCATGGCGAGCAGCATTTCCCATGCCCTGGCGCTGACCTGATGGCCGAGAATCTTCGCCGACAGGAAGTATTCGCCCTTGTGCAGGACGACCAGGAACACCAGCGAAGCGAGCGCGGCGCTGAAGGACACCGAGGCGCTGACCAGGACGATGACGGTATTCGAGATCAGGTTGCCGACGACCGGGAGAATCCCGACGATCAGGGTGACGGCCAGCATCGTCTTGATGAAGGGCAGATGGATTCCGGCCATGGGCAGGATGATTGCGAGGTAGATGCCGGTCAGGGTGGTGTTGATCAGGGATATCTTGCCCTGGCCGATCACCACGCGGCCGAAGGCATCATGGAAGGTCGCCGCACGCTCGCGCAGGGCCTTCGCCAGCCGCTTGCGGTCGGGTGTCTCGACGCTTGCGCTGACCGCGATCATGGCGCCGAGGATGCCGCCGATCAGGATGTGCGCGAAGGCCACCCCGAACTCCTTGCCGATGCCCTGCACCTCGGTGCTGTGTGCCTGCAGCCAGGACACGGCGGTGGCCTTGATCTCTTCGCCGGTAGCGGGCAGGCGCTTGGTGATCCAGGCGGGGAGCGTGGCATTGGCCCCGTCGATGATTTCCGCCAGTTTCGCCCACAACCGCGGCAACCCCGCCGTGTCCCCGCTCTTCAGGTGGTAGATCAAGGCAAATGCGGCGCCGCTGACCGCCGCCACGACCACCGTGGCGACGATGGCGGTCGCCGCGATCCGGGCGGCCCGACCGGAGAACAGCCGGGCCAGCAGCGGCGCGAGGTTGTGGATCAGGGCATGGACCAGCATGCCGGCGAACAGGGCGGACACGAGCTTGAGATGGACGGCGCCAAGAAGGATCGCCGCGGCGATCACGTAGCTGGCAAGGTGGACAGGGGTGGGTTTCATGGATCGCTGCGCAGTCCTGTGGTGAATGGTCGCCGGCGCGCCGTTCTTCGCTGCTGAACTGGCCAATCGGACACTGATTTCGCCATCTTAACGACTTTCGTCTATCACGGCGGTGATGCGTGGCCAGCATTCGTCCGGTCGTGACGGCAATTGACCCTGCCGCTTCCCTGCCACATAATCTTTGACCAGTCGGCGGGGCAATCAGGCGTTCTTCGCGGCCCGCCAATCTTGCTGCGGGGCAGCTTGCGCTGGGTGGGGGACACGAAGCATGGATGTCGCACTCTGGATCGAACTGGGCGTCTTTGTCATCCTGCTCGGTTTTTCGGGGTTCTTCTCGAGTACCGAGACGTCGCTGTTCTCGCTGAGCTCGTTCCAGCTCGATCAGATGCGCGCCGCCAAGAACCCCCGCATCGGCCTGATCGAACGCCTGCGCAGCGAGCCGCGGCGGCTGATCGTCACCATCCTGATCGGTAACGAGTTCGTCAATGTCTCGGCGTCGGTCATCTCGGCGGCAATGATCATCCACTTGTTCGGTGCCGAGAACGAGATGATCAACCTGCTGGTGATGGTGCCGATCCTGCTGCTGTTCGGCGAGATCACGCCGAAGGTGCTGGCAATCCGCAACAACGTCGCCTTCGCCAACGCCGAGTGCCGGCCGATCGACCTCTTTGCCCGCCTGATCACGCCGCTGCGCGAAGTCATCCGCTACGCCGCCGATTTCTTCATCACCCTGATCGTCGGCAAGCAGCGCTCGCAGGGCAACCTGGTCACCAAGGACATGCTGCGCACGCTGGTGCACGACGCGCTCGGCGAAGGCGCGCTCGACAGCGACGAAGCGCAATACATCGAGAAGATCTTCGACTTCGGCAACAAGTCGCTGCGCGACATCATGCGGCCGCGATCCGACATCCAGTTCCTTTCGGCCGACCTGCCGATGGCCGACCTGCTCGCCCAGATCAAGGCCGCCCGCCAGTCGCGCTACCCGGTCTTCAAGGGGCACCGCGACACCATCCTCGGCATCCTGCATACGCGCGACCTGCTCGGCGTCGATCTCGCCAGGCTCGAGCGCGACCCCCAGGGGTTGCGCAAACTGTTGCGGCAGGCGCATTTCTTCCCCGAGTCGAAGCCGGCGCTGGAACTGTTCCACACCTTCCGTCAGCGCAAGCTGTCATTCGCGCTGTGCGTCGACGAGTACGGCGGCGTGACCGGCCTGGTGACCATGGAGGACCTGCTCGAGTGCGTCTTCGGCGAGATCGCCAGCCCGTCCGATACCGAGGCGGTCAACCAGCACCTGGTCGGCGAACTCGCCGACGGGCGCCGGCTGATCGACACCGGCATTGCGCTCGCGGACTTCAACCGTGAGTTCGCGGTCAGCCTTGCCAGCGAGGATGCCGAAACCCTGGCCGGCGCGCTGCTCGAGGCCTTCGGCGAGCTCCCGGCGAATGGCGCAGTGATCGACCTCTGCGGCCTCAGTTTCACCGTCGACGGCGTCGAACACAACCGCATCACGCGCGTCCTCGTCGAGCGCCTGCCGGAACCCGAGGCGCCGGCGGAGACGGTCGACACCGGCGAAGTGGCGGCCCTCGTCCCGGAGGCAGCGGCGGAGGAACGACCTGAACCGGAAGGATCGCAACCCCGCGAGCCGGGCCGGCGGGAGGGCGCGTAAATGTCCGACATCTGGATTACTGCCCTGCTGATGGTCGTTTGCCTGATTGCCGAAGGATTCTTCTCGGGATCGGAGCTTGGTGTCGTCAGCGCCGACCGCATGAAGCTGCGCCACGACGCCGCCAAGGGCTCGCGCG
>CAZKSD010000033.1:0-15096 GCA_964555315.1 uncultured Dechloromonas sp.
GATGTCATCATCATGCTGCGCCTGCAGAACGAACGCATGGCCGGTGCGCTGCTGCCGTCGGCCGGCGAATACTTCCGCCATTACGGCCTGACCCCGCAGAAGCTGGCGCTCGCCAAGCCGGACGCCATCGTCATGCATCCGGGGCCGATGAACCGCGGCGTCGAGATTCACTCGGCGGTGGCCGACGGACCGCAGGCGGTGATCCTGCCCCAGGTCACCTTCGGCATCGCGGTCCGCATGGCCGTGATGAGCATCGTTGCGGGGAATTGACATGAAAATCGAAATTCGCAACGGTCGTGTAATTGACCCCAGGAACGGCGTTGACCGCAACATTTCGCTGTTCATTGCCGAAGGCAGGGTCGCCGCGCTGGGCGAAGCGCCGGCCGGCTTCGCTGCCGGGAGCATTGTCGACGCAACCGGGTGCGTCGTCTGCCCGGGGCTGGTTGACCTGGGCGCCCGTCTCAACAGCATCCAGGCCGAGTTGGCCGCCGCCGTCGCCGGCGGCGTGACTTCCGTCGTCGTGCCCCCCGATGCCGTCCCACCCCTCGACGAACCGGAACTGGCAGATCGCCTGATCCACCGCGCCAAGGAAATCGGCAAGGCCCGGGTGCTGCCGCTCGGCGCGCTAACCGCAGGTCTGCAAGGGGAACGACTGGCTGAACTGGCCGGCTTGAAGAAGGCCGGGTGCATCGCCTTCTCGCAGGCCAAGGTCCCGGTCGTCGATACCGAGGCGCTGCTGCGGGCCATGGAATACGCTGCGACCTTCGGCTTTTCGGTCTGGCTGCAGGCGCAGGATTACTGGTTGTCGCGCAACGGCATCGCCCACGAAGGTGAAGTCGCCAGCCGCCTTGGCCTGGCCGGCATTCCGGTTGCTGCCGAAACCATCGCCATCGCCACCATCCTGCAACTGGTGCGCGACACGGGCTGTCGGGTCCATCTCACGCGCCTGTCCTCGGCGGCCGGGGTGGTGCTGGTCGCTGCGGCGCGCGACGAAGGACTGCCCGTCACCTGCGACATCGGCGTCCATCACCTGCTGCTTACCGAAGACGATATCGGCTTCTTCGACCCGCATGCCCGCTTCTGCCCGCCGCTGCGCGCCCAGAGCGACTGTCAGGCGCTGTCCCGCGCGGCGGCGACCGGGCTCGCCGCCATCTGCTCCGACCACACCCCGGTCGGCGCTGACGACAAGCTGCTCCCGTTCGGTGAAGCCAAGCCGGGTGCGACCGGTCTCGAGGTGCTGCTGCCGCTGACCCTGAAATGGGCCGCAGCCGCCGGAGTCTCCCTGCACGCCGCACTGGACAGGATTACCGCGGCGCCGGCCGAAGTCCTTGGACTGGCAAGCGGCCAGCTGGCCGTCGGCAGCGTCGCCGATGTCTGCATCTTCGATCCGGGCGCGACCTGGCAGTTGACCGCGGAGGCGTTGAAGAGCCGTGGCAAGAACTCGCCCTGGACAGGCTGCATGATGACCGGCAGGGTCAAGCTGACCCTGGTTGCCGGCCGCGTCGTTTACGAAGGCTGAGAGAGAGCGGCGACGGCTTCTCGCGTTGTCCCGCGGACTTCAAGCACCTTGCGCCGCGACGCATGGCCGCTCTTGACGACGATTGCGGCAGGCGGAAGTTTGAGCGCATCGGCAAGGAACCTGAGCAGTGCCAGGTTGGCCCGGCCGTCGACCGGCGGCGCGGCGAGACGGATTTTCAGGGCATCGCCATGCAGTCCGGCACAAGCAGTGGTCTTCGCGCCGGGCTGGATGTGGAGATGCAATGTGATGCAGCCGTCGTCGCCGACGCGAAACCATTCGTTCACAGGAACATCAGGACCGCTTGCAGCAGCAGGATGGCGATCAGCGGCGAGAGGTCGATGCCGGAAATGAGTGGCACGAAGCGCCGGATCGGGTCGAGGATCGGCCTCGTCAGCTGATTGGCGGGAGCCGCCAACGGGGAATAGGGATTGATCCACGACAGTACAGCCTGCAGGATAAGCGCACCGATCACGATATAGATCGCCAGGCGCAACAGGGTGCGCACGGCAAGCGAAAGCGCCGTCAATGCCACCGCGCCGCCAGCGACCGCCAGCGAGTGGCCCGCGAGGCCGACCAGCAGTGCTGACAGCAGGAGTTGCAGGACAAGCGCCGCAACCAGGCTGGCCCAGTCCACGCCAGCGATGCCGGGGATGACGCGGCGCAGCGGCTTCACCGCCCAGTTCGTCAGCTTGACCACGAAATCGCCGAACTGCCCGGCAAACGAAACGCGTGTCGCCTGCATCAGGAAACGCAGCAGGAACAGCGTGCAGAAAAAGCCGACAACGGCATCGACGAGAAAGATCAGCGCCTGCATCAGCTCGCTCCCAGCAAGCGGCCCAGTTCCCGGCCGCGCGCTTCGGCCGCCCTGACGCCGCTGACGATGCCTTCCCGCACGCCCTTTTCGGACATGACGGCCAATGCGGCGGCGGTGGTCCCCCCTTTCGAGGTCACCCTCTCCCGCAGCACCGAAGCCGGTTCCGGCGATTGTGCGGCGAGCGCCGCCGCGCCCCGTACCGTTCCGATCGCCAGCTGGCGCCCCTGTTCCGGGGCAAGACCAAGCTCGGCGGCCGCCTGTTCCAGAGCCTCGATGAACAGGAAGACGTAAGCCGGGCCGCTGCCGGAAACCGCAGTGACGGCATCCATCCTGGCCTCGTCGGCGATCCACACCGTCGTGCCGACCGAGCGCAGCACACGGTCGGCGGCGGAGCGTTCATCTTCGCTCACTTCCGGCAACGCGCACAACCCGGTCATCCCGGCGCCGATCAGCGCCGGCGTATTCGGCATGCAGCGAACGATCCGGCGGTGCCCGCCCAGCCAGCGCGAAAGTGTCGCCATGTCGAGTCCGGCGGCAATGCTCACGACGACGGCATCGCCCAGCCTGCCGACCAGCGGCGCGACAGCTTCTCTCATCTGCTGCGGCTTGACCGCCAGAACGATCAGATCGCCGACTTCCGCCAGCATGTCAGCCGATTCCACGCAGTTGACCGCATAAGCCGTCGCCAGCCGGACACGGGCGTCGGCGCCGGGATCGACGACGTCGATGTCGGAGGCGGCGAACCCCCGCTGCAACATGCCGCCGATCAGCGCATTCGCCATGTTGCCGCCGCCGAGGAAGGAAATCTTCATGCGTGACCTCTCTCGCCAAAAATTGCCGTGCCGATGCGGACAATGGTCGCGCCTTCGGCAACAGCCGCTTCAAGATCGTGGGACATTCCCATGGAAAGGGTATCGAGCGGCAGTCCGGCAGCACGAATTTTCTCGCGAAGCTCACGTAACTGGCGGAACGGCACCCGCTGGGCGGCGAAATCGTCGGCCGCCTCGGGAATCGCCATCAAACCGCGCAGTTTCAGGCGGGGCAGGCCGGAAACTGCCTGACATAGCGCCAGCGCCTCGTCCGGTGTGCAACCGCTCTTGGTTGCAGCGCCAGAAACATTCACCTCGATGCAGACGGAAAGCGGCGGCAGGTCATCCGGACGCTGCGCGGAGAGCCGTTCTGCCACTTTCAGACGTTCGATCGAGTGCACCCAAGAAAAATGCTCGGCGACCAGCCGCGTCTTGTTGCTCTGCAACGGGCCGATGAAATGCCATTCGAGACCCCATCCGGCCGTCGCGAGCACCTTGGCGACACCTTCCTGCACGTAGTTCTCGCCAAATGACCGCTGCCCCGCCCTGTTTGCCTCGATCACGCAATCCACCGGCCAGGTCTTGCTGACCGCCAGAAGGCTTATTTCCCGTGGCGAACGGCCAAAATCCCGTGCCGCCCTGGCGATACGTTCTCTGACTGCTTGCAGGCTGGAGGCGATTGCGCTCATAATTGTTTGGAATTCTCTCTGTTTTCAGTATACACGCGCCCTAAGGACGATCCGCATGGACATCACAGAACTGCTGGCCTTTGGAGTCAAGAACAAGGCTTCCGACCTTCACCTCTCTTCGGGATTGCCGCCGATGATTCGTGTCCATGGCGACGTACGCCGCATCAATCTGCCGGCGATGGAGCACAAGGACGTGCACAGCATGGTGTACGACATCATGACCGATACCCAGCGGAAGATCTATGAAGAGACGCTGGAGTGCGACTTCTCCTTCGAAATTCCCAACCTGGCCCGTTTCCGCGTCAATGCGTTCAATCAGCAGCGCGGCGCCGGCGCGGTCTTCCGGACCATTCCCTCCAAGATCCTGTCGCTTGAAGACCTCAATTGCCCGAAGGTCTTCAAGGACATTGCCGAATACCCGCGCGGCATCGTGCTGGTGACCGGCCCGACCGGTTCCGGCAAGTCAACGACGCTGGCGGCGATGGTCAATCACGTGAACGAGCACGAATACGCGCATATCCTGACTGTCGAAGATCCCATCGAATTTGTGCATGAGGCCAAGAAGTGCCTGATCAACCAGCGTGAGGTCGGCCCGCACACGCTGTCTTTCGCCAACGCCCTGCGCTCCGCGCTGCGCGAGGATCCGGACGTCATCCTCGTCGGCGAGATGCGCGACCTCGAAACCATTCGCCTGGCGCTGACGGCGGCGGAAACCGGCCACCTGGTGTTCGCGACGTTGCATACCTCGTCAGCGGCCAAGACCATCGACCGGATCGTCGACGTCTTCCCGGCGGCGGAAAAGGAAATGGTCCGCTCGATGCTTTCCGAATCGCTGCGCGCCGTCATTTCGCAGACGCTGCTCAAGACCAAGGACGGCATGGGCCGCGTCGCGGCCCACGAAATCATGATCGGCACCCCGGCCATCCGCAACCTCATCCGTGAGAACAAGGTGGCGCAGATGTACTCGGCGATCCAGACTGGCCAGAATTTCGGGATGCAGACGCTGGATCAGAATCTGCTCGACCTGGTGCGGCGCAACGTGGTGTCCAACGCCGAGGCCAGGGCGCGGGCAACCAACAAGGATAACTTCCCCGGCTGAGCCGGCGTAGATCAGGGAAAGAGGAAGGGTTATGGAACGCGACCAGTCTATGAAATTCATGCACGACCTCCTGCGCCTGATGGTGCAGAAGAAGGGGTCTGACTTGTTCATCACGGCAAGCTTTCCGCCGGCCATCAAGGTCGACGGCAAGATCATGCCGGTTTCCAATCAGGTCCTGACGCCGTCGCATACCCAGGAACTGGCGCGCTCGATCATGAACGACCGGCAGGCGGCCGAATTCGAAGCGACCAAGGAATGCAACTTCGCCATCTCGCCTGCCGGAATCGGCCGCTTCCGGGTCAACACCTTCATTCAGCAGGGGCGCGTCGGCGTCGTCTGCCGGACCATCAACCAGTCCATTCCGACCCTTGACGAACTTGGCCTGCCGCCCGTTCTCAAGGACGTCGCGATGACCAAGCTCGGTCTGGTGATCTTCGTCGGCGGCACCGGCACCGGCAAGACGACCTCGCTCGCCGCGCTGGTCGATTACCGCAACGAGAACAGCTTCGGCCACATCATCACGGTCGAGGACCCGATCGAATATGTTCACGAGCACAAGAACTGCATCATCACGCAGCGCGAAATCGGCGTCGATACCGACGACTGGAAGCCGGCCCTGAAGAACACGCTGCGCCAGGCGCCGGATGTCATTCTCATGGGTGAAATCCGTGACCGCGACACGATGGACTACGCGATCGCCTTCGCCGAAACTGGCCATCTGGCGCTGGCGACGCTGCACGCCAACAGCACCAACACGGCGATCGACCGCATCATCAACTTCTTCCCTGAAGACCGCCGCTCGCAATTGCTGATGGACCTCTCGCTCAACCTGCGCGCCATGGTTTCGCAACGCCTGATTGCCAAGAAGGACGGCAAGGGGCGGGTGGCGGCAGTCGAGATCATGCTCAATTCGCCGCTGATTTCGGACCTCATCTTCAAGGGCGAGGTGGGCGAGATCAAGGAGATCATGAAGAAGTCGCGCGAACTCGGGATGCAGACCTTCGACCAATCGCTTTTCGAACTGTACGAAGCCGGCAAGATCAGTTACGAGGATGCCTTGCGCAACGCCGATTCGCTGAACGACCTGCGCCTGCAGATCAAGCTGTACGGCAAGGAATCCAAGGATCGCGACCTGACCAGCGGCATCGGTCATCTCGACATCGTCTGACGTGCGCCGGCAGACACCGGACAGCAGTTCGATCGGCCTGAGGTAGAATTCCTCCACTCAGTCATTGCGCCCCGGACCTCCGGGGCGCTGCCTTTATGTCACCGGCTTTGCCGGTGGCGGTATCCCTTGCGGATTCCGACTCATGCCCGGCCTCAATCCCCAGCAACGCGAAGCGATCCATTACCTTGACGGTCCACTGCTCGTTCTGGCTGGCGCCGGCTCGGGCAAGACCCGGGTGATAACGGAGAAGATCGCCTATCTCGTTGGCGACTGCGGCCTCGAGCCGCGCAACGTGGCCGCCATCACCTTCACCAACAAGGCGGCCAAGGAGATGCAGGAGCGGGTTGGCAGGCTCCTGTCGCGGTCGACGGCCGAGGAAATGCAGATTTCGACCTTCCACTCGCTCGGTGTGCGCATCCTGCGCGAGGACGCCGGGCTGCTTGGCTACAAGCCCCGCTTTTCGATTTTCGATGCGGCCGATTGCGCCGGCATCGTCGGTGACATCGCCGGGACCATCGACAAGGGGACACTGCGCCACCTGCAGGCGATCATCTCCAACTGGAAGAATGCACTGGTAACGCCCGAAACCGCCGGAAGACGCGCAACGAACGAACTCGAAGCGCGGGCCGCGCAGGCGTATCTCTCCTACGAGGCAACGCTGAAGGCCTATCAGGCGATGGACTTCGACGACCTGATCGGCCTCCCGGTCAAGCTCTTCAATGAGCATCCGCGAATTGCCGAGAAATGGCAGAATCGCCTGCGCTACCTGCTGGTCGATGAGTATCAGGATACCAATGGCGGCCAGTACCAGTTGCTCAAGTTGCTGACCGGCGTCCGCTCCCGGTTCACCGCGGTGGGTGATGACGATCAGGCGATCTATGGCTGGCGTGGCGCCGACATCGGCAACCTGAAGAGGCTGCCGGCCGAGTTTCCGGCGCTGAAAGTGATCAAACTCGAGCAGAACTACCGGTCGACCGCAAGAATCCTCAAGGCGGCCAACAGCGTCATCGCCCACAACGAAAAGCTGTTCGACAAAAGGCTGTGGTCCGAACTTGGCCACGGCGACCAGATCACTGTCACCGCCTGCAAGGACAACGAGGCCGAGGCCGAAGGCGTGGCCATGAAACTGCAGGCGCACCGCTTCGAGCATCGCGGCAAGTTCAGGGATTACGCCATCCTCTATCGTTCGAACCACCAGGCACGCCTGCTGGAGACACAGCTACGCAACCAGAAAATTCCTTATGTTCTTTCCGGCGGACAGTCATTTTTCGACAAGACGGAAATCAAGGACATCACTTCCTACTTGCGCTTGCTGGCCAACGCCGACGACGACCCGGCCTTCATCCGCGCCGCCACGACGCCCAGGCGCGGCATCGGCGCAGCGACCCTCCAAGTGCTCGGCCAGTACGCCGGCGAGCGCCATGTCTCGCTGTTCCGCGCCGCCAGCGAGGAGGGCTTTGCGCATCGGGTCCAGGCACGCCAGACCGAGCCACTCCTCGCATTCTGCCAGTTCATCGGCCGCCTGCGGCAACGGGCCGGACGCGAGCCGGCACAGCAGGTGCTCCCGGACCTGCTCAAGGCCATCGACTACGAAGCCCATCTCCGCGACCACGATGACGACCGCACCGCTCAGACGCGCTGGGGCAACGTCTGCGAATTCGCCGAATGGCTCAACCGGAAGGGTGAGGAAGGCGGCAAGACCTTGATCGACCTGACACAGAGCATCGCCCTGATCAACCTGCTCGACAAGCAGGATTCCGATGACATGGACGCCGTCCAGTTGTCGACCCTGCACGCGGCCAAGGGTCTGGAATACCGGCACGTCTTCCTGGTCGGCGTCGAAGAGGGCATCCTGCCGCACCGCGAGTCCCTCGACCCGGTGAAACTTGAAGAGGAGCGCCGGCTGATGTATGTCGGCATTACCCGCGCCCAGCGCTCGCTGCACCTGTCCTACTGCGAGCGCCGCAAGCGGGCGCGCGAATTCATTCCCGGAGAACCCTCGCGCTTCATTGCCGAAATGGGCAAGGAAGACATTCGCTTCTCCGGCGGCAAGCAGGCCGCCGAGCCGGACAAGGCGGCCGGCAGCGCCCGGCTCGGCGCGCTGAAGGCCATGCTGGCCGGTAACAAGCGCTAACGGCCCGGTCACGGCGCGTTACAGCGGGTTACCCTCTTTGTGACATCCGGGCCATACCCGGCCGCGTTATTCGGCACAAGGCGGCGCGCTTTCGCAAAGCCGGATGAAGTCCCGAATAGACCAACCCAAGGAGATTAAAGATGACCAAGCAACTTTTTGCCCTCGCCGTCGCCGCCGCTTTCGGCATCGCTCACGCCGCTGACGTCAAGCCCGCCACGGAAGCCAAGCCCGCCGCCGCTCCGGTTGCCGCCGTTGCCAAGGCCGAGACGCCAAAGGCTGAAGTGAAGGTCCCGGAAGCCAAGCCCGCGGTTACCGCGCCGGAGGCGAAAGCCGACGCCAGCGCCGTCGAGCCGAAGCCCGTGAAGCACGCCAAGCACGAAAAGAAGGCCGAGCCGAAGGCGGTTGTCGCAGCCAAGGCCGAAACCCCGAAGAGCGAGCCGGTCAAGGCGACCGACCCGACGAAGAAGTGAGGGTCATCGCAGCAACCTGAAGCGGCCGACCATAAGCCGGCCTGACCGGGGCGCCCACGAGGCGCCCTTGTTTCGTGAACGAAAAAGGGAGGCCGCAGCCTCCCTTTTTGCATTGCCCGACGATTACTTGGACAGGCCCACCACGTGATCGACCGCCCGCTTGATCTCGTCATCGGACAGATCGGCGGCGCCGCCCTTCGGCGGCATGGCGTTCTTGCCGACAATTGCGTTCTTGTAGAGGGTGTCGTTGCCCTGAGCGATACGCGGCGCCCAGGCAGCTTTGTCGCCCGCCTTCGGCGCGCCGGCGACGCCGGTGTTATGGCAGGCGCCGCAAACGGAGTTGAAAACGGTAGCGCCATCCTTGGGGCCGGCGGCAGCGGCGGGAGCCGCCTTGGCCAATTCGAACCTGGCAACCGGCTGGATGCGGCTGTCGGCCTGATCCGCACCGCCGGCGTCGGCAGCCGATTTCTCGCCCTTCATCGAAAAGGGGACCACAACCGCAGTCAGAATGATCGCCACGACGATGGTCGCGATCATGATGCCTTTGGAGGAATGTTGTTCGGCCATGCTGATTACCTCGATCCGCAAAAGTTCAAATTGCGGATTATAGCGACTTGTGGTGAAACCGGAAGGCGGGCAAAAAAAACCCCGCCTGGTGGCGGGGCGGAAGTTCTCGAAAGGGGGATTTCGAGAGGAGGGGTTCAGCGGATGGTCACACTGTAGGCAATCCCGAAGATCGTGTCTGTCGTGCTTTCGTAGCTTTGTGTAACCAGATGTTGCAGGCATTTGCTGCACCGCGGAATGACAGCGCCCGAGAAAAGGGTGATGATGTTTTGGCGAGCGGGAAACCCGCGGCACATCGTTCCTGGCGACACCCAGCAATTCATGGAGGAGACACCATGCAGAAGTCGCTTCACATCGATCCGGCGAAATGTACCGGCTGCCTGCAGTGCGAGATGGCCTGTTCCTACGAGCACAGCGGAACCATCAATCCATCGAAGTCGCGCATCAAGGTCTTCAACTTCGAACACGAAGGCCGCAAGGTTCCCTACACCTGCACCCAGTGCGCCGATGCCTGGTGCATGAACGCCTGTCCGGTCGATGCGATCGTCATCGATGCCGCCACCGGCGCCAAGGTGGTCAGGGAAGCGACCTGTGTCGGCTGCAAGGTATGCACGATTGCCTGCCCGTTCGGTACCGTCAATTACATGGCCGATGTCGGCAAGGTCCAGAAATGCGACCTGTGCGGCGGTGATCCGAAGTGCGTCACGGCGTGCCCGACTTCCGCCATCACCTACGTCGATGCCGACTGGACCGGTCTCGACCGCATGCGCGCCTGGGCCGCCAGGGCCAATACCGCTGCAGTAGCTGCCTGAGGAGGAGAGACCATGGGATGGAACAGAAAAGTCCTGCGCGTGAACCTCACCGCCGGCACATGCACGCCCGAACCGCTGAACATGAAATGGGCCAATGATTATCTGGGGTCACGCGGACTGGCGTCGAAATACCTCGTCGAGGAGATCGATCCCAAGGTCGATCCGCTGTCGCCCGACAACAAGATGATCATGGCGACCGGCCCGCTGACCGGCACCATGGCCTCGACCGGCGGCCGCTACACGGTGGTGACCAAGGGGCCGTTGACCGGCGCCATCGCTTGCTCCAATTCGGGCGGCTACTTCGGCGCCGAAATGAAGTTCGCCGGCTGGGACATGATCATCTTCGAGGGCAGATCGCCGAAGCCGGTCTATCTCTATCTCGAGAACGACAAGGCCGAATTGCGCGATGCCGCTCACCTGTGGGGCAAGACCTGCTGGGAGACCGAAGACGCGATCAAGGCCGGCCATCAGGATCCGTTGATCCGCATCTCGTCGATCGGCGCGGCCGGGGAGAATGGCGTGCTTTACGCCGCCATCGTCAATGACCTGCACCGCGCGGCTGGGCGCTCCGGCGTCGGTACGGTCATGGGCTCGAAAAACCTGAAGGCGGTGGCCATTCGCGGCACCCAGGGGGTTTCCGGCATCAAGGATTTCCCGGCGTTCATGGCGGCAACCAATGCCGGCAAGAAGGTTCTCGCGGACAACGCGGTGACCGGCCAGGGCTTGCCCAAGTACGGCACGCAGGTGCTGATGAACGTGATCAATGAAATCGGCGCCCTGCCGACGCGCAACCACCGCGACGTGCAGTTCGAGGAGGCCGGCAGGATATCCGGCGAGGCCATGCACGAGAAGCGGCCCAGCGATGGCAAGACCCACCTGGTCGCCAATGCCGCCTGCTTCGGGTGCACCATTGCCTGCGGCCGGATTTCGAAGATCGACGAGACCCACTTCAGCGTCAAGAACAGTCCGCAGTACTGGGGCGCCAGCGGTGGTCTGGAGTACGAGGCGGCCTGGGCGCTCGGTGCCGCCAACGGCGTCGGCGACCTGGAGGCGCTGCAATTTGCCAACCTGCTGTGCAACCAGCACGGCATGGACCCGATTTCCTTCGGTGCCACGGTCGGCGCAGCGATGGAACTGTACGACCTCGGCATCCTGAGCAAGGAGCAGATCGGCCTCGACGCCAGCTTCGGTTCCGCCGAGGCGCTGTGCAATCTGGCCGAAATGACTGCTGCCGGAGAAGGTTTCGGCAAGGATCTGGGACTGGGCAGCGCCCGCATGTGCGCCAAGTATGGCCGGCCGGATCTGTCGATGAGCGTCAAGGGGCAGGAATTTCCGGCCTACGACTCGCGCGGCATCCAGGGCATGGGCCTGGCCTACGCCACCTCCAACCGCGGCGCCTGCCACCTGCGTGGCTACACCGTGGCCTCCGAGGTGCTCGGCATCCCGGTCAAGACCGATCCGCTGGTGACCGACGGCAAGGCCGAGCTGGTCAAGGCCTTCCAGGATGCGACGGGGGTCTTCGACTCGGCCGGCATCTGCATCTTCACCAGCTTCGCGTGGACGCTGGCCGACGTGCAGCCGCAGCTTCAGGCCGCCTGCGAAGGCGACTGGTCGATGGACAAGCTGAACGCGGTTGGCGAGCGCATCTGGAACATGGAGCGCCAGTTCAACCTCGCCGCCGGCCTGAGCGCGAAGGATGACGATCTGCCGCCGCGCCTGAAGACCGAGCCGGCGAAAACCGGTCCGGCCAAGGGCCTGGTCAATGGCCTCGACAAGATGAAGCCGGAGTACTACAAGGTGCGCGGCTGGACGCCGGACGGCGTGCCGGAACAGGCGACGCTCGCGCGGCTCGGCCTGTAGGCGTTGCGCAGCCACGGACGGGGCGGCGGAAGACGCCGCCCCGTCTCCCCTTTCGCTCGACGAGGCAAGCCATGAAACACATCATTCTCGGCAACGGCCCGGCCGGCGTCGTCGCCGCCGAAACCCTGCGCCGCGCGGTCCCCGGCGACGACATCCTGCTGGTCGGCAACGAAGCGGCGCCGCCCTACTCGCGGATGGCGATTCCCTACCTGCTGGAAGGCAATATCGACGAATCCGGCACCTGGCTGCGCAAGTCCGAAGTCCATTTCGACCGCCTCGGCATCCGCCAGCGGCGCGGCCGGGCGGTTGCGGTCAACGCCGAAAAACGCACGGTTTTGTTCGACGACGGCCATTTCGAGAATTACGACCGGCTGCTGATCGCCACCGGCTCACACCCGGTGCGGCCGCCGATTCCCGGCATCGACCTGCCGCAGGCGCAGACCTGCTGGACGCTCGACGACGCGCGCGCCATCGCCGCGCTGGCCAAACCCGGCGCGCGCGTACTGCAGCTGGGGGCCGGCTTCATCGGCTGCATCATCATGGAATCGCTGGTCAAGCGCGGCGTGCAACTGACCGTCGTCGAGATGGGCGACCGCATGGTGCCGCGCATGATGACGCCGCAGGCTGGCGGCATGATCAAGCGCTGGGTCGAGCGGCAGGGCGTGCGGGTGGTGACCGGGGCCGGCGTCGAGCGCATCGAAAGCGGCCAGAATTCGCCGTTGACCGTAACGCTGTCCACCGGCGAGCAGCTCGACTGCGATCTGCTGATCGTCGCCGCCGGCGTCGCGCCCAATGTCGCCTTTCTCGAAGGGACGGCGGTGCACGTCGCCAAGGGGGTGCTGGTCGACGACAGCATGCAGACCTCGGTTCCCGGCATCTTTGCGGCCGGCGACGTGGCGGAAGCGCCAGACTTGTTCACCGGCCGCCATCTGGTGGCGGCGATTCAGCCCAATGCCGCTGACCAGGCGCGCATCGCGGCGCTCAACATGGCCGGGCAAGCGGCCCGGATGAGCGGAGTCCTCGCCATCAATGTGCTCGATTCGATGGGCATGATCTCCTCGTCCTTCGGCGAATGGCAGGGCGTCGCCGGGGGCGAGGGCGTCGAGCGGGCAGACGAAGCCAAAGGGCGTTACATCAGCCTGCAGTTCAACGGCGACGTTCTGGTCGGCGCGACGGCGATCGGCCTGACCGATCATGTCGGCGCCCTGCGTGGCCTGATTCAGGCGAAGACCAGGCTCGGCGCCTGGAAGGAAAGGCTCCTGGAGACGCCGACGCGTTTCGTCGAAGCGTTCATTGCTTGCCAGCGCCCGAACAGTTGAGTCGATGCGGGTTACCGTCAAGCTCTATGCCACGCTCGGCGACTACCTGCCGGCCGGCAGCAGGAACAACCGCGTGGATGTCGAGGTGCCGGAGGGTGCCCGCGTCAGCGCGGTCCTCGCGCCGTTCGCGCTACCGCCCAGGCTGACCCATCTGGTGTTGGTCAATGGCACATTCGTGCCGCCGGAGGAACGGGCGACGAGTATGCTCAAGGACGGCGACACGCTGGCGGTGTGGCCTCCGATTGCCGGTGGCTGACGGTCCGTTTCCCTGGAGTCGGAGCCGCATCCGCGTGATGAGCATCACGCCGGGCGAGTTTCGCCGGGCGCTGTCGACCGCCTTCGGCGATGCAGTGACCGAGGATGCGAGCGGGCTGCTGGTTGCGGATGGCGGGGTGAGTCTTCATTTCGCCTTGACCAGCGAAACGCCGCAGCGTGTCGGTGCCTTGCAGCTATGCGCACTGCGGACCGAAATCACGGTTCGCCAGGGCGACCAGGAGGCGGCAAGCGAACTGCTCGCCAGAATTGACCGGGCGACGCAGCGTGGTGGCGGCTAGCAGCCTGCCGGCATTTCCTGGCGAAATGGGGTAACGACGGGTTGTGGCCGGTCCGAAGCAGAACCACGGGCTGCTTCATACCGTGAGCGGGCGTTGACCGGAGTTGGTCGCAGAAAATATACTGCGCGGCTTGCCCTTCGATGGGCTGTCCCATTTGCGAGGTGCCATGCCTTCCCTTTCGAGTTGTGTCCCGGGCGCACGGGCGCTCCCTTCCCTGTCCGTCATCGTGAACCGCGTGGCGTCTGTGCGGGCGTGTCGCGTGCCGGCGCTTCTTCTTGCCGCCGCGGGCTGTTTTGGCGCTGCATCGGCGTTGGCGGAGCCGGTCGGCGCTGGCGCGGGCACCGGGGCCACGCCGGCGGCCACGGCTTCCGCGTGGGATGCACCCGAGCCTTGGCGCACCGATCGCTTCTACTTCCAGACCAGTCTGGCGACAGTGCATTGGAATCCGCAAGATGACCACAACAACACGCAGAAGCTGATCTACGGCGAGTGGCGGCTGCCGGAGCGCTGGCTCGAAGGACAGGTGCTGGTCGGCGCGTCGGCCTTCAGCAACTCCTTCAAACAGCCGTCGCAGTTCGTCTTCGCGGGGCTGTTGTGGCGACCATTCGACTCGGTACCGGAGGCCTACGTCAGGGTGGCTGCTGGCGTGGTCCACGGCTATAAAGACGAATATCAGGACAAGATTCCCTTCAACAGCTCCGGTTTTGCCCCGGCCGCCATTCCCGCCGTCGGCTACTGCTTCAATCGCGTGTGCGTCGAGACGGTCATCTTCGGAACCGCGGGCCTGATGTGGACGCTGGGAGTGACGCTGCCCTGATCGTGCCGGCGCCGTGGTCGTGAAGCCAGCCTGGTCGCCAGGTGCCCGACTGCGGCGCGATGGAGCAACGGGCTTGCGGATTGCTCGCGGCGACAAGCACGACTGAGGGAAGCGGCCCACCCAGAGCGGTCCAGCGAGGGGCTGGTTTGACCATGTCCTGCGGGCGCTGGCCGGCATGGGCGCGGATTTCTTGCTTGCCCATCCATTCGGTTAGTGTCGTTTTCTGCTGATTTTTGACGATCGCCCCCGTCGAACTGGACATTCCGTCAGCGGTCAGTTGTCAGATCGAGTCACCGGATCGTCGATTCAGGGTAGCATCGATGCCCATGCGGCATGCGCTTCTGTTCTCCGTTTTCGTCATCGCCTCGTGCGGGCTGGCCTATGAATTGATCGCCGGCGCGCTGTCGTCCTATCTGCTCGGCGATTCGGTGACGCAGTTCTCGACGGTGATCGGCGCCTACCTGTTCG
>CAZKSD010000034.1:0-14898 GCA_964555315.1 uncultured Dechloromonas sp.
AATTCGATCACGCGAAAACCAATCACACGTTGCACCATGGTGATGCGCTTGCCTGTCTCCGAGGTTACAGCCGCGGCACCTTCAACTGCATCCTGACTGACCCACCCTACGAAATCGAAGCAGAGTCATTTGATTCTCAAGCAGTAAAGGGGCACGAACACAAGGATAACTGGATATACGCCTTGTCCTGCTACACAGCACTCGCCAAAGAGGGTTTCCGCATTACCAGGGAAAATGCAACGCTCTACACATTCTGCGACATCAATCGTTTTGCAGCCATCAAAGTGGAATTCATGAGTGCCGGTTGGGATGTGTGGCCAGTGCCGCTGATCTGGGCCAAGACTGCCGGGGTGTCACCACGGCCTGACGCTGGTCCAACGCGAACCTATGAAGCCATCCTGATGGCGACGAAGGGAAATCCACCTTTCCACAAGACCGGAGCTCCCGACGTCATCGTTTGCCCACAACGCAAGGAAATGGCATTTGGCGTCGAGAAGCCCGTCGATCTCTACGTGGAACTGCTTGCTCGCTCCACCCTCCCAGGCGACTTCGTTCTCGATTGCTTCGCGGGGTCCGGCACAATATTTACCGCTGCGGACCGGGTCAAGGTCATTGCCCATGGAGTTGAAATCAACGAGGAGTACTGCCGTGTGGCATTGACCCGAATGAGTAACGCCTCTGCACGAAATCCGTAAGGAACGGTCGGCCTCATCCGACCGATCGGCAACACCCGCAGAGAACGCGAAGCGCGACACCCTGCCCTTGCTGCTCGATACCAACTTCCCGCCCCTGCGCCGCAGCCGGCTGGGAACCGCGCAGGCCAACCTCGGCTACCGCCGCAACCAAGCCTGCCTGCACTGCAATGTTGCCGCCACCGGCCCGCGCGAAGCCATCGTCTTGTGGGGATGTTTGGCTGCCTCGGACGCTTGGGCGTGGGGCTGGAAGAACTGGATCGACCGCTGCTTCTTGCGGCGGCATCGAGCCCGAAGTTCACAATAAAACGGCGGAGAAAATCGCCCCGCCGCTGCTGTCGCCCTTCCCGCCGGAGAACCTACATGCTCCGCCGGTACTGGCCGCCGACCTCGTAGAGCGCGCTGCTGATCTGGCCGAGTGAGCAGTATTTCACGGCGTCGACCAGCACGGCGAAGACGTTGCCGTTGTCGATCACGGTCTGCTTGAGCGTTTCCAGCATGGCCGGTGCGGTCGCTGCGTTGCGGGCGTGGAAATCGCGCAAGCGCGCGATCTGCGACTGTTTTTCTTCCTCGGTCGAGCGCGCCAGTTCGATCTCCTGCTGCGCCATGCCCTTCGGATTGAGGAAGGTGTTGACGCCGATGATCGGGTACGAGCCATCGTGCTTCTTGTGCTCGTAGTAGAGAGACTCCTCCTGAATCTTGCCGCGCTGGTAGCCGGTTTCCATTGCACCGAGCACGCCGCCGCGCGAGGCGATGGCTTCGAATTCCTTGAGCACGGCTTCCTCGACCAGGTCGGTGAGTTCGTCGATGACGAAGGCGCCTTGGTTCGGGTTCTCGTTTTTCGCCACGCCCCATTCGCGGTTGACGATGAGCTGGATGGCCATGGCGCGGCGCACGCTTTCTTCCGTCGGCGTCGTGATCGCTTCGTCGTAGGCGTTGGTGTGCAGCGAGTTACAGTTGTCGTAGATGGCGATCAGCGCCTGCAGCGTGGTGCGGATGTCGTTGAAATCCATCTCCTGCGCGTGCAGTGAGCGCCCACTCGTCTGGATGTGGTACTTCAGCTTCTGGCTGCGCTCGTTGGCGCCGTACTTGTTCTTCATCGCCACCGCCCAGATGCGCCGCGCCACGCGGCCGATGACCGAATACTCCGGGTCCATACCGTTACTGAAGAAGAACGACAGGTTGGGCGCGAAGTCGTCGATATGCATGCCGCGTGCCAGGTAGCTCTCGACGTAGGTGAAGCCGTTGGACAGCGTGAAGGCAAGCTGGCTGATCGGGTTGGCGCCGGCTTCGGCGATGTGGTAGCCGGAGATCGACACCGAGTAGAAGTTCTGGACCTGGTTATGGACGAAGAACTCCTGGATGTCGCCCATCATCTTCAGCGCGAACTCGGTGCTGAAGATGCAGGTGTTCTGGCCCTGGTCTTCCTTGAGGATATCGGCCTGCACCGTGCCGCGCACGGTCTTCAGGGTCCATTCGCGGATCTTTTCGGCCTCGTCCTCGGTCGGCTCGCGGCCGTTGTCGTTCTCGAACTTGGCCATCTGCTGGTCGATGGCGGTGTTGAAGAAGCAGGCGAGGATGATCGGTGCCGGGCCGTTGATGGTCATCGATACCGAGGTCGTCGGCGCCAGCAGGTCGAAGCCGCCATAGAGGACCTTGAGGTCGTCGAGCGTGGCGATCGAGACGCCGGAATTGCCGATCTTGCCGTAGATGTCCGGGCGCTCATCGGGGTCGCAGCCGTAGAGGGTCACCGAGTCGAAGGCGGTCGATAGACGAATGGCCGGCATGCCCTCGGAGACCTTCTTGAAGCGGCGGTTGGTGCGGAAGGCATCGCCCTCGCCGGCGAACATGCGGGTCGGGTCCTCGCCCTCGCGTTTGAAGGCGAAGACGCCGGCGGTGAAGGGGAAGGAGCCTGGAACATTTTCCTTCATCAGGAAACGCAGCGTTTCGCCGTCATCGCCGAATCTAGGCAGGATGACCTTGCGGATCTTGGTGCCGGACAGCGATTCGCTGACCAGACGGGTGCGGATTTCCTTGTCGCGAATTTTCACGACGTATTCGTCGCCGGAATAGGCCTTGACCGTATCCGGCCACATGTCGAGCAGTTTGCGGGCCTTCGGATCGAGTTGCCCTTCCTTCCAGGCCAGCATTTCGTCGAAGTCTGCGGTCGACTTGTCGCAAGCACCGAAAAGGCCGGCGGCGATACGCAACGACTGGCGCTCGCGGGCAATGCTCACCTGCTCTTCGGTATGGGCGTGGTAACTGCGCACGCTGTCGGCGATTTCGGCGAGATAGCGGATACGCTGTGCCGGCACAATGGCGCGCTGACTCGACGACTGCTTGACGCTGACCAGCGGCAGTTTGCCGGCCTTGAGCTTGAGCCCGCGCTCGCTCAGGGCCGGAACCAGCGCCTGGTAGAGCGCGGTGACGCCGTCGTCGTTGAAGCGGGCGGCCATGGTGCCGAATACCGGCATCTCATCGGTCGGAATGGAGAACTGCTCGCGGTTGCGCTGGTACTGCTTGCGCACGTCGCGCAGCGCGTCCTCGGCGCCCTTGCGGTCGAACTTGTTGATCGCGACGAAATCGGCGAAGTCGAGCATGTCGATCTTTTCGAGCTGCGACGCGGCGCCGAACTCGGGGGTCATGACGTACAGCGAGACATCGACGAAAGGCACGATGGCCGCATTGCCCTGACCGATCCCGGAGGTCTCGACGATGACCAGATCGAAGCCGGCCAGCTTGCAGGCGGCGATCACCTCGGGCAGCGCGGCGGAAACTTCGCTGCCGGTGTCGCGGGTGGCCAGCGAGCGCATGAAGATGTTCGGATGCTCGATGGCGTTCATGCGGATGCGGTCGCCGAGCAGCGCGCCGCCGGTGCGCTTGCGCGAGGGGTCGATCGAGATCAGGCCGATCCTGACCGCATCGCTCTGGTCGAGGCGGAAGCGCCGCACGATCTCGTCGGTCAGCGACGACTTGCCGGCGCCGCCGGTGCCGGTGATGCCGAGTACCGGCACGGCAACCGCCGCCGCGGCCTTGAGCAGCGGCTCCTTCAGGGCCGGTGCCGCGCCATTTTCAAGGAGGGTGATGACCCGGGCCAGCAGGCGCCGGTCACCCGCCTTGAGGCCTTCGAGAACCTTGTCGGGGGCCGCCAGGCCCTGCGCGCCGACGTCGAAGTCGGACTGCTGGACGAGATCGTTGATCATTCCCTGCAGACCCATGTGCACGCCGTCTTCGGGTGCATAGATGCGGCTGACGCCGTAAGCGTGCAGCTCCTTGATCTCGGCCGGCACGATGACCCCGCCGCCACCGCCGAAGACCTTGATGTCGCCGCCGCCATTGGCCTTGAGCAGGTCCAGCATGTATTTGAAGAACTCGACGTGCCCGCCCTGGTAGGAGGTGATCGCGATGCCCTGGACATCCTCCTGAAGAGCGGCATTGACGATTTCCTGCACCGAACGGTTGTGTCCGAGGTGGATCACCTCGGCGCCGGTGGCCTGGATGATGCGGCGCATGATGTTGATCGACGCATCGTGTCCGTCGAACAGCGATGCCGCCGTGACGAAACGCAGCTTGTTCTTCGGCTTGTAGGGAGCAAGTTTCTTGGCAACGGAAAGATCGGTCATGACGCCTGCCTCATTGAGTACGCGAAAGGTCCATCATATTACGACGCTTTGTCGGCATGGCAATTGTCCGGATTGACCCGAATCGTGCAAATTCCGCCAACATGATACGCTGTCGCGGTCGACCGTCGAAAAAGGTCAATAATGCCTCCACGCACCACCCGCAGCCCGACCAATACAACGCAAGCCACTGTTGCAATGGGCTTTGTGAATGGCATGCTGGCCGGGCTGGCGCGCCATGGAATCGCTGCCGGGCCGCTGCTGTCCGCGACCGGCATCGACATTGCAGATACCGCCAGCCGGGTTCCGGTCGATCGCTATGCCGCGCTCTATAACCGGATCAATCACCGCCTCGACGACGAAGGCTTCGGACTGTTTTCGCAACCGCTACGCGTCGGCAGTTTCGAGTTTCTCTGCCGGGGTTGCATCAGCGCTCCGACACTGGCCGAAGCGTTGTCCCGCTCCGCCCGCTTCCTGCGCATCGTCTTGCCCGACCTGGCCGTCGCTGTCCGGCGCCACCACGCGCACGCCGAACTGCTGATCGCCGAGAGCAGGCGCCTGGCCGACAACCCGGACGACGCCGGCCGGGTCTTCGCCTTCGAATGGCTGCTGCGGATGCTCCACGGGCTGTCGTGCTGGCTTGCCGGACGCGGCCTGGCGCTCGACAGCGTCGTCTTTCCCTACCGCCGCCCGCCACATGCGGCCGACTACGCGCTGATCTTCACCGAGGATTCGCGTTTCGCTCCGACCCTGCCGGGTGGTGTCGGGACGCTGGTCGCCAGCTTCAATGCCAACCTGCTCGACCTGCCAATCCGCCGCGACGAGGCGGCGCTGGCCAATTTCCTCGACGGCGCGCCCGGCAAGATCACCACCCTCTACCGGCGGGACCGCGAGATGGTCATCCGCGTTCGCGACCTGCTGCGCGCCGCGCTGCCGGCCGTGCTCAGCCTTAATGACATCGGCGACCGCCTGCACCTGTCGCCGCGCACGATCCATCGCCGCCTGGACGAGGAAGGGTCGAGCTTTCGCGCGATCAAGGATGCGCTGCGGCGCGACCTGGCGCTGGCCCGCCTGACCAAGACCCGGGATCCGGTCAGCCAGGTCGCTGCCGATCTCGGGTATGCCGACACCTCGGCGTTTTACCGTGCTTTCGTCGAGTGGACCGGCACGGCGCCGATTCATTATCGCAGGCGCTGGGCAAGCGGCCGGTGACAGTCCCACCCTGGCGAGCATATCTGCCGGTTCACATCTTCCGTTGCCGCCCCAAATGCGATAGGCTCTGCACTTCCAGAATTGATACGCCAAGGAGGTTTGGCCGGTCATGATCCGCAAGGACAAGCGCAAGCTGCCAGACGACCGTCGCATCGAGGACGTGGGACCGCCCGCCGGTTGGCGCGACCGGCGCAAGGGGGTTGAACGGCGCATTCCCGTGACCGAAGAGGTCGACGTGACCGACAGTCAATGGGCGACCTACTTTGGCCCCCGGTCCGACGAAGCAGCCGACGACGGGCAACCCCCGGACGATGCCGAGGGCGCTTTCGATCGGGTCCGCAAATGATCTTGCCGTAGCCGCGGCCAATCCTGGCCAGTCGAATCGATGCAAAAAAGGCCGGATGACTCCGGCCTTTTTGTTTGCCCGGTACGGCCTTACTCGTCGTCTTCGCGCAACTGGAACTTGCCGGCCATCTGCTGCTGCACGTTGGGCGGAACGGCCGCATAGCGGGCGAACTCGATGGTGTAGCTGCCCTGACCGCCGGTGAGCGACTTCAGGCGCGACTGGTAGTCGCTGATTTCGGCCAGAGGCACCTCGCCGGTGATCGCGGACATCCCGTGACCGCGGCCGTCGGTGCCGGTGATGTGGCCGCGGCGGCTCGAGAGATCGCCGGTCAGGTCGCCAATGGAAGCCTCCGGAACGATGATCTCGACGCTGACGATGGGCTCCAGGACAATCGGTCGCGCAGCCCGGACCGCTTCGATCACCGCCTTGCGACCGGCCGTCACGAAGGCAACCTCCTTGCCGTCGACCGGGTGCGTCTTGCCGTCGAAAACGGTCACTTTCAGGTCGTCGACCGCGTAACCCGCCACCACGCCGCCTTCCAGACCCTGGCGCACGCCCTTTTCCACGGCCGCCATGAAAACGCCCGGGATAACGCCGCCCTTGACCGCATCGACGAACTCGATGCCTTCACCGCGGCCCTTGGGCTCGATACGCAGATGAACCTCACCGAACTGCCCGGCGCCGCCACTCTGCTTCTTGTGGCGGTGAATGCCTTCGGCGGCGGCGGTAATCGTTTCACGGTAGGGGATTGTCGGCGGCCGGGTATCGACTTCCAGCTTGTATTGAGCGGCCATCTTTTCCAGCTTGGACTTGAGGTGAATCTCGCCGAGGCCGCGGATGACGGTTTCGTTGCTGGTCGGGTGGCGCTCGACGATGAAGGTCGGGTCTTCCACCGCAAGTTTGCCGAGAATGTCGAACAGCCTCTGCTCGTCACCTTTCTTCCGGGTTTCGACCGCAAGTCCGGCCATCGGCCTGGGAAACTCGAGCGGAACAAGGTGGATGTGATCTTCATCGTGCGAGTCATGCAGCACGCAGTCGAACTCGATCTCGTCGACCTTGGCGATGGCGCCGATGTCGCCGGGCAGCAACTCGTCGACCTCCTGCGGGTCCTTGCCCTGCAACTGGTACAGGTGGCCGACCTTGAACGGGCGCTTGCCGTCGCCCACGAACAGTTGCATGTCCTTCTTCAGCGTGCCCTGATGTACGCGGAAGACACCGATCTTGCCCAGATACGGATCGGCGACAACCTTGAAGACATGGGCCAGCACATGCTTGCCGGCATCCGGCTCGGCATGGAAGGCTTCGGTCGCGCCACCCGGTTCGCCCTTGTAGAAAGGCGGCGGGTTGCCTTCGGCCGGATTCGGCGCCAGGCTGGCGAGGACATGGAGCAATTCTTTGATCCCGGCGCCGGTCTTGGCGGAAACGAACAGGATGGGAATCAGGTGACCTTCGCGCAGCGCCTTCTCGAATGGCGCATGCAGCGCCGCGATGCTGGGGTCGGCGCCATCTTCGAGGTACTGGGCGAGCAAATCTTCGTCTTCCTCGACGATCTGGTCGATCAGCGCGCGGTGGGCCGCGGCGACCGACGCGAAATCGGCGTCGCCGGCGTCATGCTCAAGCACCTCGACGACATCCGCGGCGCCATGGGCGGGGAGGTCGAGCAGCATGCACTGCCGGCCGAAGCGCTCGCGGATGTCGGCCACCAGTCCCGGCAGATCGAGATTTTCGGCATCGATCTTGTTGATGACGATCATTCGGCACAGCTTGCGCTCGGCAGCGTAGCGCATCATGCGCTCGGTCATCAACTCGACGCCGTTTTGCGCGTTGATGACGATCAGTGCGCTATCGACTCCGGCCAGCGCAGCGATCGCCTGGCCCGAAAAATCCGGGTAGCCCGGCGTGTCGATCAGATGAATGTGGGTGCCTTCGTGGGCGAAATTGACGATCGCCGAATTCAGCGAGTGGCCGCCCTCTCTTTCCTGGGCATCGAAGTCGCAGACGGTGCTGCCTCTCTCGACACTGCCCTTGGCCGGAATCGCCCCGGTCGCGAACAACAAGGCCTCGGCCAGACTGGTTTTTCCTGACGCGCCATGACCGACCAGCGCCATGGCGCGAATGGCCTCGGTATCGTACTTTGACATCCTGCTCTCCCTGAGCTCGTAAGAAATTTAACCGTGTATTTTACGCCAGTGGCCAGGCGGCGATGAACATCACGTCTGGGCCTTTTTCGGGCGCACCCAGCCCGGCACCGTGGTCTGGCGGGCGCGCGAGATGGTCAGGGCGTCGGGCGGAGCGTCCCGGGTCAACGTCGTTCCCGCCCCCAGCGTCGCCCCGCGTCCGACCGTCACCGGCGCGACAAGCTGGGTGTCGGAACCGATGAACACGTCGTCCTCGATGATCGTCTTGTACTTGTTGGCCCCGTCATAATTGCAGACGATGGTGCCGGCGCCGACATTCACTCGCTCGCCGATTTCGGCGTCGCCGATATAGGCCAGGTGATTGGCCTTGGAGCGGGCGGCAAGCCTGCTCTTCTTGACCTCGACAAAATTGCCGATATGCACCTCGGGCCCGAGTTCGGCGCCGGGGCGCAACCTGGCGAAGGGGCCAACCACCGCATCGGGCCCGATCGTTGCGTCGTCGAAGTGGCAGAAGGCGGCGATTTGTGCGCCGGCGCCGACCTTGACGTTCTTCAGCACGCAATACGGGCCCACCTCGACGGCATCACCGAGCTCGACCCTGCCCTCGAAGACACAACCGACATCGATGAAGACATCGCGGCCGTGGGTCAGTTCGCCGCGCACGTCGATGCGATCCGGGTCGGCGAGACGTACCCCGGCGACCAGCATGGCGTCGGCCAGATTGCGCTGCTGCACGCGCTCGAGTTCGGCCAACTGCACCTTGCTGTTGACTCCCAGCACCTCCCATCGGCAATCGGGGTGGGCGGTGCGTACCGGGATCCCTTCGGCGACAGCGAGCGCGACGATATCGGTCAGGTAATACTCGCCCTGCGCGTTCGTGTTCGACAAGCGGCCGAGCCAGTCGCCAAGACGGGCAGAGGGAATCGCCATGATGCCGGTATTGACCTCGCGGATCGCCTTTTCTTCGGGTGTCGCGTCTTTCTCTTCGACGATGCGCCGGACACGCCCGGCGGCATCGCGGACGATGCGGCCGTAGCCGGTCGGATCGGGCAGTTCGATGGTCAGGACCGCCAAGCCATCGCGGCCGGCCTGCTGCAGGCGCTTGAGGGTGGAGGCCCTGGTCAGGGGCACGTCGCCATAGAGAACCAGCGTCTGGCCCGCGCCGGCAAGGGCCGGCAGCGCCTGGGCAACTGCGTGCCCGGTGCCGAGTTGCGGCTCCTGCCTGGCCCAGGAAATATCGGGTGCAGCGACGGTCGACCGCACCACTTCGCCGCCATGTCCGTAAACCACGACCAGCTTCGCCGGGGCAAGCGAACGCGCGGTGTCGATGACATGCTGCACCAAGGGCTTGCCCGCCACGGGATGCAGAACCTTGGGCAGATTGGAATGCATGCGCTTGCCTTGGCCGGCGGCAAGGATGACTACTTGTACAGGCGTTTCAGCCATTATTTCGACTCCGGAAATGACGAAGGCGACCACCTGGGCCGCCTTCGCATTATCGCATGATGCTCCCGCCCTTACCGGGGTAGCGTCGAGTCGCCCATCAGGAAAGCATCGACTTCGCGGGCAGCCTGACGCCCTTCGCGGATCGCCCAGACAACCAGTGACTGGCCGCGACGGACGTCGCCGGCCGCGAAGACCTTGCCGACACTGGTCGCGTAGCAACCTTCGCCATCGGTCGTCGCCTTGGCGTTGCCGCGTTCGTCCTTCGCGACACCGAAGGCGTCGAGAAGCGTGCCGACCGGGTTGGTGAAGCCCATCGCCAGGAAAGCGTTGTCGCAAGGCAGATCGAACTCCGATCCGGCGACTTCGCTCATTCGGCCATCCTTCCATTCGACGCGAACCGCCTGCAGCGCCTTGACATTGCCCCTGCCATCGTCGATGAACCGCTTGGTGGCCACGGCGAAATCGCGTGCGCACCCCTCGTCGTGTGACGACGAAGTGCGTAGCTTGTACGGCCAGTAAGGCCAGGTCAGCGCAATATTTTCATGCGCAGGCGGCATCGGCATCAATTCGAACTGCGTCACCGAGGCGGCACCGTGGCGGTTGGAGGTGCCGACGCAATCGGAGCCGGTGTCGCCGCCGCCGATGACGATGACGTGCTTGCCCTTGACGTTGATCGGGTTGGCCTTGCCCTGCTGGACTTCCTTGTTCTGCGGGATCAGGAATTCCAGCGCGGCGTAGACACCCTTAAGTTCGCGTCCGGGGACCGGCAAGTCGCGCGGCACTTCCGAACCGGCGGCAAGGATCACCGCGTCGAAATCCTGGTTGAGCTGGTCTGCGGAAACGTACTCGCTGGCGTCGTTGATGATGCCGGCCGGCACGTCCTTGCTGCCGACGATGACCCTGGTGCGGAACTTGACGCCTTCCGCTTCCATCTGGGCGACACGACGGTCGACCACCGCCTTGTCGAGCTTGAAGTCGGGGATGCCGTAGGCAAGCAGGCCGCCGATGCGGGCGTTCTTTTCCAAGACCGTGACGTCGTGGCCGACACGCGCCAACTGCTGGGCGGCTGCCAGCCCGGCAGGGCCGGAGCCGACGATGGCGACCTTCTTGCCGGTCGTGGCCTTCGGCGGCTGCGGCACGACCCAGCCCATCTCCCAGCCCTTGTCGATGATGAAGTGCTCGATCGACTTGATGCCCACCGGCGCGGCATTGATGCCGAGCGTGCAGGCGGCCTCGCAGGGGGCCGGGCAAATGCGGCCGGTGAAGTCGGGGAAGTTGTTGGTCGAATGCAGCACGTCCAGCGCCTGCTTCCATTGGCCGCGGTAAACCAGGTCGTTCCAGTCGGGAATGATGTTGTTCACCGGGCAGCCGTGGGTGCAGAAAGGAATGCCGCAGTCCATGCAGCGGGCGCCCTGCGTCCTGGCGTCCTCGTCATTCAGGGTGTGCACGAATTCCTTGTAGTGCTTGAGCCGGTGTTCGACCGGCTCGTAAGCTTCGGACAGGCGTTCGAACTCCATGAATCCAGTCGGCTTGCCCATTATGCGGCCTCCCTTTCGGCGGCGGCAGCCATCTCGGCAAGCGCGCGCTTGTATTCATGCGGATAGACCTTGACGAACTTCTCGCGGGAGACCTCCCAGTTGCCCAGAATGGCCTTGGCAATGACGCTGCCGGTATATTCGGCGTGGCGGGAGATGAGTTCCTTGAGCTGATCTTCATCGGCACGACCGAGATGCAGCGGCTCGCCGGCAGCGTGACGATTGGCTGGCAGCACCTTCTCCAGCGCCACCTGCGCCAGGTTGCAACGGTTCCTGAAGCTGCCGTCCTCGTCGAGCACATAGGCGATGCCGCCCGACATGCCGGCCGCGAAGTTGCGCCCGGTCATGCCCAGCACGACAACCGTGCCGCCGGTCATGTATTCGCAGCCGTGGTCACCGACCCCTTCGACGACAGCCGTGCCGCCCGAGTTGCGGACGCAGAAGCGCTCGCCGCCAACTCCCGAGAAGAAGGCGTCACCGGCGATCGCACCGTACATGACGGTGTTGCCGACGATGATGTTCTCCTGGGTGTGGCCGCGGAAGTCCCTGCTCGGCTTGATGATGATGCGCCCGCCGGACAGTCCCTTGCCGACATAGTCGTTGCCTTCGCCAGTCAGTTCCAGCGTCACGCCCCTGGCGAGGAAGGCTCCGAAGCTCTGGCCGGCAGTTCCGGTCAGCCTGACATGGATCGTATCGTCCGCCAGACCGGCATGGCCGTAACGGCGTGCCACCTCGCCCGAAAGCATGGTGCCGCAGGTGCGGTTGACGTTGGTGATCGGCATTTCGATTCGGACCTTCTGGCCGTTTTCAAGCGCCGGCCTGGCCTGCTCGATCAGTTTGTGGTCGAGCGCCCTGGCCAGACCGTGATCCTGGCCCTCGGTCTGATGGCGCGGCTCGCTGGCCGGCACCCGCGGCTGATGGAAGATCTTCGAAAAATCGAGCCCCCTGGCTTTCCAGTGATCGATGCCGGGACGCATGTCAAGCAGGTCGGCGCGGCCAATCAGATCGTCGAACCTGCGAATGCCGAGTTGCGCCATGATCTCGCGCACTTCCTCGGCGACGAAGAAGAAGTAGTTGACGACATGCTCCGGCTGGCCGGTAAAGCGCTTGCGCAGCACCGGATCCTGGGTGGCGACGCCGACCGGGCAGGTATTGAGGTGACACTTGCGCATCATGATGCAACCCTCGACGACCAGCGGCGCCGTCGCGAAGCCGAACTCGTCGGCGCCGAGCAACGCCCCGACGACGACGTCGCGGCCGGTCTTCATCTGGCCATCGACCTGGACGCGGATGCGGCTGCGCAGGCGGTTGAGGACCAGCGTCTGCTGTGTTTCGGCGAGACCGAGTTCCCACGGCGTGCCGGCATGCTTGATCGACGATTGCGGCGAAGCGCCGGTGCCGCCGTCGAACCCGGCGATCACGACGTGATCCGCCTTGGCCTTGGCGACGCCGGCGGCGACCGTTCCGACACCGACTTCCGAGACCAGCTTGACCGAGATCGAAGCGCGGGAATTCGCGTTCTTCAGGTCGTGGATCAACTGCGCCAGATCTTCGATCGAATAGATATCATGGTGCGGCGGCGGCGAGATCAGGCCGACACCCGGCACCGAGTGACGCAGGAAGCCGATGTACTCGGACACCTTGTGGCCCGGCAGTTGTCCGCCTTCACCCGGCTTGGCGCCTTGCGCCATCTTGATCTGGATCTGGTCGGCATTGACCAGGTACTCGGTGGTCACACCGAACCGCCCGGAAGCGACCTGCTTGATCGCGGAACGCAGCGAATCGCCGGCCTTGAGTTCGATATCGCGCTCGATCCGGCTCTTGCCGATGATGTCGGACAGCATCGTGCCGCCCGCGACCGGCGCAAAACGCCGCGCATCCTCACCGCCTTCGCCAGTGTTCGATTTGCCGCCGATACGGTTCATGGCGATCGCCAGCGTCGTATGCGCCTCGGTGGATATGGAGCCAAGCGACATGGCGCCGGTTGCGAAGCGCTTGACGATTTCCGTAGCCGGCTCGACCTCGTCCAGCGGCACCGGACCGCCGGCCGTACGGAACTCGAAGAGACCCCGCAGGGTCAGGTGCCGCCTGGTCTGATCGTTGATCAGCCTGGCATATTCCCTATAAGTCTCGAACTTTCCGGAACGGGTCGCATGCTGGAGCTTGGCGATCGAATCCGGAGTCCAGACGTGCTCTTCGCCACGGATGCGGAATGCGTACTCGCCACCGGCATCGAGCATGTTGGCCAGCACGGGATCGTCCGAAAAGGCTTCTTTGTGCAGGCGGATGGCTTCCTCGGCCACTTCGAAGACGCCGATGCCTTCGATATTGGAAGGGGTGCCGGTAAAGTACTTCTCGACGAAGTCCTTCTGCAGGCCGATGGCTTCAAAGATCTGGGCGCCGGTGTACGACATGTAGGTCGAGATGCCCATCTTGGACATGACCTTGTTCAAGCCCTTGCCGATGGCCTTGACGTAGTTCTTGACGTACTTGTCGGCCTTTTCGGCATCGCCTTTGGCCAGCGACTCGATGGTCTCGAAGGCGAGGTAGGGGTGGACCGCCTCGGCTCCGTAGCCGCCGAGCAGCGCAAAGTGATGGGTTTCGCGAGCCGAACCGGTCTCGACGACGAGACCGGTACTAGTGCGCAATCCTTTCTTGACCAGATGCTGGTGGATCGCCGATGTGGCGAGCAGCGCCGGAATCGCCACATGGCCGGCATCGACCTTACGGTCGGAGACGATCAGAATATTGGCGCCGGATCGAACCGCGTCTTCGGCATCGGCTGCCAGCGAGGCAAGGCGCGCTTCGATCCCGGCCCGGCCCCAGGCGACCGGGTAGCAGATGTCGAGTTCGAAGGAGCGGAACTTGCCTGACGTGTACTTCGAGATGTGACGCAGCTTCTCCATGTCGGTGCAATTCAGCACCGGCTGAGAAACCTCCAGGCGAATCGGCGGATTGATGTCCGTGGTGTTCAGCAGGTTCGGCTTCGGGCCGACGAAGGACACCAGGGACATGACCAGTTCCTCGCGGATCGGGTCGATCGGCGGATTGGTGACCTGGGCGAACAACTGCTTGAAATAGGTGTACAGCGTCTTGTTCTTGTTCGAGAGAACCGGCAGGGCCGAATCACTGCCCATCGATCCGGTAGGCTCCTCGCCGTTCTGGATCATCGGCTCGATGATGACCTTGATGTCTTCCTGCGTATAGCCGAAGGCCTGCTGGCGGTCGAGCAGTGTCGCCGGGGCGGCTTCGGTCTTTTCCTCCGGCGCCGGAACGGCGTCGAGCTTGATGCGGATCTTCCCGATCCACTCACGATAGGGCTTGGCCCTGGCCAGCGAATCCTTGAGTTCCTTGTCGTCGATGATGCGCCCCTGGTCCATGTCGATCAGGAACATCTTGCCGGGCTGGAGGCGCCACTTCTTGACGATCTTCTTTTCGGGAATTGGCAGGACTCCGGATTCCGATGCCATGACCACGAAATCATCATCCGTCACCAGATAGCGCGCCGGACGCAGGCCATTGCGGTCGAGCGTGGCGCCGATCTGGCGGCCGTCGGTGAAGGCGACCGCGGCGGGACCGTCCCAAGGCTCCATCATCGCCGCATGGTATTCGTAGAAGGCCCGACGGTTTTCATCCATCAGCGTGTGCTTTTCCCAGGCTTCGGGAATCATGAGCATGACCGCCTGCGCCATCGAATAGCCGCCCATGACGAGCAACTCGAGCGCATTGTCGAACGACGCCGAGTCGGACTGGTCGGGGTAGTGTAGCGGCCAGACCTTGTCGAGGTCCTTGCCGAGGATGGGCGAGGAAATCGCCTGCTCGCGGGCCTTGAACCAGTTGACGTTGCCGCGGAGGGTGTTGATCTCGCCGTTGTGGGCAATGTAGCGGAAGGGATGGGCGAGATCCCAG
>CAZKSD010000035.1:0-14625 GCA_964555315.1 uncultured Dechloromonas sp.
TTCTGCTTCACCTTCGTGCCGATGTTCATCGCCTATTCGGCGACGCTGATCGACCCGGCACTATTCACCGGCCTGCTCGCGACCGACTCGCAACTGGTGCTGCCGACCCTGGTGCTCCAGCACACGCCGGTCTTCGCCCAGGCCATCTTCTTCGGCGCCGTGCTCTCGGCGATCATGAGCTGCTCGTCGGCGACGCTGCTGGCGCCGTCGGTCGCCTTCTCGGAAAACATCGTGCGCGGCTTCTTCCCCGGCATGGGCGACCACCAGTTCCTCAAGGTCATGCGCGCCTCGATCGTCGGCTTCGCCGCCATCGTCCTTGGCTTCGCGCTGTATTCCAACGCCAGCATCTTCAAGATGGTTGAGAACGCCTACAAGGTGACGCTGGCCGGCGCCTTCGTGCCGCTCTTCTTCGGCGCCTTCTGGAAACGCGCGACGACGCAGGGCGCACTGGCCGCCATCTTCGGCGGCTTGGCTTCATGGCTGCTGGTCGAGATCCTGATCGGCGAGGCCAGCCTGGTGCCGCCGCAGCTGATCGGTTTGGCAATCAGCGTGTTCGGCATGGTCGCCGGCTCGCTGCTGCCGCAGAGGGTCGGCCACAAGCTGCCACACGAAGACATCCACGCCGTGCTGCATCACCGCGCAGCGGCCGAAACGCACCACGCCAACCCGTCATAGGCGTTATTTCACCGGCGCCATCAGGTGCTGGTACGGGGTATCCGGCCACATCACATAGGGCGCTGAAGTGTCGGGATCGGCCTTTTTCGGATAGCTGTCGTAAAAACCGGCATCGGCGCCGACGACCATCACGTGCGGGCCGGTCTTGATCCAGTGGTTGCCGGCCATCGGCTTCTCGGCATACGGATCGGTATTGCTTGCGTCAGTGCCGCCCGACAGCATGTACATGAAGCCGACCTTGCCGGCTGGCGGCGTCTTGTGCTCCATCCAGGCCATGGCCCATTCCAGCGCGTTCTTGTCCATGCACATCGGGTCCTTGCCCGGCGTCGCCGGGTTGTCCGGCATGCAGGTGAAGCCGTTGCCGCCATTGCGCAGCGTGCGCATCTTGCCATCATGGCCCATTGCAACCACCGTTGCCCCGCGCCCGACGCCCGCCGGGGCGGCTGACATGGCGCTGGCAATCAGTGCCTTGTCGTCCATCATTTTCCCGGCCCAGGCCTGCCCGCCGGAGACACCCACTGCTGCCAGCATCAGAGCGCCGGCGATTCGAATCATCTTGCGCATCATCGTTCTCCTTCTTGTCTGCAGGGGCGATTCGAAGGAACTGTCTCGTGTGGTTTCGACTCCCGGCCGCATCGCCGGTTCCGGCCCCGGCATGGTCGCCGCACCAGCGCTGAAGCATTCAGGCTGGCCGCGACTCCCGCAGCCACTCGCGGACAGGCGCCAGATCGTCGTAATCAATCGTCGAACCCAGACTACCGTCATCGTTGACCACACGTAGCCGGGCCTGGTCGCGTGTGAGGAACAGCACCTTGCCCCAGTCCTTGGACACCCGGCGCGCCTTACGGGCGGCATCCTTGACGTTTTCCTTGGTCTCGACCAGGCGCAGCATCGGCGTATCACCCGGGTAATGCGTCAGGCAAACGACGAAATCGGGGTAGAAATAATTTTGATGCTCGCCGCGCACAAGCCGCACGGCCCACGGTTTACGGTCCGGATTGCGATGCCACCACTCGACGAACCCGGCCCGATCAAGCGCCTCGGCGAACTGACGCTCTTCGTGGTTGAGCTTGGCCGCCCCATCGTAACGAGCCAGTTGCACCATTTGCCCGGCCACGTCGATTTGCCGGTCGGTCAGCCAGGCCCGCTCGTCGAGCAGTAGCGACTGCTCAATCTGCGCCAGATCGTCATCGGAAGGCGGCAGCACACCATAAATGTTGCGTCGGGAGGGGCGCAGGCTGAGTGCCGCCGGAAACAGCATCCAGTCCGGTAACGGCGAAGCTTCCTGTTGCAGCGTGAATTCGGCGACGATGCCCTGCATCAGTTCAGCAAGATTCGCTGCCTCGCGCCGAATCACCCAATACGCCGCATCGCGGGCCTGCCGACGCAGCGTAACGGCATCCGGGCGCTGCGTTTCATCGTCAAGGGCCTCATATTCCTCTTCAATGCGGGCCAGCAAACGGCGCGACAACACCTCGACGATGATTTTCACATCTTCGTCCTCGACTTGCGGCATGGTGCGCAGCAGGGCCAGCGCCTCTCGGGCCAGCGCGGCACGGTCGGTAATCACCAGCACGTCCTCTTCGTGTCGAACACCTGCGGTCAACTCGGTGTGCACCTCCTTTTCCTTCAGGCGATTCAAGGCTGCACGCACGGCGTTGCGCCGCAGGTCGTCGGACAAATGCAGGCGGGTCGCTACCACCTCGGAAACCTTCGCCATGTCGGCACACTGCGGCCTTTCCTCTCGGCGCAGCGCCTTCGGCAAGTTGGGTAATGCGCGCCGGGGATAGACGCGAATACCGCGTTCCTGCAAGGCGGCTTGCCATTCGTCGGCGCTTGCCGGCGGGGTTTTTTCGGTTGCCCGAGCCGAACGGCTTGGCGGAGCAATCTCATCGGGCGCCTCGGCATTGCCTGCCGGCAAGGCATCGAACAGCGACGCCTGCGGACCGCTGGTCGGCAAGGGTTCGGCTGCCCGTAACGACGCCGGCCGATCCGGCAAAGGCAGGTCGTAGATCAACGGCGCTTGCAGTGTTTCGCGGTTGGTGAACACCGTGGCGCCGGACACCGTCTGGCGCTCGACCAGCCGTTCGGTCTGCCCTTCGATCTGGCTGCGCACGGCGCGGCTGGCCTGCACCGCCGCCTCGAAGCCGCGTTGCGCCTCGGCATCACCCAGATAAATGTAAGCGGTGTCGAATTCCGGCGGAATCCCCCGCGGCCTGGCGAAATGCTGTCGTATCGGCCGCGCCACGCGCATCACCCGGCCGATGAACTGCATCGCAAAATCGGCATCGTTGACCGGCTTGGTCGAGGCCAGCACAAAAGCGCGCGGCGCATCGAAGCCGGTGCCGGCCGACTGCTTGAAAATCAGCACCTCCTTGGTCATGTCGTTGGCGATGGCGGCCATCAGCACCGGGTCGGGATCGTTCGACGAATGCTTGCCGATCAGGCCGGGATGCACCTTGCACAGGCTCACCAGATCCTGTTCCGCCTCCTCGACGGTCCTTTCGCCATTCGCCACCTGCACCAGTAGCAAGGGCGTCAACGCAATGCCGGCGGCCTGCAACTGCTGCTTCAGCCGGCAATGCCGCTTCCAGGCCTGGCGCAGGACGGTGCGTTTCAGGTCGGCTACCGTCTGCACGCTCTGCCGCAGGTCGTACACCACCGCCTCGACATAACGCTTGTTCAGGCGGGCCGCGACCACCTCGTCGCGGCTGGCGGCGAAGCTCTCGTAGGCACTCATGCCGGCTTCTTTCAAAAAGGCCAACAGGCGCTCATCCTTCGGCGTCGCCGTCGCCATGATCAGGAAATCCGCCGCCAGCCAATGCACGAACTGACCGAACTCGGTCGTTTTATCCAGTCCGATGTGCGCCTCGTCGACCACCACGCCCAGCGCCAGTCCCTGCGCCCTGGCCCGGGCGACGAAGGCCGCCAGCGTGCGCACCGCATCGTCGCCGTCGGCGTCGTAGCCGGCCTTGCGATCCCTGGCCCGCCCAACGCCGGCTGCGGTCGACAGCAAAACCATGCCCGATTTCGCCTCCTGGTTGCGTCCCTGCGCCAGCATGGCCGGCGTCAGTCCCCGGCAATTGGCCGCCAGCGCATCCTCCGTCTGCTGCACCAGATTCACGAAGGGCACGAACCACAGCCACAGCGTCCGGCGCGCCGCCGTCACCTCTTCCAGCACCCGTGAAATCATGTAGGTCTTGCCCGAACCGGTCGGCGCCCGCAGCAGGCAGGGCGGCGACGGCTGGCGCAGCAGCGCCGCCGCCATGTTCTCGATCAGCGTGCTCTGAAATGCCTCCGGCTCGATCGCCGCCGATTGCGCGGTAACGATGTCCAGCGTACTCATGCCCCGCCTCCGCTGCACGCCGCTTCCAGCAGGGCCCGGTCGCGCTCCAGTTCGATGCGTAGTTCCTCCTCGCTGGGCAGAATCAGGCTGTACTGGCTGGCAAAAAGCTGCGGGCTGCTCGCCAGTTGCGAATACTTCGCCACCGCCGCATTGCGTTCCGAGCACAGGATCAGCCCGATGGTCGGGTTATCGCCGGTGCTGCGCACCTGTTCGTCACAAACCCGGACGTACATGTCCATCTGCCCGACATCCTGATGCGTCAGCTTGCCCCTCTTCAGGTCGATCAACACGAAGCACTTCAGCAGGTAGTTGTAGAACACCAGGTCGATGAAGAAATCCTCGCCCTCGACCTGCAGGCGCTTCTGGCGAGCCACGAAAGCGAAACCCTTGCCCAGTTCGAGCAGAAACTGTTGCAGGCGGTCCATCAGGCCTTTCTCGATATCGCTCTCATAGAGCCCCGGACTGGCTTGCAGCCCAAGAAACTCCAGCACATACGGGTCGCGGATGAATTCCCTTGGGTCGGGCGGCGCCTCCGCGGCAATTTTTTCGCGTGCCTCCTGCGCGACGCCATCCTTTTCCCGGCTGAGCAACAGACGCTCATAAAACAACGTGCCAATCTGGCGGTCCAGTGCCCGGACGCTCCAGCCCTGGCTCGCCGCTTCCGTTGCGTACCATAGCCGCGCCTCGGGCCGGGGCACGCGCATGATCTGGCGGAAATGCGACCAGCTCAATTTGCTACACAGCGTGTAGCGAATCTCTTCGGTCGGAAACGCCAGGTAAAACTGCCGGAAATTGCGCAGATTGGGCAGACTGAAACCGCGCCCGAATTCCGCCGACAAGCGCCGCGCAACCTCGGCCAGGGTTCCTTCGCCATAAGCCGCCCGCGCCTTGCCGCCCTGTTCATCTTCGACGATCAGCCGCCCGATCTGCCAGTAGGCATGCACCATGGCCTCATTGACCGCTTGCCGGGCCTGTTGGCGCGAAGTCGCGAGGATTTCCCGAATTCCCGCATACAAATCGTCGCGATCGACTGCCGAAGCCACCCCGTTTTCCCCGCTCATGCCGCACCCCCGCCGGCCTGCCCGCGCATCAGCGCATCGAGCAGGCTGTAGCAATTGGCCGCCACACCGCGCGCCGCCAGTTGCTCGGCCAGCGTCACCGGGCGCGGGCTGAACACCGCCAGGCGCGCCACGCCGGGCTGTTGCAGCACGGCGGCGAGGGCATCCGGCGTTTGGTCGTCAACGCGTTCGCAAACCAGCACCGCGCAATCCGCCGTTTGTCCCAGCCATTTGAGCGGCCCCGGCGGCAGCGGACGCGCCACCCCGAAGCGTTGCAGCGCCAGCAGTTGATAGGCATGTTCCGCATCGGCCTCGAACGGCAGGTCGGCCGGGTCGATCTTGTCCAGCTGCAGGTAGGCAAAATCGCCGGAAATGGCCGGTCGACCGTGGTAACCGGCCAGCACGCGGCGGATGCGCTCGGCGCAGACGTCGCGGCACAGGTTCTTGTCCGGTTCTTTCGCAGTCGACTCGGTGGATGAGCACAAAATGAAACGCCGCTCGCCGCCATCCTCGGCATTGAGTTCGAGCACCGCATGCCCGGTGGTGCCGCTGCCGGCGAAGAAATCGAGCACGATGTCGCCGGGGCGGGTGGCCTGTTGCAGCAGGTTCCTGATCAGCGACAGCGGCTTGGCGTAGTTGAAGGCGCGGTCGCCGAAGACTTCGGCGACGACACGGGCGCCTTCCTGGTTGGTCGCCGCGACGAAGCTGCCCTCGGCCGCGTAAGCGCCGGCTTCGGCAGTCGGCACCACCCAGCTCGACAGCGGCTGCGTCCGGTTGCGCAGGTCGGCCTTGTAGCGCTTGAACCGCGGCCGGCCGAAGCCGACCGGGCGGCCGACCCAGAATTCGAGATCGGGCAGGTCGCGGCGCAGCAGCAACGACTTGCCGATTTTCGGCACGTCGCCGGCGTCGATGGCGGCGAGCAGGGCGTCCAGCGTCGGCCAGGTTGCGACGCGCTGCTCGGCCGGGAATAGAATCTGGCCCAGGCGGATGAATTCCTCCATCGTTTTCGCCTGCACGGTCTGGCCTTCCTTCAAGCGGCTTTCCGACGCATAGACCCAGACGCGATCCGGGTTGGGCGGGTAGGCGATGCCGGCTTTTTCGTCCACAAGCGGGTAGTAAAGATTGGGCCGTTCCCTGTACGAGAAGCCAAGCGTCAGATCACTGGACATCCATTCGCCGCGCGGATCATTGTCGGGATTGCCGTAAGCATCGTAGCTCTTGGCAAAGCCGTTGAAGGCGAAAGCGGGGTTGCCATAGACCAGAACATGCTCGTGATCGACGCTCAAAAAGCATTGCTGGTCGGCGTTCGACCCCTGCCGCGTGCGCCAGGTCAGACTGCCCAGCCGCCGCCCCGGCATCACCTCGTCCAGCAGCAATTCCAGCCGCGCCCGGTTCTCGTCGTTGATCGAGACCAGCAGCACGCCGTCCGGCGTCAGCAGGTCGCGCGCCAGGGTCAGCCGGCGGTAGAGAAATTCCAGCCACTGCGAATGCCGCCAGCGGTCGCTGGCGCCGACGTAATGGTCGTTGTACACCCAGTCCCTGTTGCCGGTGTTGTAGGGCGGGTCGATGTAGATGACGCGGATCTTGCCGGCGTGGGTTGCGGTCAACAGGCGCAAGGCATCGAAATTGTCGCCTTCGATGATCAGGTTTTGCGCGCCGTCGTCACGCAGCTCGCTCCATGCCGGCACCAGACGCGGCAGCACCATGTTTGCATTGAGCGCGGCGTCGCGCTCGATGGCGTTGGCTTCCCAGGTCAGACCGAGTTTCTGTTTGGTCAGTTGTTCGACGAGCAGACGGCGCAGTTGCGCTGCGTCAAGCTGGTCCAGTTGCCCGAGCAGGCCGCCCCCGGTTTTGTCGGTCATGGTCATGGGGAGCTATTTTGCCGGTTTTTGCGCCAATCGGCTGGCTCGCTGCTGACGGAAACAGGCTTAGTCCATACAATCGGACCATGGACTCCCGCGGCCCGGTTCTCCTTGCCCGTTACCTCGCGCTGGCCTGGCTCGGCCTGGTCATCTACGGCAGCCTGCACCCGTTTTCCGGCTGGCGCGACACCGGAATCTCGCCCTTCGCCTTCCTCGAAGGCGCCTGGCCGCGCTACTGGACGGCATTCGATCTCGCCGCCAATGTCGCGGTTTACCTGCCTTTGGGCTTCCTGCTGACGCTGGCCTTGCGGGGATTGCCGGGTCGCTTCAGCGCCCCGGTTCTCGCCGTCCTCCTCGCGGCGACGGTCAGCCTGGCGCTCGAGGCCTTGCAGACGTGGCTGCCCTCGCGGGTTCCATCGAACGTCGACCTCGCCTGCAACGCGCTCGGCAGCCTGCTCGGCGCGATCTGGGCGCAGGTGGTCGGGCCGCGCGTCTTCCTTCGTTTCGCGGCATGGCAGAAGCGAATGATCGCACCGGTCCCGCACGCCGAACTCGGCCTGACCCTGCTCGGCCTGTGGCTGCTGATCCCGCTGTCGCCGGAGATCCTGCTTTTCGGCGCCGGCGACCTCCGCCAGATTCTCGGGCTGGGCGGGGCCGTTCCCTTCGCCGCCGACAGCTTCGTGCTGATCGAGGCGAGCATCACCGCGTTCAACGCGCTGGCCGTCGGACTCATCGTCCGCGTGCTGTGCGCGCGCAAGGCGGTGGCTTACGTCGCCGTGCCGCTGTTCATCGTCTTCGGTCTGATCGTGCGCACGCTTGCCGCGGCGATTCTCGTCGGTCCGGACGAGGCTTTCGCCTGGCTCACGCCGGGGGCGAAGATCGGCCTGCTTCTCGCCGGCATTGGCCTGGCGATCGCCATCGCCCTGCCGGCGACTCCCCGGCTGCTGCTGGCGGCGCTGGCGCTGCTGGCCGGGGCGATGCTGGTCAATCTCGCCCCGCCCAATCCCTACTCCGCCGCCGCATTGGCCGCCTGGCGGCAGGGCCACTTTCTCAACTTCAACGGACTGACGCGCTGGATCGCGACGCTATGGCCCTTCCTGACACTCCCCTTCCTCCTGCTGACGACGCGTCGCCACTAGCCTGGCACGCGCTGACGGCGGATGCCGCCGCCCGGCATCACGGGGTGGATTGCGCGGCCGGACTGAGCACCGCCGAGGCGGCCAGCCGTCTCGCCCGCCATGGCCCCAACCGGCTCACCCAAGCGCCTGGCAAACCGGCCTGGAAACGCTTCGCCGGGCAGCTCGCGCAACCGCTCGTCCTCGTCCTGATCGCCGCCGGACTGGTCACCAGCGCGCTCGGCGAGTGGGTGGACGCCAGCGTGATCTTCGGCGTCGTGCTGGTCAATGCCGTCATCGGCTACTGGCAGGAAGCCAAGGCCGAAGGCGCGTTGGCGGCGCTGGCGCGTAGCGTCGCCACCCCGGTCACGGCACGGCGCGACAGCCAGCGCAGGAAGCTCGATGCCGGCGAACTGGTGCCGGGCGATGTCGTTCTGCTCGCCGCCGGCGACCGCGTCCCCGCCGACCTGCGCCTTTTTCACCAGCGCGAATTGCACGCCGACGAGTCGATGCTGACCGGCGAATCGCTGCCGGTGGGCAAGGAGGTCGGCGCGCTGCCCGCCGAGACGCTGCTCGCCGAGCGCTGCAACATGGCCTACGCCGGCGCCACCATCGTCGCCGGGCAGGGCGCCGGGCTGGTCGTCGCGACCGGCGACGCCACCGAGACCGGCCGCATCGCCGGCCTGATCGCCAGCGCGCCCGAACTGCAAACGCCGCTGACGCGCAAGATGGCCAGATTTTCCAACTGGCTGCTGTGGGCGATCGGCGGCCTCGCGCTGCTCACCGTTGCCGTCGGTCTGGCGCGCGGCGAAGCGCCGTTCGCGATGTTCATGGCCGCCGTGGCGCTGGCCGTCGGCGCCATTCCCGAGGGCCTGCCGGCCGCGGTGACGGTGACGCTGGCGATCGGCGTCGGGCGCATGGCGAAGCGCCGCGCCATCATCCGCCGCCTGGCGGCGGTGGAAACGCTGGGCAGCACGACGGTCATCTGCTCCGACAAGACCGGCACGCTGACCGAGAACGCCATGACCGTGCGCGCCATCCATTGCGGGGGCCGCCGCTTCACGGTGGCGGGCCATGGCTACAGCCCCGAAGGCGACATCCGCCACGACGAGCTGGTGGCCGCCGGCGACGGGGCGCTGCGCGAATGTCTGGTCGCCGGGGCCCTGTGCAACGACGCCAGCCTGGTGAAGAGCGGCCGCCAATGGACGATCACCGGCGACCCGACCGAAGCCGCGCTGCTCGTCGCCGCACGCAAGGGCGGGCTCGACGAACACACGCTGAACGCGCTGTTTCCGCGTCAGGACGAACTGCCTTTCGACGCCAGCCGGCAATACATGGCGACGGCGCACGCCAGCGACGGCGAGCAGCTGATCTACGTCAAGGGAGCGCTCGAGCGGCTGCTGCCGCGCTGCGTCGAGCAACTTTCGGCCGCCGGCCGGAACCAGGCGCTCGATCGCGAAGCGCTCGGGGCGGCGGCCGAGGCCTTCGCCGGGCAGGGCATGCGCGTCCTGCTCCTCGCTCGCCGGGCGGCCGCGCCGGGAAGCGCGCTGTCGGACGACAGCCTGCACGGGCTGTGCCTGATCGGCATCGTCGGCATGATCGATCCGCCGCGCAAGGCGGTGATCAGCGCGATCCGCAACTGCCATTCGGCCGGCATCCGGGTCAAGATGATCACCGGCGACCATGCCGTGACGGCGCTGGCGATTGCCCGGCAGATCGGACTTTCCGCCCGGCGGGCGCTGACCGGGCGCGAACTGGCGCAGCTCGACGACGCTGCCCTGGCGCTCGCCGCCCGCGAAACCGACGTCTTCGCCCGCGTCGAACCCGAGCAGAAGCTGCGCCTGGTGCGCGCCCTGCAGTCGCGCGGCGAGGTGGTGGCGATGACCGGCGACGGGGTCAACGACGCCCCGGCGCTGAAGCAGGCCGACATCGGCATCGCCATGGGCCTTGGCGGCACCGAGGTGGCCAAGGAAGCGGCGGCGATGGTGCTGACCGACGACAACTTCGCCAGCATCGAGGCGGCGGTCGAGGAGGGCAGGGGCGTCTGGGACAACCTGGTCAAGTTCATCACGTGGACGCTGCCGACCAATTTCGGCGAGGGACTGGTCATCGTCGCCGCGATCCTGTTCGGCGCCACCTTGCCGATCACGCCGCTGCAGATCCTGTGGATCAACATGACGACCGCGGTGCTGCTCGGCCTGACGCTGGCCTTCGAGCCGATCGAGCGCGGCATCATGAACCGCCCGCCGCGCCGGCTGGAAACGCCGGTGCTCGACGGCGCGCTGATCCGCCGCATCGTGCTGGTTTCCGTGCTGCTGCTCGGCGGCGCTTTCGGACTCTATCTGCGCGAACTGGCGCAGGGACAGTCGCTGGCCGAGGCGCGTACGGTTGCGGTCAACGTCTTCGTCTTGGTCGAAATGCTCTACCTGTTCAACTGCCGCTCGCTGACCCGCGGCTTCTGGAGCCTCGGCGTCTTTTCCAACCCGTGGGTGTGGGGCGGGATCGGGACGATGGCGGTCCTGCAACTGCTGCTCACCTACTGGGCGCCGCTCAACGCCGCATTCTCGACCGCGCCGATCGGACTCGCCGAGTGGGTGGAGATTTTCACCTTCGCTTTGGGCTCTTCGTTGATCATCGCGCTGGAGAAGCACTGGACGAACAGCAGGCGCGCCAGATAATCCGGACCGCCTATAATTGCGCTCCCAAGGAGATTGCCGATGAGTCATTTCAAGCATCACGTGTTTTTCTGCTGCAACCAGCGCGAGCCGGGCGAGACCTGCTGCAACGCGCGCGGCGCCAGTGAAATGCAGGCCTACGCCAAGGACCGCATCGGCGAACTGAAGATGAAGGGCCCCGGCAAGGTGCGCATCAACAAGGCCGGCTGCATGGACCGCTGCGACGAGGGCCCGGTCATGGTCATTTATCCGGAAGCCGTCTGGTACACCTATGTCGACAAGGAAGACGTCGAGGAAATCATCCAGGAACACCTGGTCCATGGCCGCGTCGTGGAGCGCCTGAAGATATGAGAGCAGTGGAAGAAAAGATCCTGATCGACGGCCCCGCCGGCAAGATCGACGTCATCATGGAGCGCCCCGACGCGCCGCGCGGCATCGCGCTGGTCGCCCACCCGCACCCGATCGGCGGCGGCGCCAACACCAACAAGGTCGCCTATACGCTGGCGCGCACCTTCGTCAGCCTCGGCTACGCCGCCTTCCGCCCGAATTTCCGCGGGGTCGGCGACAGCGAGGGCGTCCATGACGAGGGCCACGGCGAAACCGAGGATCTGCTGGCAGTCCTGAACGACGCCAAGTGCCGTTGCGGCAACCTGCCGGTGGCGCTTGCCGGCTTTTCGTTCGGCGCCTTCTGCCAGACGCGTCTGGCCCGGCGTCTGGTCGAGCTCGGCCACCCGGCGCAGCGCCTGGTGCTGGTCGGCACCGCCGCCGGCTTCGTCGAGGGCACCCGCAACTATGACACCGAGGCCGTGCCGCACGATACGATCGTCATCCACGGCTCGGCCGATGAGACGGTGCCGCTGGAAAATGTCTTCGACTGGGCGCGGCCGCTTGACCTGCCGGTCATCGTCGTTCCGGGCGCCGATCACTTCTTTCACCGTCGCCTGCATCTGATCCGCGACATCGTCACCCGCGCGTGGCGGCACTAGCGGCTTCCGGACTGCGCAAGTCGTATGCCGGGACCGAGGTGGTCGCCGGCCTCGGCTTCCGCGTCGAGCGCGGACGCTGCTTCGGCCTGCTCGGGCCGAACGGCGCCGGCAAGACGACCACGCTGCGCCTCTGTCTCGGGCTGACCGCGCCCGCAAGCGGCGACATCAACCTGAACGGCTGCGTCATCCCGGCCGAGGCGCAGAGGGCGCGGACCAGGGTCGGTGTCGTGCCGCAGTTCGACAACCTCGATCCGGATTTCACCGCCAGCGAAAACCTGCTCGTCTTCGGCCGCTACTTCGGGCTGTCCGACGCCGAGGTCCGCGCCCGCATTCCGGAACTGCTCGATTTCGCCGGCCTCGCCGGCAAGGCCGACGCCCGCATCGCCACCCTATCCGGCGGCATGAAGCGCCGCCTGACCCTGGCCCGGGCGTTGGTCAACGACCCGGACATCGTCTTTCTCGACGAGCCGACCACCGGCCTCGACCCGCAGGCCCGCCACCTGATCTGGGAGCGTCTGAAACAGTTGAAGGCAAGCGGCAAGACGCTGATCCTGACCACGCATTTCATGGACGAGGCCGAGCGCCTGTGCGACACACTGATCATCATCGACCACGGGCGCAAGATCGCCGAGGGCACCCCGCGCGCGCTGATCGCCGAGCACATCGAGCCGCAGGTCGTCGAGGTCTACGACGAAGCCGGCGGCGAACTGACGGCGTTCGTGGCGGCGCATTGCCGGCTGGCGGAGCGCGTCGAAACCAGCGGCGAAACCGCCTTCTTCTACTGCCGCGACGCCCACGCGCTGCTGGCCCGGCTTGCCGGGACACCCGGGCTGCGCTACATCCACCGCGCCTCGAATCTCGAAGACGTCTTCATCAAGCTGACCGGCCGCGAACTGCGCGACTGAGCCGCCGTGCCGGCGCGCGACGCCGGCACGGCGAAATTGGCCCGAAATTCGCCGTCGACCGCGCTGGACGTATGGAGATGGCCATGGTCTAGAATGTCGTCACCCCTTAACCTTGAACTTGCGGAGGACTACCATGAAGAATCAAAACAATTCATACACCCTGCGGGCAATCTGTCTTTCGCTCGGCGCAGCGGCTCTCCCGGCGGGCGCGGCGCCGACCAATTATGAAATGAACCTGACGACCCACGCCGGCATGGGGGCGGGGGGCATGGCAAGCGTCTTCAGCATGATGGCCGGCGGCAGGGGCAGCAGCATCAGCCGCCACATGGATCTGCGCCTGACTTCGCCAACCAATCTGCCGGGCGATTATCAGGCGGCGCACACGGTTCCGGACGTCATGCGCATCGGGCCGCAGTTGCCGCTGACCGGCGAGCGCCGCAGCGGCGGCGGCGGCGGCGCCCCCGACGGCGAGCCGGATGGCCGCGTATTGATCTACTGGGGCTGCTCGCCGACGGTGCCGAAGGGCCAGCCGGAGGTCATCGACTTCCGCTCGCTCGCCGGCAAGGTGCCGCCCGAAATCCAGGCGATGGCGCGCCAGAGCCGCAGCCAGGGCAAGGACGCCGGCCGCGACGCATCGCTGCCGCCGCGCACCATCGGCTGGCCGCAGGGCGACCAGAACTACCGCGGCATCCCGGACGATGCCTCGGCCGTCGGCGAGCATTTCGTCAAGACGAATTTCATGAAGGACGAAATCCGCTTCGCCCTGACGCCGGCCCTCGACTTCCTCGAGCCGATGAACCTCAAGGCGCGTTCGAGCGATCTGAAGGCGCCGGTGCCGCTCGCCTGGGATGCGCTGACGCGGGCCCGCGGCTACGACCTGCAGGCCGTGGCGGCGAAGGACGAGAAGGAAATGGTCATCTGGATGGCGGACCGCAACAAGCGGCCGATGCTGCCGGCGAGCCAGCGTGAATGCACGATTCCCGAAGGCATTTTTGCCAAGGCCGAGATGGCCATGCTGACCGGCACCGCGCACGGGCCGGTCCAGGGATATTCCTTCCCGCCGCAAAAGCCGGGCGAAAAGAAGCCGCTGATCTGGACCGCCACGGTCCGTGTCATGGGTCACGACAGCGCGCTTCTCGGGATGGAAGCCGCCGCTGCTTCCGGGGCGGCCAGGGAATCGGCGGTGCCGGGCGTCGGCGACGTCCTGAAAGGCCTGTTCGGGAGATGACCTGGCGGCACTCCGGTGATCGGGCGCGATGCTGAGCGCCGTCCGCCCCCCGGTTTTCGGCTGGCTTCCGGTGTGGCGGCGCAACTTCCTCGTCTGGCGCAAGCTGGCGCTGCCGTCCATCCTCGGCAACCTGGCCGACCCGCTGATCTACATGCTCGGCCTCGGCTACGGGCTGGGCGCCATGCTGCCGGAAATCGCCGGCCAGTCCTACGTCGCCTTCCTCGCCGCCGGCACCGTCTGCGCCTCGACGATGAACGCCGCGACCTTTGAGGCGCTGTATTCGGCCTTCTCGCGCATGCACGTGCAGAAGACCTGGGACGCCATCCTCAACACGCCGCTCGGCCTGGCCGACGTCGTTGCCGGCGAGCTGTTCTGGGCGGCGACCAAGTCGCTGTTCTCGGGCGCCGCCATCCTCGTCGTCGTCGCCGCCCTCGGCCTGACCCACGGTCCGCTGGCGCTGTGGGCGCTGCCGGCCGTCGTCCTCACCGGGCTCGCCTTCGCCGCGCTCGGCCTGATCTGGAACGCGCTGGCGCCGTCCTACGATTTCTTCATGTACTACTTCACGCTGTTCATCACGCCGATGACGCTGGTCTCCGGCGTCTTCTTCCCCACCGACCAGTTGCCCGGCTGGCTGGCGGCGGTCGGCGGCTGGCTGCCGCTCGCCCAGGGGGTCGCGCTGGTGCGCCCGCTGCTCGCCGGACAGGTGCCGGCCAACGCCCCGATCCACATCCTGGCGCTGCTGGCGACCACCGGCGCAGCCTTCGCCATCGCCCTG
>CAZKSD010000036.1:0-10999 GCA_964555315.1 uncultured Dechloromonas sp.
GAAATCGTCGAAAAGCCGGCGCGCCTGACGGTCGCCGAGTTCTCGGTCATGGAGCGGCACAGCTTCGAGACCTACCAGATCCTGCGCCATGTCCCCGGTCTTGAGACGGTCGCCGAATGGGCGGCCTTTCACCACGAAGCGCTCAATGGCCACGGCTACCCGTTCCGCCGCTCGGCGGCGACCCTGGCGCCGGAAGCGCGCATCGTCGCCGTCGCCGACGTCTTCCAGGCGCTGGCGCAGGTGCGCCCCTACCGCGGCGCGCAGCGGCTCGACGAAATTTCGTGCACCCTGGGAGAATTCGCCGGCAAGGGAATTCTCGACCCGGACATCGTCGCCCTCGCCCGGGATGACCTCGACAGCAGCTTGCGCGCAGCGACGCAGACAATCTGACTGTCGCCGATGACTGCCCGGGCCCTGGCCTTCGTCGACCTCGAAACCACCGGGGCCACAGCCACCAGCGACCGCATCACCGAAATCGGCATCATCGAAGTCGATGCGGACGGCGCGGTGCGCGAGTGGCAGCAACTGGTCAACCCCGGCACCCGCATCCCGCCGTTCATCGAGCAACTGACCGGGATCAGCAACGAGCTGGTGGCTGATGCCCCGGCCTTCGCCGATGTTGCCGACGAGACCTTGCGCCGGCTGGAGGGCCGGCTGTTCATCGCCCACAACGCGCGTTTCGATTACGGCTTCCTGAAGAACGAGTTCAGGCGCATCGGCGTCGCCTTCCGGGCGCCGGTGCTATGCACGGTCAAGCTGTCGCGCAGCCTGTTCCCGGAACACCAGCGGCACAACCTGGATTCGCTGATCGAGCGCCACCATCTGGCAGTCGGCGCCCGCCACCGCGCGCTGGCCGATGCGCAACTGATCCGCCAATTCTGGCAAAAAATCCACGTCGACCGCGACAGCGACGAAATCGAGGCCGCGCTCGCGGCGCAGAACGCCCGCCCCAGCCTGCCGCCGCACCTCGATGCCGGCATCGTAGACGAGTTGCCCGACACGCCCGGCGTCTATCTCTTTTACGCCGACAACGATCTGCCGCTCTATGTCGGCAAGGCGAGGGACATTCGCCAACGGGTGCTCTCGCATTTTTCGGCCGACCACGGTTCCGCCAGGGAAATGAACCTCGCCCAGCAGGTCAGGCGCATCGACTGGATCGAAACCGCCGGCGAAATTGGCGCCCTGCTCAAGGAAGCGGCGCTGGTCAAGCAGATGCAGCCCAGCCACAACCGTCAACTGCGCCGGAACGATGACATCTGTACGTGGACACTGGTCGACCATGGCGAAGGCTGGCTATGCCCGGAACTCGTCCTGGCGAGCAGTCTCGACTTCGCGAGTGGCGCTTCGTACTACGGCCTGTTCAAGAGCGCTAGGGAAGCCGGCGAAGTCCTGCGCGCGCTGGCCGCCGAGCATCAGCTGTGCGATGTGCTGCTCGGTCTGGACAAGGCCGCTCCCGGCAAACCGTGCTTTGGTTGCCAGATCCACCGCTGCCGCGGCGCCTGCATCGGCAACGAGCCATTTGCCAAGCATACCCTGCGCCTGGTCGCCGCGCTGGTCCGGCTCAAGCTCGTTTCCTGGCCCTTCGCCGGTCCGGCGCTGATCCGCGAAGGCGACGAAGCCCACCTGATCGACGGCTGGCGCTACCTCGGCACTGCCCGATCCGACGAGGAACTCCACGCCCTGCGCGCTGCCGGCCGCCCTCAGTTCGACCGCGACACCTACAGGATCCTGACCAAGTACGTCGGGAAGATGATTCCCCTGTCGTAACTCCCGGCCGGCACTGACCAAGCGCGCGGGCGGGCAAGTCCCCGTCGCCCGAGCACGGCCGCCGGTGTGTTCGGGGAGAGGCCGCCGCCCTGGCGGCGACGAATGGCAAGCTTGCCGCCGCGCACGGGGCAACTCTTCCTGCCTATGATGGCCCCCATGCCAGCCCCTGCCCGAACGCTTTACCTGATCTGTTACGACGTCGCCAACCCGAGGCGGCTCAATCGCATCTTCCGGTTCCTGCGCGGCTACCGGGTTGGCGGTCAGAAATCGTTTTTCGAGTGCTGGCTAACCCCCGCTGAGCTGCGCGACGTACAGGTCGGGCTGACCCTGCGCATGAATCTTGCCGAGGACCGCGCCCATCTGTTCCAGCTCGATCCCCGTCAACGATCCACCTGCCTTGGAGCGGCCGTGCCGCCGCATCGGGGCGCCTTCATGATCCTCTGAATCGCGGCCCGCGACCATGACCAGCCTCTACGTCGACCGTAGAAATGTCGAACTCAAAGCCGATGGCGAAGCGCTCGTCTTCATCGAAAACGGCGAACGGGTCGGCACCGTGCCGCTCCAGCCGCTCTCCCGCGTCTTTCTGCGCGGCGACATCAAGCTGAGCGCCAGCCTCCTGGGAAAGCTCGGCGAACACGACATCGGCGTCATCGTCCTTTCCGGCCGCAAGAGCACGCCCAGCCTGCTCCTCGGCCGCCCGCACAACGATGCCGCGCGACGGATCGCCCAGTATCGCCTCTCGCTCGACAGCGACTATTGCCTCAAGTTTTCCCAGGCCATCGTGGCCGCGAAACTCTCCGGACAACTCGACCTGATCCGCGAACGCCGCGCCAACGGCCCCATGCACCGCTACCCGCTCGGCGTCTGTGAAAGGCGAATCGCCGGCATGCTCGCTCAGGTGGATGCCCAGCAAAGCATTGCCACGTTGCGCGGCCTCGAGGGTGCCTCCGCCGCCGCCTATTTCGAAGCGCTCGCCGAAATCGTCCCGGCCGGCCTGAACTTTCACGGGCGCAACCGCCAGCCGCCGCGCGACCCGCTCAACGCCGTTCTGTCGCTCACCTACACGCTGTTGCACGCCGAAGCCGCGCTTGCCCTGTATGGCGCCGGACTGGATCCGTTCATCGGGTTCTATCATGGCCTCGACTTTGGCCGTGAATCGCTCGCCTGCGATGTCATGGAAGCGCTGCGCCCGCAGGCCGACCGCTTTGCATTGATGCTGTTCCGCGAAGGCACGCTCGCCAGCGGCGACTTTACCAATACCGAAAGCGGCTGCCTGCTGGGCAAGGCCGGCCGAGGCCGCTACTACGCGGCCTATGACACGCGGGCCGAATACTTCCGCCGCGAGCTGGAGCAAGCCGTGCGCGACATCGCGCGCGCCGTCGCCCCCGACCCCGCGCCCGTCCGCACGGAAGAGGCATGAGCCGCGCCTGGATCATCGGCTACGACATCACCGACCCGCGCCGCCTCAACCGGGTGCATCGGGCCATGCTCAATCGCGCCACGCCGATCGAATACAGCATCTTCCTGTTGATCGGCAACGAACGCCAGGTCGCCGAATGCCTTGCCACGGTCGACACGCTGATCGACGGCAAAACCGACGACGTGCGCTGCTACCCGTTGCCCTCGCGCGGGCTGCAGGAACGCATCGGCCGCGCCACGCTGCCCGAAGGCATTCACTGGACCGGTCTGCCGGCGGCGCTCGCCTGCTCATTCGTCAACAACGCGGCATAATCCATCCATGCACTCCAAACGCATCCTGCTGGCGGTTACCGGCCTCTCACCGCAGATCGTTACCGAAACCCTCTATGCACTGTGCGTTGCGCAAGACCCCGCCTGGGTTCCCGATGAAATCCATCTCGTCACCAGCCAGGAAGGCGCCGAACGCGCCCGGCTTTCCCTGCTCGACCCCATCGCCGGCCAGTTCCATGCGTTCTGTCGCGACTACCCGCTGGCTGCCGGCATCGCCTTCACCCCCGCGCACATTCACACGATTGCCGATCGCAACGGGAGCCCGCTCTCCGACATCCGCACGCCCGAAGACAATGCACGGGCGGCGGATACGATTCATGCCCTGGTTCGCGACTTCACCGCCGATCCGGCCAGCGAACTCCACGTCTCGATTGCCGGCGGCCGCAAGACCATGGGCTTCTACCTCGGTTACTGTCTCTCGCTCGCCGCCCGGCCCCAGGACAAGCTCTCGCACGTCCTCGTCTCCGACCCCTTCGAGTCGCTGCCCGATTTCTACTACCCGCCCGCCGTGCCCTGCCTGCTGCACACCCGCGACGGCCGCCCCATCCACACCGCCGACGCCCGCGTCATGCTTGCCGAAATTCCGTTTGTCCGTCTTCGCCCCCTGCTGCCTGCTGCCGTCCTGGCCACGCGCCAAAGTTTCTCCGCGGCCGTTGCCGCCACCCAGGCGCACCTGGAAAAGCCCATGCTACGCATCGACCTGGCCCGTCGCCAACTGACCTGTGGCGGATCGGCGGTGAGCCTTCCGCCACAACTCCTTGCCTGGTACGCCTGGTTCGCCCGGCGCGCGCAACATCGCCAGGCGCCGGTTCGCCACACCGACGCCGACCCGCGCGAGTTTCTCTCGCTCTACGCGCAATTGGTGGGCATTGACGCGGTCGACTATGAAAACACCCGCGAAATGCTTGAAGAATGCGAAGGCTTCAGCAAGGAATTCTTCGAGCAAAAATGCGCCAAGCTCAACCGCGTCCTCAAGAACGCGCTCGGCCTGGTCGCGGCGCCCTACCTGATCGTCAGCATCGGCCAACGCCCGCTGACCCGCTACGGACTGCGCCTGCAGCCCGACGAGGTCGTCTGGGAATGAAGACGGCAAGCTTGCCGGACGATGACAGGCGGGAAACTGGGGTATCGTTACGCCTTCATCAGGACAACAAAATGAACGACAAAAACACTCTTCTCGACAGCTCCTGCCGCGTTGCTTTCGCTGCCTTGATGCACGACTTGGGGAAATTTGCCGAGAGAGCCCATCTGAACGATGTCGGTCGCGAACGGCTGGATGCGCATCTCACCCAATACTGCCCTTTCAGGGAGGGGCGCTATCACAGTCATCGCCATGCCGCCTGGACGGCCTTGATGCTCGACAGGGTCGAGCAAGTCGCCCCCGATCTGATCCAAGGCGACGCCAGCCCGTTTGCCAGCCGACAAGGCGCAACGGAAATTACCGATTCGCTGATCAACGCAGCCGCGATGCACCACAAGCCGGAGACTTTCCTGCAATGGATCATTGCCACTGCCGACCGCGTCGCCTCCGGCTTCGAGCGCGAAGAATTCGAGCGCTACAATCAGGGCGAAGACAAGACCGACACCGGGCGCAACCATTACCAGGCACGGCAACTGACCCTGTTCGAGCAGGTCCGCCTCGACGAAAAAGCCGGCGAGCCAGTATCACCCGCCAATCTGCGGTGGCGTTACCCGCTCAAGGCCCTGTCGCCGGAAAGTCTCTTCCCGGTCAACCGCCTCGGCTACGAACCCCAAGAAAATGCGCCGGGCCAAGCCGAGTATCGCGCTTTGTGGGAAGCGTTTCTTGAACAACTTGCGGCCATTCCCCGCTCGCATCGGCAGCAATGGCCGCTCTGGCTGGACCATTTCGATACCGCCTGGCAAACATTCACCCATGCCATTCCCTCGGCAACCGCCTTCGGCGTCAGGCCGGATGTTTCCCTCTACGACCACAGCAAGACGACGGCCGCGCTGGCTACTGCGCTGTGGCGCTGGCACGAGGCGCAAGGAACAACCGACGACACGGCGGCCAGTGCCCTGAAAGACCGGAGTGATTGGGATGAGAAGAAGTTCCTGCTGGTTCAAGGTGATTTTTTCGGTATTCAGGATTTCATCTTTTCCGACGGCGCCGAAACCAACAAATCAGCCGCCCGGTTGCTGCGCGGACGTTCCTTCCAGGTCTCGTTATTTACTGAACTCGCCGCCCTGAAGATTCTGGAAGTCTGCGAACTGCCGCCCACCTCGCAGATCATCAATGCCGCCGGAAAGTTCCTGATCGTCGCGCCCAACACCCCCGATGTTCGCGACCAACTGGCCACCGCGCGTCGCGAACTGAACGACTGGTTCCTGGAGCACAGCTTCGGCCAGGCCGGGCTTGGTCTGGTCGGCAAGAACGCCAGTTGCAACGACTTTTTGAAAGGCCGTTTTGGCGGGCTCATCGATGCGCTGTTCGCCGATCTCGAACGCGCCAAACTGAAGCGCTTCGACTTGACCGAAAACGCTCCAACCGTTTTCCCCGTTGCCTATCCCGATGGCGTCTGCCGCTACAACAACCGCTTGCCGGCCGACGAGAAAGGTTCGGCGGCGCTTTCGCGCGACCAGATCACGCTCGGCGCCCAGCTCGCCTGCCAGGATCGTCTGTTGATCGCTGGTGACGAAGCCGAATTGCGCGCCGGCAGCGTCGTTGCGCTGGAGACTCCGATCTTCGGCTACCGCATCGCCTTCACCGGCGACGAGGAAGTTACCGGCAAGTTTGGCGACTTGGCGCAATCAGGCCAACTGCTCCGCTGCTGGGATTTCAGCCTGCCGGAAAGCCTGACCGATCTGCTCTGGCACGGCTACGCCCGGCGCTACATCAACGCCTACGTGCCCCGCTTCGACGACGCCGATAGCTGGTCCGGCGACAAATATGGCCGCTGGGAGAGCGAGGTCGATTTCGATGCTGCCATCAGCCGGGGCAAGACCTTCAACCACCTGGCTTGCGAAGACAGAACACCCCGTCGCGAACGTGGGGGCTGGCAAGGCCAAACCGCCCTGATGACGCTCAAGGGCGACGTCGACGACCTCGGCCTCATTTTCCAGCGAGGCTTGGCGCAACCGACCTTTGCCAAGATGGCAGCCCTCTCGCGCCAGATGAACGCCTTCTTTGCCATCTGGCTCCCCGCCTACTGCGCCACCCATTACCCGAACACCTACACCGTCTTTGCCGGTGGCGATGATTTCTTCTTGATCGGCCCCTGGCGCAGCACACAAAAATTGGCTGGCGACATGGCCGCCAACTTCAAGACCTTTGTCGCTGAAAACCCGGATATCCACTTCTCGGCCGGCATGGTCATGAGCAAGCCGGGGCATCCCATACATACCCTGACCGCACAAGCCGAGGAAGCCCTGGAAGCCGCCAAGGGGAGCGGCAAGAATGCGCTCAGCCTGTTTGGTGAAATCGTCCGCTGGAGAGAATGGCCAACGATCGGCGCCATCGGAAGCGAACTCGAACAACTGAACGACGATTACGCCCTGTCCACCGCTTACATCTATGGCCTGCTCAAACTGATTGATCTGGCCAGCGACAAACGCAATCCCGAGGCGCCGATGTGGCGTAGCCGCTTCGTATACCGTACCCGGCGCTACGTGGTCGATAGACTCAAGCCGGAGCAGCGCAACGTCGCACAAACCCGTCTGGCCACCACCCTCGGCGAACGCGGCATCGGCCAACTCGGCCGCCGCTTCCGCATCCCACTTTTCAACTTCTTCTATCGTCAGCGATAAGCGAGGCAGAACATGAACCACGGACAACTCCGCTCAGGCGGCAATTACGACCGCAACAGCCGCCCGCCGGCACCGACCATCGACGTCAGCGACGTCCATTTTGGTGAAGCCATGCCGGAACTGTTGTTTGCCGACATTGCCCAGAAAAAGGCTCAGGTCGTCGCCGAGGCTGGCAGATTGGCAAGAGGGAAAAACAAATCCACCCAGCTACGCAAGTTCTACGACGAACTCGTGATGTGGCATGAAAAAGTCGCCTTCGAGCAAAGTGCCGACAAAAGGCTCATCAAGTACAAGGACCTCGCGCCATTCGTCAAGATGATGAAAGCCAAGGTGGCCTATGCCAAGGGACGCGATCACGTCGACGAATGCTTTGAAAAGCTCTTCGCCCATGTCATCGGTCAAATCGGCAGCCCCGAAACCCTCAAACACGCCAAGCTGTTCATGGAAGCCTTCATGGGCTTCTACAAGGCCGAGGAAAAGCCATAGTGCCCACTGTCCTCCGGCTGCTCGGCTGGCGCTTCCATTTCTACTCCGACGAGGGTGCCAAGCCAGCGCACATCCACGTCGACACCTGGGAAGGCGAATGCAAGTTCTGGCTCTCTCCGGTACGCCTCGCCCGCTCCGAGCGCGTCAAACCGGCTGACTTGCGGCGGATAGAAGCCGCCACCATCGAACATGAAGCATATTTCCTGGAGAAATGGCATGAATACTTCCGCACTTGAAATCGACCCGCGCGCCCTGCGCGTCTGGGTCGAGCAAAGAATGGTTTTTGTGGAACTCACCGACGGCCGGTGCATCGGTTTTCCGGCCACGCGCTTCCGGCTGCTCGCCTCCGCCAGCGACGAGCAACTGGCGCGGGTAGCGCTGCGCCTCGACGGTGCCGCCCTGCGCTGGGAAGAAATCGACGAAGACATTACCGTGCGCGGCGTCGTCGAAGGCCGCTTTCAACTGCCGCTCCCTCCCGAACAACTTGCTGCCTGAACTGGACAATCATCATGCAACTCACTGCCATCAACACCATCGAAGCGACGCTCGAACTCGTCACCGGCCTGCGCATTGGCGCTGGCGATGCCGAAATGCACATCGGCGGCGTCGACAACACCGTCGTCAAACATCCGCTGACCCAGGCGCCCTACATTCCCGGCTCCAGCCTCAAGGGCAAGATGCGCAGCCTGCTTGAATGGCGCAGCGGCGCGGTTCGTGAAGCGCCGCTCGACAAACAAGCCCATGACCAAAGCAGCGGAGCGGTGCAAACCGAAGTCAAACGCATCCTGCAACTATTCGGTGTCGGCGGTGGCGAACTCAAGGACGCCGCTGATTTTGCCGCCGAGCTTGGCCCCACCCGTCTTTCCTTCTGGGATTGCGCCCTCTGCCCGGCATGGGAGCAACAAGTCCGCGAAAACAACCAGATGCTTACCGAAGTCAAAAGCGAAAACCGCATCAACCGCATTTCCGGCGTCGCCGAACACCCGCGCAACACCGAGCGCGTCCCTTCCGGCGCCCGATTCATCTTCCGCCTTTCGGTCAAGCAACTCAGCGGTGACGGCGATGGGCTGCTCGACACCGTGCTGCAAGGCATGAAGCTGATCGAGCACGACAGCCTGGGCGGATCGGGTTCGCGCGGTTACGGCAAGGTCCGCTTCGCCGACATCAAGATCAATGGCCAGGATGCCACGGACCGTTTTGCGGCAACCCAAGCCTTCCCTGCCCAATCCCGCTAAGCAAGCATGCAAACCTACCGGCTCACCTTGCAACCCGCCACTGCCTTCGGCACGCCGCTGGCTGGCGACACCCTGTTCGGGCAGCTATGCTGGGCCTTGCGGCATCGGCTGGGCAATGCGCGGCTGAACGAACTGCTCACCGGTTATACGCAAGGTCAACCCTTTACCGTCGTCTCCGACGCCTTCCCGCACGGCTTCCTGCCGCTGCCCAGCCTCCCTTCGGCTTTTTGGCTGGATTCCGCGGTCGACCGCAAGATTCTCAAGAAAAAGCGCTGGGTTGCCATCGAAGATGCCGAAGCGCCGCAGGCGCAATGGCAATCGCTCGCATTCAGCGATAGCGAAGCTGCAGAAAGCCTCACTCGCCAAAACATGCCGTTGCACAGCGAACATGCCCAGCCCCATAACAGCATCAATCGCCTGACCGGCACCACTGGCGAAGGACGGTTCGCCCCCTACACCCAGCCGCAAACCTGGTTTCACCCCGGCATCGCTTTCGACGTCTACATCGTGGTCGACGAACGGCGGCTGGCACTGACCGAACTGCTTGCCGCGCTCGGCGCCATTGGCGAAACCGGCTATGGCCGTGATGCCAGTATCGGCCTGGGAAAATTCCGCCTCCTCGGCGAAGCGCAACCCGATCCCTTGCTGGCCAGCAAGGGACGGGAAGAACCCAACGCCTGGCTGACGCTCGGCCCCTGCGCCCCCCAGGGACTTGGCTATTGCAGGGAACGCAGTCACTACCAGCCGCTGACCCGCTTTGGCCGGCATGGCGACATTGCCGTCCATACCGGCAACCCGTTCAAGCGTCCCATCCTGCTCGCCCGCGGCGGCAGCGTGTTCTGGCCGGAGAGGCTTTCCCCGAATTGCCGCTTCATCGGACAAGGCATCGGGGAAATCTCCACCGCTAATCCCGAAACCGTGGCCCAGGGCTACGCGCCCGTTCTCGCCATTCGCCTTCCGGAAGCCTCGGCATGAAATTCCTCCGCAATGCCACCTTGGCGCTGACCCCGCTTTCCCCCATCCACATTGGCTGCGGCGAAGACTTCGAGCCAACCAGTTACGTCATCGAAGACGGCATTCTCTACGGCTTCGACCCGAGCCGCGCCGTGCTGCCGGACAAGCTCGCCAAACGCCTTGGCGAACTTGGCGACAAGGCGGATTTGCTCGGCATCCAGCGCTTCTTCCGCGACCACCGCAGCCACTTCATGCCGCACGCCGACGCGCTGATCCCGGTCGCCGCCGGGCTTGCCGCCGACTACGAAAGACAGGTCGGGCAGGATGCCAACCGCGAAAGCAACGGCAACCGGGTGTTCAATCAGCTATTTATCGAACGCGCCAGCCACACCGGCAAACAGGCTTACATTCCCGGCAGCAGCTTGAAGGGCGCACTGCGCACGGCCATGCTCGACGGCATCAACCGGGGGCGACGGATTACCGATCCGGACGAACGACGCAATTCCGCTCGACTTGAAACGCGCTTGTTGCAAGGTGACTTCGCCACCAGCCCCTTGCGCCTTCTGAAAGCAGGCGACCTCATGCCCACCGGCGAAGTTGACCGGCAAGTGCTTTACGCGGTCAACCGCAAAAAAGACCTTGTTCTGGATCGGCAAGGCCAGGAACGTCAGCCTCGCGGCATCGCCGCCCGCAAGGAATGCATCGCGCCCGGCCAATATCGGGCGCTCCAGAGCCTGCTCACCGTGCACGATCTTGGCGCACTTGAAGCCAACGAAAAATCGATACCGGCTGAAGGTCTTCGCCCTACCAATCTCGCCAGGATTGCCGGCGACTGCAATCGCTACCACCTGCCCCGTCTGCTTGCAGACATCCGCCAACTTGACCAGCGCGGCATGCTTAACCCCGCCTGGAAAAAGAGCATCGAAACCCTGCTCGCCGGCGAACTCAAAGCCTTGCTCGACGGTGGCCGCGCCATACTCATCCGTCTTGGCCGCTACGGAAGCGCCGAAAGCAAGACGCTCTCCGGCGATGGCGTCGCGCAG
>CAZKSD010000036.1:11099-14537 GCA_964555315.1 uncultured Dechloromonas sp.
GCAGGGCAAGGACAAGCCCCCGATCTACCAAAGCACCACCAAGACCTTCTGGCTCGCCGCCGAAAACGCCAACGATCAGAAACATCTGATTCCCTTTGGCTGGGCACTGATCGAGATCGACCCGCAATCCGACCTGCCACAACTACGCGCCTGGTGCGAACGACAAGCCCAAGCCCGCCCCGATATGAACGCCGTGCGCGCCCGTTTCGCGGAAGCCCAGGCCGCCGCCGAAGCGGAGAAGATCCGGCAACGCACCGAACAAGCGGCAATCGAGCAGGCCGAACAGGCACGTCAGGCCGGCGAAGCGGAGCGCATCCGGCGTCAGGCCAGCCTGAGCCTGGCCATGCGCGAGATCGAAGCGTTCATCGAACACTTCGCCAAACGCGCCGAACAACTCGCCGGCGGCAAGGAAAGGCCCAACGGCGCCGATCACCAGAAAGCCGGCGCCCTCGCCAGGACCGCCCTGGAAGCAGGCGACTGGACTCAGGAAGAAAAGACCGCCGCCGCGGATGCCATCGAAGCCTGGCTGCCCAGGGTTGTCGCGGTCGACATCAAGGATGTGCGCAAAAAGCTCAAGCTGGGAATGCTCAGGGGAAATCCGTGACCACCTGGTTCATCACCCGCCACCCCGGCGCCCGGCAATGGGCGCGGGAGCAAGGCTTGCGCATCGACCGCCACTGCATCCATCTCGAACCGGCGCTGATCGAAGCCGGCGACACCGTCATCGGCTCGCTGCCCGTGCATCTCGCCGCGGCGGTTTGCCAACGCGGCGCCCGCTACGTCAACCTTTCCCTCGATCTGCCGGCGCACAAGCGGGGGCGCGAACTTACCGTTGCCGACCTTGTCGCCTGTAACGCCCGGCTCGAAGCCTTTTCCATCACCCAGTCTGCTTACTCACCATGACCACGACCTTCGTCACCCGTCACGACGGCAGCATTGTCTGGGCGCAGAGCGAACGCTTTCTGCCGGAGGGTTGCGTCATTGTGGCGACTTTCGACCCGGAAACCGTGCAGCCGGGTGATCTGGTCATCGGCACGCTGCCTGCCCAGATTGCTGCCCGCATTTGCGAGCGCGGCGGACGCTACCAGCATCTCACGCTGGATCTCCCCGAAAACCTGCGTGGCCAGGAACTCACCGCAGCCGACATGCGCGCCTGCAACGCGCGTCTCGAAGAGTTCCATATCCAGCGCAGCGCAGTGCGCCCGAGCGGCAACGAGCAAATCGTGCACATCGTGCTCGCCAGCGGCGAAAACCTCCCCAACCTGATTCCCGTCCTGACGCCGGGGTTGAAAGCAGGGCAGGTCTTCATCCTGGCCAGCACAGCCATGCGCGTCAATGCCGAAAAGCTCGAGCACGGGCTCCGTGCTGCCAGCTTGCCCGAAAGCCACATTCACCTGCGCAACGGTTGTCCCGACCATAACCTTGCCGACATCATCATCTGGGCGCAGCAGTGCGCCGCCGACATCGCCGCCGAATACCCGTTGGCCCGCCTCATCCTGAACCTCACCGGCGGCAACAAGCTCATGACAATCGGCTTTCTGCAAGCCTTCCGCCCATGCGCCGAGATCATTTATTGCGACACGGAACATGGCCGCATCGACTACTTTCACCCGATCGGGCGTAACAAAGAAAAGCTGCCTGTCAACCTTCTCGGACTCGCCCCCTACCTTGCAGTACAGGGCTTCAAGGCACGACCGGATAGCCCTGACGTGAGTGGCATTACGGCCCGTCAGCAGCTAACGCAAGCGTTGGTTGATCAGGCGCCACGCATGGGGCAGTTAATCGGCAACCTCAACACAGCCGCCTTTTCCTACCGTGAAGGAAAACCGGACCGTGCCCGACTTGACATGCCAAGCCACGCCAATGACAGAAGACTGATCGATCTAATGGTCGACCGCGGCATGCTCAAGAGAAGCAATCACCACCTTGCCATCACCAATGAAGCCGCCGCCAACTACTTGGGTGGCGGCTGGCTTGAAGAATGGTGCTGGCTGATCGGCAAGGAACTGGAACAAGGGGAGCCTGGCAAGCGACTGCACGCCAACCGCTGGGGAATCAACCTGAAAATTGATCCCTGGAACCAGCCAGACATCCCCGGCCGCAACCAATATCCCCTCAATGAACTTGACGCCGTTTTTATTCATCGCAACCGTATGCTGCTCATCGAATGCAAAAGCGGAGTGCAAATTTCCGAACGCGGCGAAAGTCAGGGCATCCTCAACAAGCTCGAAACCCTGGGTAAACATGTCGCCGGGCGCCTCGACACCAAATGGCTGCTCACCGCGCGGCGGATTGACCGCAATACGCAAGCAGTGCAACGCGCCAAAGAATACAAAATCCGCATCTTCGAACCGAATGAACTGGTCGATCTCAAGAGCGCCATCCTGGGTTGGATGACCAAATAACCATGCTCCCCCTCGCCCGCTACCGTTTCCACCTGCGCGCCACGACGCCGCTGAATCTGCCCGAATGGCCCGGTTCCGTTCTGCGTGGAGCATTCGGGCACGCGCTGCGCAAACTTGCCTGCATGACGCGGCAAAAGGATTGCCAGGGTTGCCCGCTGCATGGCACCTGCCCCTACCCGGCCATATTTGCCCCGCCGCCGGTCGCCCACCAACTGCAACACTTCAGCCAGCCGCCCGCGCCCTACGTCATCGAGCCTGCCGGCTGGGGCGCGCGTCGTCTGGCCGCTGGCGAAAGCTATTGCTTCGACATGGTGCTGGTCGGGCGCGCCCTGCGCGAACTGCCCCTCATCGCCATCACCTGGCGGCACGCCCTGCAAGGCGGCGTCGGCCCCGGCGACGGCCGGGCCGAACTGACCGCGATCGGCCAGATTGCCGTCGACGGGGCCGAACACACTGTCTACACCCCGGAATCCGGCAGCTTCCGGGAACATGACACCGCCGGCCCCCGTCCCCCCGCCGCCGCCGCCGACAGCATCACCCTCGACCTGCTCAGCCCGCTCCGCCTGCAGGAAAACGGGCGGGCGCTGCCGCCCAACCGATTAACCGCGGAAGTGCTGCTCATGGCCAGCGTCCGCCGCGCCAGCCTGATGGCCGAATTTCATGGTGCGGGCGCCCCCGGCTGGAATTTTTCGGCGCTCAAGATGGCGGCCGCCGCGGTCGACAGCGAAAAACAGCTCAAATGGCAGGAATGGACGCGCCGCTCATCACGCCAGCAGAAAATCATGCAACTCGGGGGCGTCGTCGGTCGCTGGACGCTGCGTGGCAATCTCGCCCCCTTCCTCCCCGCTCTGAATCTCGGCCAATGGCTGCACGTCGGCAAGGAAACCGTTTTCGGCCTTGGACGCTATGCGCTGATACACAACCCCGCGCATTCCCCGGACGATCCGGAACGCAGCCGCCAAACCTCTGATTTGCAAGATGAAGTTGATGTACCGCAGTAACAATCCAGCCCTGAAATAAAAGGGATTAAGAC
>CAZKSD010000037.1:0-14427 GCA_964555315.1 uncultured Dechloromonas sp.
GTTCGATATAGAGCTCGATTTCCTTCATCAGCGCGCGTACCTGTGCCCGCTGGTAGGGGTCGGTCGGCAGCAGCGCCTTGCCGGAGCCAAATTCCTCGAGATATTCGAGGATGACGCTGGCTTCGTTGATGAAACCTTGTTCCGTTTCCAGGCACGGTACCTTGCCGCGCGGGCTCTTGGCCAGGAATTCCGGGCTCTGGTCGGGGATGGTCAGCACGAAATCGAAGGGAAGCCCCTTCTCCAGCAGCGCCAGATTGACCATATTCACGTAGTTGCTGACAGGGAATCCGTAAAGCTTGAACATAAGGACCTCCGATTGGTTCAGGCCTGCAGTCTACCCGCTCCGATCGCCCAACGGAACGCCGTCCTTACCCCGGCGCTCGGTGGCCAGGCCATATCACCATTCGCTAACGCAGGATTCGCTATAATTGACAGGACTGAATTTCGGAGAATTTGAGGCGTCGACCACAAGACCAGCCCGCATCGCGCGTTGACTCGGCGAACCGCCCGTAGTGACTTATGAGCAAGCGGATTCCTGCTTTGACTTGCGTTGCGATAGATCGTCTTCGTCTGCCGCATGGGTCAAGGATCGTCGCGTGGCAGAGATGTGACCAACCAGGCGGATCCGCCCGTTGAGCCGAATCGCATCTTCTTGCGGGGACCGGTGGCGCTCGGTGCCCGAGCATTCGCGGGCCATTGCCTTCGTCATCGCCGGTTTCTCGCTGCTACGCCTGGCGCTGGCGGCGATTGCGCCGCTGCTGCCGCAGGAGGCCTATTACTGGACGTGGAGCCGCTTCCCTGACTGGTCGTACTTCGACCACCCGCCGCTGGCGAGTTACAGCATCGCGCTGACGACGGCGGTGTTCGGGCAGACGGCTTTCGGCATCAAGTCGGCGGCGGTGCTCTGGTCAATCGGCTGGAATGTCCTCTGGGCGAGGCTGATCCTCGACATGTTCGGCGATCGCAGGCTGGCCTTCTGGTCGCTGGCGGCGCTCAACCTGACCATCGTCTACGAGGTCCTGGGGTTCGGACCGACGCCCGACGGGCCCTTGCTGTTCGCCTGGGTCGGGACGATCTGGGCGGTGTGGCGTGTGAGTTCTTCGGGGGAGGGACGCTGGTGGTTCGTCGCCGGCGCCTTCATGGGGCTGGCCTGGCTCGGCAAGTATTCCGGCGCGCTTCTGGGGCCGATCGTCCTGCTCTATCTGCTCACGTCGCCGCGACAGCGCTTCTGGCTGGCGAAGCCGCATCCCTACCTGGGCTTCCTTCTGGCGATCATGGTGTTCTCGCCGGTGCTGATCTGGAACTTTCAGCACGACTGGGTCTCGCTTGCATTCCAGAGCAGTCGCCGGCTGAACGAGATGGGCGGCATCAAGCCCCGGTACTTCCTGATGTTCGTCGTCCAGCAGTTTGTGATCGTTACGCCCTATCTGTTCGTCGTGGCGATCGCCTCCCTGGTGCGCGAGTTCCGGAGATGGCTCGGCACGGGCATCGATGATTCGGTACGCCTGTTGCTGATCAGCGCCGCGCTTCCCCTGCTGCTGTTCACCGGGATCAGTTTCCGCTCGATCGTCAAGATCAACTGGCTGGCGCCTGCCTTCTGGCCGCTGATCGTTCTCGGTATCCGTCACCTGCTGGCGCGGGGTGCTGGTGAGCAGCGCATGGTCCGGGGTCTGGCGTCGTCCGCGGCGGTGCTGGTGATCGGCGCGGCCATTTCGACGTTTCCGAACCTGCCGGTTCCGGGCGATCTCAACAGTTGGAGCGGCTTCAGGGAAGCGGGGGCGCGGGTCGACCGACTGGAGGCCGCGATCAAGGCCGGGGGGAAGGAGAGCTTCGTGTTCTCCCCGCACTACAAGACGAGTTCGCTGATCTGGTTTCACCGCCCCGGGCAGCAGCGCACCTACGCCCAGGACATTTATGGCGAAAAGGCGCTTGAGTACGATTACTTTCCGGGGGATCGCGACCTGAAGGGGGCGACCGGCATACTCGTGGTCACCGACCAGGCACAGTCGAAAGTCGATCTTGAACGCCTCCGACCCTATTTCGACGCGGTCGATCTCGTTGATGTCGTCGAGACGGTCTTTTCCGGCAGGGTTGTTCGCCGCATCGAGATCTATCAGGCGACGAATTACAAGGGCCGGCCTCGGCCTGGCAAGGCGGATGCCGTAAAATAGGGCCGTTCAGCGGTTCGCACCATTCAGCAGAAGGATTTTCATGCCCCAGTTGTCCATTGTCGTCCCGACCTTCAACGAGGCCGGGAACGTCGTCGAACTCAGGAATCGGGTTGCCGCCGTGCTGCCAGCGGTTGACTGGGAGATGATCTATGTCGATGACGATTCTCCGGACGGGACGGCGGCGGCGGTTCGGGAACTGGCGCAGCGCGACAGTCGGGTCCGCTGCATCCAGCGCATCGGCAGGCGCGGGTTGTCATCGGCCTGTATCGAGGGGATGCTGGCTTCATCGGCACCCATCGTCGCGGTCATCGATGCCGACCTGCAGCACGACGAGCGGCTGTTGCCGGCGATGTTCGACGCGTTGCGCGGTGACGATCTGGACGTGGTGGTCGGCAGCAGGTACGCGGAAGGTGGCAGCATGGAAGGCTGGGACCGCACCCGCGTGGCCACCAGCCGGTTCGCCACCCGGCTCAGCCGCCTGGTGCTGAAGGCGGATCTGCAGGACACCATGAGCGGATTCTTCATGATCCGGCGCGCGGCGGTCGAGCGCTGCGTCAGGGCGGGCATGTCCGGCGTCGGCTTCAAGATCCTGCTGGATCTGTTCGCCACCTCGCCCGAGCCGCTCCGCTGTCGCGAATTGCCCTACGAGTTCCGCAATCGCTTTTCCGGCGAGAGCAAGCTCGACACGATGGTGGCGTGGGAATTCTTCATGATGCTGCTCGACCACTATCTGGGCCGCGTCGTTCCCATCCGCTTCATCGCTTTCTCTCTGGTCGGCCTGCTCGGCCTCGGGGTGCACCTGCTCGTGCTGGCGACTCTCTTCCGCGGGGTCGGCGCGTCGTTCCTCGTTGCGCAAACCGCGGCGACGCTCGTTGCCATGACGTTCAACTTCGCCGTCAACAACGTGCTGACCTACCGCGACATGCAGTTGCGCGGCTGGAAACTCGTGAGCGGCTGGCTGTCCTTCTCGCTGGCCTGCAGCGTCGGGGCGCTGGCGAACGTCGGGATTGCCACCTACCTCTTCGATCAGCGCGCCTACTGGCTGCTCTCGGCAATTGCCGGCGTCCTCGTCGGCGCGGTGTGGAACTATGCGGTTACCGCGGTCTACACCTGGAAAAAGCCCAAATCGGGATAGGCTTCGCGGCCCCTCCCCGCCACCGTCTTGTCCTGCTCTTCGCCAGGGTCCGGATGACCGCCCGGAACGCTTGCAATCCCTCAGCTTCGGCCCGATAATGACCAAGCGCTTGCTTGCTTAACAATTAATCAGATATTCCGGAGACAGTTCATGAATCAGACCTCGGTCGAGTCACCTTACCCGCACCTTCTGGCCCCCCTCGACCTCGGCTTCACGACGCTCAGGAACCGCACCCTGATGGGGTCGATGCACACCGGGCTGGAAGAAGAGAAAAACGGCTTCGAACGCATGGCGGCCTTCTATGGCGAGCGGGCGCGGGGCGGCGTCGGACTGATCGTCACCGGCGGCTTCGCGCCCAACCTTGCCGGCCGGGTCTACCACTTCGGGTCGCAACTCAGCTTTTCCTGGCAGGTCGGCAAGCATCGCCTGATTACCGAAGCCGTGCACGCCGAGGGCGGCAAGATCGCCCTGCAGATCCTCCACACCGGGCGCTACGGCTACCACCCGCTCAATGTCGCGCCATCGAAGCTGCGCGCGCCGATCAACCGCTTCACGCCGCGCGCCCTGACCCGCTGGGGGATCCGCAAGACGATCGGCGATTACGCCCGCTGTGCCCAGCTGGCGCAGAAGGCCGGCTACGACGGCGTCGAGATCATGGGCTCCGAAGGCTACCTGATCAACCAGTTCATCGCCCCGCAGACCAACCAGCGGACCGACGAATGGGGGGGCGGTTTCGAGAACCGGATCCGCTTCGCCGTCGAGACGGTGCGCGCGACCCGCGCCAAGGTCGAGCCGAACTTCATCATCATCTTCCGCCTGTCGATGCTCGACCTCGTCGAGGGCGGCAGCACCTGGGACGAAGTGGTCGAACTGGCCAGGGCGATCGAGGCGGCGGGGGCAACCATCATCAACACCGGGATCGGCTGGCACGAGGCGCGCATTCCGACCATCGCGACGATGGTGCCGCGCGCCGCCTTCGCCTGGGTGACGAAACGGCTCAAGGGCGCGGTGAAGATTCCGCTGGTCACCACCAATCGCATCAACACGCCGGAGGTCGCCGAGGAGGTGCTCGCTTCCGGTTGCGCCGACATGGTGTCGATGGCCCGCCCCTTCCTGGCCGATGCCGATTTCGTCGTCAAGGCCGCCGCCAACCGGGCCGACGAGATCAACACCTGCATCGCCTGCAACCAGGCCTGTCTCGATCACATTTTCGCCGGGCGGCTGACCTCCTGCCTGGTGAATCCGCGCGCCTGCCACGAAACCGAACTGGTCATCGAAAAAGCGAAGATCCCGAAAAAGCTGGCCGTCGTCGGCGCCGGCCCCGCCGGCATGGCCTGCGCCACCACCGCCGCCGAGCGCGGCCATCAGGTAACGCTGTTCGATGCGGCCGACCGCATCGGCGGCCAGTTCAACATCGCCAAGCAGATTCCCGGCAAGGAAGACTTCAATGAAACGCTGCGCTATTTCGGACGGCGCGTCGCGACCAGCGGCGTGACCCTGAAGCTCAATCAGCGCGCCGACGCGGCGGCAATCAAGGCCGGCGGTTTCGATCATGTCGTGCTGGCCACCGGCATCGTGCCGCGCAAGCCGCCGATTCCCGGCATCGACAGCGACAAGGTGGCGAGCTATCTCGACATCATCGAGGGCCGGAAAGTGGCCGGCAAGACGGTGGCGATCATCGGCGCCGGCGGCATCGGCTTCGACGTCGGCGAGTTCCTGACGCATGCCCGCGACGACCGGAGCGAGGCCGAGCGCTTCAACGACGAATGGGGGATCGACCCCGGCTACGCCAACCGCGGCGGGCTCAAGGCGCCGGTCGACGAGACCGCGCCGCGCAAGGTCTACCTGTTGCAGCGCAAGTCGTCGAAGGTCGGTGACGGACTGGCCAAGACCACCGGCTGGATTCGCCGCACGCTGCTCAAGAAGCGCGGGGTCCAGATGATCGGCGGCGTCACCTACGAGCGCATCGACGCCAGCGGGCTGCACATCACCGTCGATGGCAAGCCGAAAACCCTGGCGGTCGACACCGTCGTCATCTGCGCCGGCCAGGATCCGCGCCGTGACCTGCAGGCGCCGCTGGAAGCGGCGGGCATCCCGTTCTCGCTGATCGGCGGCGCCGAAGTGGCGGCGGAACTCGACGCCAAGCGCGCCATCGACCAGGGCACGCGTCTCGCCGCCAGCCTCTAGCCGTGCCGCGCCGCAGGACGGAAGCCGGGCTCGAGCCCAACCGCCGCACCGAACTGCTGCGGGCGGCGGCGCGCCTGTTTGTCGACAAGGGCTTCGCCGCGACCACCACCCGCGACATCGCCGAGGCGGTCGGCATGCGCTCGGGCAGCCCCTTCTATCATTTCCGCAGCAAGCAGGAACTGCTCAAGGAGGCGATGATCGACGGGCTGGAAGCCGGACGGGCGCGCCTGCTGGCGGCCATTGCCAGTGTCGCGGATCCGGAAAGGCGCCTGAACATCCTCGTGCGCACCCATCTCGGGACCCTGCTCGAAGCCGACTGCCATTCGCCGATGCTGCTCAACGAGACGCGCTCGCTCGATGTCGCGGCGCGCGCCGAGATCGCCGCCGCGTTCGACCGCTATCAGGCGCCGTGGCAGGCGACGCTGGACGAACTCGCGGCGTGCGGCAGGATCGCTTCCGCCGCCGCGCCCCTGCGCCTGCTGCTGTTCGGCATGCTCAACTGGTCCGGCCACTGGTACCGCCACGGCGGCCCGCTGACGGTTGACCAACTGGCGGACAGCGCCGTGGCATTGCTGCTCGGCCGCCTTGGGAACAATCCGGAAGATTCCTGAGCAAGCCCGCAGGAAGGACAGCTTTCCTTCAACTGGCGAACCGTTCTACTCTTGGTTCGCCTCGTACGCTGACAGTGTCACCCCGGCGTGCGTCAGCACCTCGCGCAACTGCTTGATGGCGGTCCGGCTGCAGGTGCTGCTGTTGTGCGGATGATGGAGAAAGGCCTCGACCCGGTTCAGGGTGATCTTGAAGCGCGCGCCGTGGGCGGGCTCGACGTCGGCGCCAAGGTGATGGAGCAGCGATTCGATTTCGCGCCAGTGGATGTTGGCGCTCGGCGGATCCTGGAAGATGGTCCGCATCAGGTGTGCGTGCTTGTGGCTCATGGCGGCGCTCCGGGCGATTGGGAACACCGGCATTTTATCCCTGTTGCGGTCGACCGTCAGGAAAGGGCGATTTTCAGCAGCGCCAGACAGAGCAGGGTGTAGCCGGCCGCAACGAGGTCGTCGGCCATGACGCCGAAGCCGTTCTTGACGTGGTCGTCGAAATAGCGGGCCGGCTGCGGCTTGGCGATGTCGAGGAGGCGGAACAGCACGAAGGCGGCGGCCTGCCAGAGAAAGGTCTCCGGCGTCATCAGCAGGACCAGCCAGAAGGGCACGATCTCGTCCCAGACGATGCTGCCGTGGTCGGGATCGCCAAGCGCCCGGCCGGCCTTGTCGATCATCCAGATGCCAAGCAGATAGGCCGCGGCGAACAGGCCGAGAAGCTCGAAATCGCCGAAATAGGGCTGGAACATGTTGAAGCTCAGCCAGGCGAACAGGGTGCCGAAGGTGCCGGGAGCCCACGGCGCCAGTCCGCTGCCGCAGCCGCAGGCGAGGAAGTGCGCCGGGTGGGCGAAAAGAAACCTAAGGCTGGGCGTGTTTTTCAAAGATTCAGCCAAAGTGGTCGTAGCCTCGCTGCGGAAATTCCACCGGATTGTGGTCGGGGTCGAAGACCGTCACCTCGCCGGCGCGACCTTCGACCATGCTGCCGATGCACCACAGCGGCAGGTCGAGACGGGCGGCAATCGCGCTGACGGCGTTGCTCTGCTGCGGCGGCGTGGTAAAACAAAGCTCGTAGTCGTCGCCGCCAGCGAGCTGGCATTCAAGCGCCAGGCGGCGCAGGTCGGCATCGTAGGTCGCGCCCCTGGGCAAATGCGGGAGCTGGACGAGGTACACGGCGGCGGCCAGCCCGGAGCGTTCGCCGATGTGCCCGAGGTCGGCAAGCAGGCCGTCGGAGACATCGATGGCGGCCGAAGCGACGCCGACCAGGGCCTGGCCGAGGGCGACGCGCGGCCGCGGCATTTCGAGCGCCGTCACGCACAGGCGCGACCACGGGTCGGGGAGTTCGATCTTTCCCTGCAACTGAGCGAGGCCCAGACCGGCCAGGCCGGGACGGCCGGAAACCCAGACCAGGTCGCCGGCGCGGGCGCCGTCGCGACGCAGCGCCTGGCCCGGCTCGCATTCACCGAGCGCGGTGACGCAGACATTGAGCGGCCCGCGCGTCGTATCGCCGCCGACAACATCGACGCCGTACTCGGCGGCGCAGGCGAAGAAGCCCTCGCTGAAACCGGCGATCCAGGCCGCGTCGACCGCCGGAATGCTGGCGGCGAGCAATGCCCAGCGCGGCCTGGCGCCCATTGCGGCGAGGTCCGAGAGGTTGACGGCCAGCGCCTTCCAGCCGAGGTTGCGCGGGTCGGCGCCGGGCAGGAAGTGCGTGCCGGCGACCAGCATGTCGGTGGTGATCGCCAGTTCCTTGCGCGGCGTCGGCCGCAGCAGCGCACAGTCATCGCCCGGGCCGAGGATGGCCGATGGAGTCGCCCGGGTGAAATACCTGGCGATCAGGGCGAATTCCCCGGGCATCAACGGCCCTTTTTCTTGGCTTCCACCTCTGCCGGGCGCACCGCGGCCGCCACCTTGTCGAGGACGCCGTTGACGTACCTGTGGCCGTCGGTGCCGCCGAAGGACTTGGTCAGCTCGATCGCCTCGTTGATGATCACCCGGTAAGGCGTTTCCGGGCTGTTTGCCAGCTCGCACGCGCCCATCAGCAGGACGCAGGCTTCGATCGGCGACAATTCCCTGAACGGGCGGTCGACGTACGCCGCGACCAGCGCCGTCAACGTTTCCTGCTGGCCGATCACGCGGTGCAGCGTGGTGACGAAGAAGTCGCGGTCCGCCTTGGCGAAATCGTCCATCTCGGGAATCTGGGCGGCGATGTCGGCTTCGTCGGCGCCGCCGACGCGCCACTGGTAGAGGCCCTGCAGAACGAACTCGCGGGCCCGGCGGCGGGCCGATCTGGGCGGCGCCTTGGATTCCTGCAACTGCCCGGCATCGCCGGCGAAGGTGGTCATTGGGCGAGCGCCTTCTGCAGGTTGGCCATTTCGACGGCGGCCTGGGCGCAATCGCTGCCCTTCTGCTGCATGCGGACCTCGGCCTGTTCGTCGCTTTCGCAGGTCAGGATACCGTTGGCGATCGGGATGCCGGTATCGAGTTGCACGTCCATCACGGCGCGGCAGGAATCGTTCGCAACCACCTCGAAATGGTAGGTTTCGCCGCGAATCACCGCGCCGAGGGCGACCAGCGCGTCGTACCCGCCGCTCTGCGCCATCGTCTGCAGCACGAGCGGGATCTCCAGCGCACCCGGCACGTCGGCGATGACCATGTCGCCGTCGGCGACGCCGAGGCGCTTCAGTTCGGCGACGCAGGCGGAGAGCAGGCCTTCGCAGACCGGCAGGTTGAAGCGGCTCATGACGATGCCGATGCGCAGGCCGGCGCCGGCGAGGGAATTGTCGTATTCGAAGATATTGTCGAAACGGGACATGGCTCAGAGCTCCGCGGGAGAAGTGATGAAACCGGTGACTTCGAGGCTGAAGCCGGTCATGGAGGGCATCCGGCGCGGACTCGAGAGCAGGCGCATCTTGCCGACGCCGAGATCGCGCAGGATCTGGGCGCCGATGCCGTAGGTTCGCGGATCCCACTTGCTCCGGGTGCGCGGCGCGTCGCCGGTCAGGCGCGCCAGCAGCGCTTCGCCGTCTTCCGGGCGGTGCATCAGGACGATGACGCCATGACCGTTCCTGGCCAGCGCCGCCTGCGCCTCGTCGATCGTAAACGACTGCGGCTTGCTGCCGGGGTCGATGAAGTCAAGCACCGAGAGCGGTTCATGTACGCGCACCAGCGTTTCCTTGCCGGCCGCAATTTCGCCCTTGACCAGCGCCAGGTGCGTCGCGCCGCCGGCGCGGTCGACGTAGGCGTGCAGCGTGAATTCGCCGTGGGCGGTCCGGATCGTCTTGCTGGTGACGCGCTCGACCAGCGTTTCCGAAGCGGCGCGGTAATGGATGAGGTCGGTGATGGTGCCGATCTTGAGGCCGTGTTCGCGGGCAAAATCGATCAGTTCCGGCAGGCGCGCCATGGTGCCGTCGTCGTTCATGATCTCGCAGATGACCGATGCCGGTTCCAGGCCGGCCATGCCGGCCAGATCGCAACCGGCTTCGGTGTGGCCGGCGCGGACGAGCACGCCGCCGGGGCGCGCGGTGATCGGGAAGACATGGCCGGGCTGGACGATGTCGTCGGCCGTCGAACTCCTGGCCACGGCGACCTGTATCGTGCGCGCCCGGTCGGCGGCGGAAATGCCGGTGGTGACCCCTTCGGCGGCCTCGATCGAGACGGTGAACGCCGTGCCGTACTGCGTCCGGTTGTTGCGCGCCATCTGCACCAGGCCCAGCTTGCGGCAGCGCTCTTCGGTCAAGGTCAGGCAGATCAGTCCGCGTCCGTACCTGGCCATGAAGTTGATGGCCTCGGGCGTGATGTGCTCGGCGGCCATGACGAGGTCGCCTTCGTTCTCGCGCTCTTCTTCATCGACGAGGACGACCATTCGCCCAGCCTTCAGTTCGGCGACGATTTCAGCGGTGGGGGCGACGGCGGGATGGGGAGGCATGGAATTCCGTAAACTGCGCAGACGGGGGTGACATTTTCGCAGAATCCGGCGGGCGGCACATGACTTTAGCGCCGTCGCACGGCTCGCAGGTCGCCGCCTTTTACGGCAGGTAGGCTTCGACCTGGATGCGCAGGCGCACTTCGTCGCCAATGAACGGAAGCCCGGTGTTCATGCCGAACTCCGAGCGGCGAAGCACGCCCTGCGCATCGGCGCCGCAACCGCGCTTGCGCACGGCCATGTTGAGTCCGCACTTGAAGCGGGCGATGTCGAGGCGCATCGGCCGCGCCTCGCCGAGCATGATGAGCACGCCCTCGACGGCAATCGGCCTTTCCTCGTCGAACACCAGGCGCTGGCTGCGGAAGATGATGTCGGGAAAGTTCTCGACGTTGAACCATTCGCTGCCGCGCAGCACGTCGTCCCGCAGCTTGAACCCGGTGTCGAGCGAGGCGGCGTCGATGCGAATTTCGATCTCGCCGGTCCGCGCCGCCTGGTCGAAGCTGATCTGCCCCGACGTGCGCTCGAACTGGCCGCGCTGGGTGGAGAAACCCATGTGGTCGATCTCGAAAGTGGCGTAGGTATGACTGGGATCGACAAGGTATTCGGTGGCGACCGAAGGCAGTGCGAGGCTGGCGAGCAGGGCGAGGAGCAAGGTTCTCATGGTTGCGGTCAACACTCGAAATAGGGCGAAAACATTGGTGGCGGAAGCGAACTCCGACCTCGGGAATCCGCCGATGTTCCCCAATTCCCGGCGTCCGGCCAACCGCAAGGTCGATGCCGCACCGCGGACCGGCGATCCTTGGTGCGACCGCTCAGCGCCCGTCCGGCGCCGGCCGGTAGTCGTAACCGATCCGGTAGAAGTAATCGGCGATGCGCCGGCCGTCACCACCCGGCCCGGCGTTCGCCAGGCGCAGCGTATGGATCGTCGCGTCCAGCTCGCCGAATTGGGGCGCCAGCAGATCGGTCGCCAGCGCTTCCCTGTTGCGCGCGACCATGACCAGCGTGCGGCCCCGGAACTTGCCGGGCGGGTCCCAGTAGTTGAACATCAGGGAATTCCCGGTGAACGCCTCGATCGATGTCGCCTGCAGCGGCTCCTGCCCCGGCAGGGCGAAGGGTCGGGCGCCAAAAAAGGCGATCTGGCTGGCGGTGTTGTACTTGTCCATCCCGACGATCACCGGCGCAGCGCCGGTCTCGCGCGCAATCCGGGCATGCACCATGAGAAGTTCACCGGCGGCCGCCGGCCAGCCGATCGCCTTGGCAAACGACGGCGAATAGGGAACCCCGGGGATCCCTAGGACCAGGTGGTAACTGATCGCCGCATAGATGACCAGCAAGGCGCCGATGACCTTTCCCGCTGTCAGGCGCATCGCGGTGCCGAGTCCATGCCAGCGCAGCGCGCCCGCCCGGACGATCGCCCAGCCCAGCAGCGGCAGGGTGGCGAGCCAGATCGGGCCGGTCCAGTTGAGGCGGGGAACGTGCTTGAGCGCGCTCCAGGCGAAGACCGCGAGCGGGACGAGGACGAAGCAGGCGACGAACAGCCGGTTGCGCGCTTCGGCGTGCGTGGGCTCGGGAAAGCGCGCGGCGTCCCGGGTCCATTGCCGGGCGAACAGCAGCGGCAGAACCATGAGCGGTAGAGGGGTGGCGACGATCAGGATGTTCATCAGCATGTAGTGCAGGCTGAACTGCTGTTCCTCGCCGAAGCGCTCCCCCCCCTGGAAGCGGAACGACGCCCAGTCATTGGCGAAGTTCCAGTAAACGACGGGCGCGAACAGGGCGGCGGCAATCAGGACCGCGACATAGGGGTGCGGGCGCAGGAACCAGGCGCGCGCCTGGCGGTCGGCGAGGCAGAAAAGCAGGGCGGCCGGGCCCAGTATGGCGATCGTGTACTTGGAAAGCAGGCCCAGCCCCAGCGCAACGCCGACGCCGTACCAGGCCCGGCGCTCGTCCCCGACCAGCGCCCGGTGCAGGAAATAAAGGCAGGCGCTCCAGGCCGCGGCCAGCGGCGCATCCGGCGAAATCATGAATCCGGCGATGAAGAAGCCGTAGGGAGTCAGGAGCGCGAACGCGGCCGCCACCAGCGCGGCAGGCCGGTCCACGAGGCGCAGGGCCAGACGGTAGACGAAGGTCGTCATCACCGCCATGCAGGCGAGCGCGGCGAGGCGGATGGCGGCCCCGCCGTGCCCGAAAAGGCCTTCCATGACAGCGATCAGCCACGCCACCAGCGGCGGGTGGTCGAGGTAGCCGAAGTCGGGCCGGATCGAGTAGTTCCAGTAATAGGCTTCTTCGGGGGTCAGCGGAAACACCTTGAGATAGAGCAGGTGCATCGACAGGATGCCGAGCACGATCCCTGCCGCCCCTGCGCTCCAGCGCCGTGCCGTGGAAACCGCCGGTTGCGGCGCAGACGCCGGGGCGAACGCGCTGCCGACCGCGCCGGCACTCCAGGCGATGCCGACGCCGGCAACGGCGGCCATCCATGGCGGCAATCCGTAAGCCAGTGCTGTCGCCACCGCGCCACCACGCAGGCTCAGCGCAAGCGTGGCGACGACCGGTTGCCAGCCAGCCGGAGCGACCCCTGGAAAGCGCCAGCCCCTTGTCGGCTGGGGGCCTGCCGGCCATAGAACACGCGCCCCCAGAAAAGCGGCAACACCGATGCCGAAGCCGACGAGGTTCGCTGCTCCTGGCGACCATCCCCAGGCGAGGAGCGCCAGGGTGGCCACCAAGTCAATCACGATTCCAATGGCGGCGGCAAGGCGGGCCTTCGCACCCGTAGGCGCCGCCCCCTCCGTTGCGAACATGCCGCGGCGGAGCTTGGCCAGAATCTCGCGCGGCTCGGGTAATGCCGGCGACAGGCACGTGTTCGGGCCGGGCTGCGCGGAAACGTCGACGATGCGCATCTCGGGTCCGCCGAGCAGCAGCGAGTGAAGAGGTTCCGCAGATGCCCGGTCCGGCGGCGCAAGCCGAAGCAGTTGATCGCGGCGCAACGCGTACCATCGTGACCACGGATCGCGCGTTTGCGCAACCGGCCAGACGATCAGTCGTGCAAGCAGCGCTGTGAATCGGCTCGCAATCGTTGCCGTTCCCGCGCCGGATTGTCTCTGGTCGCACACGGCGACGGCGAGGTCGTGGCTGCCGTCCGCGAGGGAGCCGACCAGCGCCATCAGCGTTTCCGGCGCAAGACCGGACCCCGGATCGCAGAAGGCCACAATTCTTCCGCGGGCCCTGCCGACGGCGCGAACGATGCGGTCTTCGACCGATGCTGCCGGCTGCGTCCCGACAACGATCAGCTCTGCGGAATATCCCGATCCGCGCGCAAGCTCAAGCAGGTGCTCGCCGAAGGCCTGGTGCTGGGCAAGGGGGCCTTGCCCGGTGACGATCACCGACAGGTCCGGTTCGGCGGTGTCAAGGGTCATGAAGGATTCCGATGGATGTGGATGTCATCAGGATGTTGCTCGTCACAGATCGGCGCGGCGACAAGCCGGGCGACACCGGCATTCGGGAACAGTAGCGGATGATGCGGCAACGCTCGATGCCGAAGCTTCCCACACGGCAGTCAGCCAAGCCTGGTCTGGCAGCCCAGCACCTTGTCGGGGAAGCGTCCGAGTCAAGAAAAAATAGGCATTGCTACGCCATCCTTGAAGTATCCCGTGCCTGAAAGACGCTGTCAATTTGGCATTTCGGAGCCAACGATAACCTGACCGGCATTGACCGCAGTTGATCACAGAAAATATACTGCGCGGCTCGCCCTTCGATGGGCTATCTTTCTTTGCGAGGTCCCATGCCTTCCCTTTCGAGTCGTACCCTGGGCGCACGGGCGTTTCCTTCCCTGTCCGTCATCGTGAACCGGGGGGTTTCGCCCGCGTTAGTGTGTCGCGTGCCGGCGCTTCTGCTTGCCGCCGCGTACTGCCTTGGTGCCGCACCGGCGATGGCACAGTCCGCCGGCGGTGCCACGGAATCCGGGGGAACGCCGGCGGTGACGACCTCGGTGTGGGACGCCCCCGAGCCTTGGCGCACCGATCGCTTCTACTTCCAGACCAGTCTGGCGACAGTGCATTGGAATCCGCAGGACGACCACAACAACAATCAGAAGCTGGTCTATGGCGAGTGGCGACTGGAGGAGCGCTGGCTCGAAGGGCAGGTGCTGGTCGGCGCAGCGGCCTTCTCCAACTCCTTCTACCAGCCGTCGCAGTTCGTCTTTGGGGGGTTGTTGTGGCGACCATTCGACTCGGCACCGGCGGCCTACGCCAAGATCGCCGCCGGTGTGCTCCACGGTTATAAAGGGGACTACCAGGACAATATTCCGTTCAACAGCTCCGGTTTTGCCCCGGCAATCATTGGCTCCGCCGGCTACTGCTATAACCGCGTATGTAGCGAGCTGGTTCTCATCGGTACAGCGGGCCTGATGTGGACGTTGGGAGT
>CAZKSD010000038.1:0-14385 GCA_964555315.1 uncultured Dechloromonas sp.
TTCATTCTCAACCTCTGGGGCAGCAAGCCGACCGCCTGGTCCGACGATCTCGTCGGCAAGAAGCGCCTGCGGGTGATCGTCAATGCGATGACGCGGATGCGCTTCTGCTCGCCCGAGGGCGACATGGAGTTCAAGAGCAAGGGTGAATTGGGCAGCGGCCCCGAAGGCTATGTGCCGTGGTTCGAGATCCCGGACCGGCGGAGCGCCGATTCCATCCTGGTCACCGGCCACTGGTCGGCGCTCGGCCTGCGCATCACGGCGAATCTCCTGGCGCTGGATTCCGGCTGCCTATGGGGCGGCCACCTGACCGCCGTGCGTCTGGAAGACCGGCGGGTGTTCCAGGTCGACTGCTCGCCGGGGGAAGCGCAGCCCCTGAAGGAGTAGCGGCGCGAGTCCCGCCGGGCAGGTGCGATCACACGGCAGCACGCCGGGGTTCCTCTCGCTCAGACGGCCGCGCTCGGACGTTGGGCGATACGGTCACGCCAGGCCGCGAGGTGGGGCAGGCCGGCATCCGCCGGCCGGAACTTGACCAGGCGCGCGAATTCGATGGCGCAGAATGCCGTGATGTCGGCGATGGTGAAGCGCTCGCCGGCGATGTAAGGCCGCGTCGCCAGCAGGCCATCGAGCCAGCGCGCGTTATGCAGCATCTTTTCTCCCTGGGAGCGGCCGAAGTCGGGAAACTGCGGTTGTTCGAGTACCGCCAGCCCCGGATGGGTGTGGCGGATGTAGTTGGCGCCGATGACGAACAGGCTGAATTCGACCTGGCGGTCGGCCATTTCGATGAAGGCCCGCTCCTCGCCGTCGCGCCCCATCAGGTTGGGTTCCGGGTGGAGGAACTCGAGATAGGTGCAGATCGCCCGCGACTCGGCAAGAAAGCGCCCGTCGTCAAGTTCGAGAACCGGCACCCGGGCCAGCGGATTGCGCGCCCGGAACGCCGCTTCCTTGTGTTGTCCGGCGTTCAGGTCGACCAGATGCCGCTCGATGTCGTGAATACCCTTTTCCGCGAGGAACATGTCCACCCGGCGCGGATTCGGCGTCCTGGCCGCTGTGTGAAGCTTCATTTACGCACCCCCTGTTGCGACTGTCCCATCTCGACCATCTTGCGCGCCTCCTCGGAAAACCTCCGCGCCGTCTCCGCATCATCGCGCGAGTCGACGCTGGAAGGTGGTTTGAGTATCCCCTGCCGCACCGCCGGTCGCGCCCGGATCTGCGCCAGCCAGCGCTGGAGGTTGGGAAATCCGTCGACCGGCACGCCCGACCACTTGTGCGTTCGCACCCACGCCCAATTGGCGATGTCGGCAATCGAATATTCGCCGGCCAGGTACTCATGATGCCCGAGCTGGCCGTCGAGAACGCCGAACAGCCGCGCGCATTCGCCCTGGTAGCGATCGATCGCCGGCTGGATCTTCTCGGGGAAATAGCGGAAGAAGACGTTGGCCTGCCCCATCATCGGCCCGATGCCGCCCATCTGGAACATCAGCCATTGCAGGACGCGTGACCGCCCCCTGGCGTCCGCCGGCAACAGCCGCCCGGTCTTCTCGGCGAGATAGATCAGGATGGCCCCGGACTCGAATACCGCGAAGTCGTCGGCATCGTGATCGATAATCGCCGGGATGCGGCCATTCGGGTTGATCGCCAGAAACCAGGGCTGCTTCTGCTCGAGCTTGCCGAGGTCGAGCACGCGCAGATCATAAGGCAACCCAAGTTCCTCGAGCGCGATCGATATCTTGTGGCCGTTGGGCGTTGCCGCGGTGAACAGCTCGATCATGGCAATTTCCCTGAAACAAGGTTGACCGGACCGTGACCCCGGCAATCGTCAGTCACTTCTTGCCGCCGTTCTCGAGCAGCGACTTCAACGCGGCGAACGGCGAGTGCGAGGCGCCGCCGCCCCTCGCCGAGCCGGCGTCGGTGTAGCCGCGGTCGGCTTCGATCTGCTTCTGGTGCTCGTTGTCGTGGCAATAGACGCAGAGCAGTTCCCAGTTGCTGCCGTCGGGCGGATTGTTGTCGTGATTGTGATCGCGGTGATGAACCGTCAGTTCGCGCACATTGGCGAGGGTGAACTCGCGTGCGCAACGGCCGCAAATCCACGGATAGATCTTGAGCGCGCGCTCGCGATAGCCGCTTTCCCGAGCTTCGCGCGCTTTGCGCGCATCGAGAACGATGCGGTCAAGGCGGTCGTGGTCTATCTTCGTTACGGTCATGCAACCTCCCTGGCGGGGTGCTCGATATTGCCGGCACATTACCGCAAACCTTGGCAAACGGTAAGGAGGGCGCGCGAAATCGGTGGCAAGCGGCCGCTTCGGCTGCCGCTGCACGACGCCGGCAAGGCCGTAGCGGATCGGTTCACGGGCAACCGCGCGCAGGGGACCGAGATCGCGTCCGGCGCAAGACCGTTCAGCACCAGCGACGAGTTGCCTGAGGGGGACCGGCTCATGTGTAGACGCTCAGACTTGATTTGACGGTTGGCGCCCGATCCGGTCAAGCGTCTTCACCTCCTCCGTTGACGGCACGCGCAAAGTCTTTCAATGCACCGCCTGCCGCCATCAAGCCACGCTGATTGCTACCATGCGTTCGGCTTCCAAAAGTACGCTGCCCGTTACCTCGCAGCGTTCTACTATCGCTTCAATCGCCGCTTCGATCTGCGCACGCTTCACCAGCGCCTGCTCATCGCGGCTGTCACCGCAAATCCTCGGCCGCGGCGCACGATTCGCGTAGCTGACGTTTGTTGCTAATCAAGATTACTTTAATGTCAAAACGAAATCGACCAGGGTCTTGATGTCGGCATCCTTGACGATGGCGTTCGGCGGCATCGGAATAGCACCCCAAGTGCCTTTGGTGCCCTTCTTGACTTTGACGACCAGTTGCTCCGCTGCTGCCGGGTCTGCTGCGTATTTCTTTCCGACCTCTTTCCAGGCCGGGCCGACCAGTTTCTTGTCGATGGCGTGGCAGGCCAGGCAGCCGTTTTTCTTGGCGATTTCCATGGCGCCAGCCTCGTCGACCGCAGCAAACGCTGGCGCGGACAGGATGGCCAGCACGGCAAGAGCAATCAATTTCTTCATTTTCCGTTTCTCCGGACGCGGGCGAGGCCTGGCCCCGCCCGGTTAAGTAGCTTCAGACAATCGGCCGTGGCTTCAGGCTCATGCGGGTCAGGTCGGTCTTGTATTCCGACTCGCCCACCTTGGTCAGCGTGCCGCGGCCCAGCTTGTAGCGGTAATTGTTGGTCATCGGATCGGGTACGGCCGAAACCACCGAGTTGGCCATCGACTTCGGCGTATTGAAATTGGACTTGGCGACACCTTCCTTGATCTCGTCCGAGACAATGGCCACTGCCTTGAAACGGCCTTCGGTAGTCTTGAGGTGACCGTCCTTCATCAACTGGTTGAAGGTCAGGTCGGCGTCGAGAACGCCCTGTGGCTGGCCGGTCTGGACATAAACGGCGTCGTTGTGCACCTCGACCCAGTCGCCCGATTCGATGCCACGCTTCTTCGCGTCGTTCGGGTTGATGATGATGAAGTTGTCGGGCCAGCGCTGGTTCAGGTAGGGCTTGCGACGATCATCGAAACCGGACTGCCAGGTTTCGTTGACGCGGCCATTGGTCACCCAGATTTCGTTCTTCTCGGCGCGCGGTTTCACGGCTTCGAAGAACTGATACCAGCCGGCGAACTTCCACGGACTCTTGAGCAGGATGGCCTTGCCGGAATGGGTATTGAAGGCGTAGAGGAAGCGAAGCTGGACTTCGGAGCTCTCCATGTCGCCCCGGTTATTGGCCGGATCGTGCAGGCGCTGGGTGCCGACCAGCTTGCCGTCGCGAACGCGGATCGGCGTCTGGATGCCGGTGGTGCCCATGGTGCGCAGCAATTCGTGGCCCTTGACGCCCATTTCCTTGGCCTTGACGACCAGTGGCTGGTAATTGAGCACCCCGCCGCGACCGAAGCGGGCCGCTTCTTCAAACACGTCGTTCGACGACTGCCAGCTGTAGCTGCCGTCTGCGGTGTACCCCATCTTGTCGGCAAATTTCGCCACCGCCCACCAGTCGGGCTTGGCGTCGCCCGGTGCATCGTAGAACTTGGAATACAGGCGCAGGCGGCGCTCGGAGTTGCAGCGGGTCAGGTCGTCCTCGCCCCAGGTGGCGGCCGGCAGCACGAAATCGGCGTAATCGGTGCCAATCGGCTCGCAGGGATAGATGTCGGAATCGACCATCACCATGCCGCCCGAATCGACGCGCTTTTTCAGTACCTCGAAGATGGCGGCTCGGTCGAGGCTGGTGATCTGGTTGGGATTGCCGACCGTGAGTTCTTTCATCCTGGCGCCCAGCGCGTCGGAGGCCATCATCGCGGCCACCCAGGTGGTTCCGAAGACCCAGGCAAACTTGATTTCCCCGGCCATCAGCCAGCGATCCAGATTGAAGTCCTTCTTGCGGCGCCCCGGGTACTTTTCCGGCGACAGCCAGCCCGAACCGCCACCGGCCCCCATCATGCCGCGCTGATGGCCGCCACCACGCGAGATCATCCGCCCCGGCCGGTTGCCGGCGCCGCAGATCAGGCCCAGTGCGGCAAAGGAGGCCGTGTTCATGTAATTGTTGGACCAGTAATTGCCCTTCTCGCACATGAACGAGGTTTTCGGCATCTTGCCGTTGACCGGCTTGGCGATCCACTCGGCGGCCTTCTGGATGTCCTCGGCCTTGATACCGGTGATCTGGGCAGCCACATCGAGCTTCGATTCTTCCTGGGCCAGGATGAACTTCTTGTAGTCCGCCCAGTCGCTCTGCCAATTGCCCCAGGTGGTACGCCATTGCCAGCCGGTGTTGCGCGTGCCGCGACCGTAGCCTTCATCGACTTCCCACGGTTTGGCGATCCACTTGTCGATGAACTCCTGATCCTGCCAGTTGTTCTCGATGATGATGCGGGCCATCGCCATGTGCAGCACGGCGTCGGTGCCGAGGTTGATCGGCAGCCACATCCCGCGCCCCTGCGCTACCGCCCAGGCCACGCCCATGGTCTTGTGCGGGGTGACGAAGATCATCTTCTTGTCGCCCGGCATCATCCACTGGGTAAACAGCGTGGTCTTGGTTTCGTAGGGATCGACACCCGACAGGAAGGCTACTTCGCAATCACCCCAATCCTGATAGCTGGAGGCAAAGGAGTCGATGCCGGCATCGTCGAGGCCGGTGGCATCGTTGGTGTTGGCGCACTTGTCATGCGGCGCGATCGACGGCGTGCCGACCGAGGTCATGCCCAGCTTGGTGATGGCGTAGGTGTTCTCGAAATACTGGTACGAGTACATCTTGATCGCCCAGGCATGCTCGCCATGCTTGGCCAGAATGTATTTCGAGATGTCGGCCATCGCCTCGGTGGCCAGATCCCAACTGACCGGCGTCAGTTTGCCGTTGACGCGGATCATCGGAGTGGTCAGACGTTCGCGGGTGGCGGTATCCGGGTTGTAGCACTTCTGGCCCAGCGTGCCGCCGCGGATCGAATGGTTGCCGCCGACATTGACCACGGTGGCGTCCTTGTCCGGCACGACGATGACGTGATGTTTCCGGCCCTTGTGGGTGACCACGTTGTACTGCGCCGGGCTGACCCAGGCGGTCATCATGGCCTGATGCGGGAAATCCGCCTTCAGGGCGTTCTGGCCGGCCTGCGGACCGCCTTCCTTGCCGACCGGCCAGCGATAGACCTTGTAGCCGCAGGCGATGGTGCAGTAGTCGCAGGCCGTGGTCAGGACTTCGGCGTCCTTCGGCGGCAGTGGAATGCGATCGACGGCGATGTGTTTGTCGTTCTTGCTCATGTCCAATCTCCTCAAGCGCGGGCGGTCATGGCGCTATAACCATAGACCAGGCCCATAACGCCGACGGCGTAGATGTCGTCACCCTGCACTTCGAGCACGATCTGCGGTAGGCTTTCCGTGGCGTGACCGGAAATAACCATGCCGTGACGGGTCAGGTCGAAGGTGGTCAGGTGCAACGGGCACGGGCCGAGAGCTTGATAGGCATCCTTGTAGCTGCCTTGCAACGGCCCGCCCATGTGCGTGCATTGCTGGTTGAAGGCAACGATGTCCTTGTCCGGACCGATGCCGCCACCAGCAACCGTTCCGAGCTTGACCAGAATGTTCTGAACGTCGGGGTAGGGATAGGCGAAGTCGAGTGGCGCGCCTTTCTTCAGGGCCGACAGGCTGCCGATGCGGACCCTGGGAAAGTCGGTTTTCAGGGCATGCAACGGTGCGGCCTCGGCCGTTCCCGGCAGACCGATCGCGACCAGCGTGACCATTGCGCCACCTGCCAGCAGGAACTGGCGCCGGCTCATGCACAGGCGGTCGCGGTGATCGTCCTGGTGATCCGCACGAAGGGAAATCACTTGGTTCGTCATGGTTTCAACTCCTTACTTGGCAGCCGTCAGCGGCTGGTAATCGCCGGGCAGCCTGGGATCGTCCTGCAACAGCGGTTCGTCCATCGACAGCGCTTCGAGGAAGGCGACGAGATCCTTCTTCTCCTGCGGGCTCAGCTTCAGCGGCTTCAACAGTTTTGTCTTGTTCTGCGCCTCGCCACCGCCCTGGTTGTAGAACTCGACCACGTCACCCAGGCTCGCCAGCATGCCGTTGTGCATGTAGGGACCGGTGTATTTCAGTTCGCGCAGACTGGGCACTCGCCATTTGCCAATGTCCTTCGGATTCATCGTCATGTAGTAGAGGCCGGCATCGCCCCTGGCATTGCGGTAGTCGCTCTCGGTGACACCTTTCTGGTACCACTCCCAGCGATGCGTCACCTGGCCGATCGGGTCATCCTTGAACTGCGGGTGATCCGGCACGCCCGTCGCGTAGAACTGCTGGTTCGAGGCCAGCGGCCCGTTGTGGCAGGCAATGCAGTTGGCCTTACCGTTGTACAGCGCAAAACCACGCTTCTGGCTGTCGTTCAGCGCCTTCTTGTCGCCCATGGCGTAGCGGTCGGCCGGCACCTTCTTCGCATCGGAAACCAGCGTGCGCTGGTAGGCGGCAATGGCGCGCCAGGCATCGTTGATGCGCGGCCATTCACTACCGAAGACCTTGTTGAATTCCTGAACGTACTCCGGGAGGAAGCGCAGGCGCATTTCCATCACCGAATCGTCGCCATTGCCGGCCACGCCACCGCCGGCGGCCGCCGGGGCCTGGGCTTCGAGGCTGGTTACCGAGCCTTCCCAGAACAGTTTGTTGTAGTAGGCAGCGTTCAGGACAGTTTGTGAATTGCGCCAGTGCTTGGTGCCCGGATAGCCGCGCGAAATCTGGCCGCCATCGCCCCAGCCGAGGCCGGGTACATGGCAGGAAACGCAGGGCATCGAGCCGTCGCCGGAGAGACGGTTGTCCCAGAACAGTTTCTTGCCGAGTTCCACCTTGGCCGGCGTATTCGGGTTGTCCTTCGGAATCGGCGGCGGCGGCAAGGGGCCGAGGGCCGGGTATTTTTCGGCTGCGTTCGCCGAGAGGGCCAGCAGCACGGCGCCGGCAGCGAGGGAAAAGCGGGTAGTCGTGTTCATGTCGCCTCCTCAGTTCTTGCCGTAGGTCTTCCAGACCTGCATGTCAGGCTGACCCGGATCCTTGACGATGACCGGGTCACCGGAAAGCGACAGCAGAAAGGCCTTCAATGCCTTTTTCTCGCTTGCCGACAGGTTCAGCGGCTTCAGTTCCGAACCGGCGCCGCCGCCCTTGTCGTAGAAGTCGATGACGTCATCGAGAGTGAGCAGCGTGCCGTTGTGCATGTAAGGCGCGGTGTACTTCAGGTCGCGCAACTGGGCGGTGCGGAATTTGCCGATGTCGCGCTTGTCCTTGGTGATCGCGTAGGCGCCAACGTCGGTGCGGGCATTCATGTAGTTCGGCATGCCGCTGGTGGCGTAGTGGCGCAGCATGGTGATGGTGCGCACCGGGTTCTTCAGTACGTCCGGGTGCTCGGGCACGCCGGTCTTGTGCAGGTTGCCGTCGGAACCGATCGGGCCGTTGTGGCAGGAGGCGCAGTTGGCCTTGCCCGTGAACAGCGCATAGCCGTCTTTCTGCTCCGCAGTCAGCGCCGACTCGTCACCCCGCTTGTACTTGTCGAACGGCGCATTGGTCGTCTCGACGCTTTTGATGAATTCGCCGATGACGTTGTAGACGCGCATGCCGTTGATGTCGTCGTTCGGCCGCCACTTCTTCCACAGCGCGTCATATTCCGGCACCTGTTTCAGGCGTTCCTGCATCAGGCGGCTATCCATGTTCATCGTGTGCGTCTCGGTGATCATGTCGCGCACCAGCGTGCCGGCGTCACTGCCGTCGAGGCGGCCATCCCACAGGAAGCGCTTCTGGTGCCTGGCGTTGAGCACGGTCGGCGCATTGCGGAAATATTCCATCGACGGATAGCCTGCCGACAGCGCCTGACCATCGCCCCAGCCTTTCTGCGGGTCGTGGCAAGTGGCGCAGGAAACGCCCCAGTCACCGGAGAGCCGGTTGTCGAAGAAGAAATACTTGCCCAGTTCGACCATCGTGGCGTTGCCCGGCTTGGCTTCCGGCATGGCGGCCAGATCAGGGCTGGTGCCCTGGGCCCCCGCGGCGGTCGTCAGGCTCAAGGCCCCGACCACCGCCGCCAAACGCATGTGCTGCTGGATTTTCATGGTTCCCCCTATGGAATGGAGATCAGCGGGGAAAGCCCCACCTCGCAGAGGGATATGCACTGCCCGTGCCATGGGCCAACAGGGTTGATTTTTCGGTATTTTTTGCTGTCGACCGCAGCAAACCGGTCAGAAACTGACCGGTCGGATGATTTTCAACCGGTCGGTTTCTGACCGGCATCAAGGCTCATCGACGTCACCCGGTTCGCGCAATTTGCTGCGCAGGGTCAGCCGGGTAATCCCCAGCAATTCGGCGGCGCGGGTCTTGTTGCCCTGGCACTGTTTCAGGACGTGGCGAACATAGTCGGCTTCGATTTCGGCCAACGGTCGAATGGTCTCGACAGACAGCTGGGGAGAGGCTGAAATTGCGGCAGCCTCACCAGCAATCTCCTTGGCCAGATGCTGCACCTGTACTTCGCCGTCATGCGACAGGATTGCCGCACGTTCCATCACGTTGCGCAATTCGCGGACGTTGCCCGGCCAGCGATAGGCCACGAGCAGCGGCTCGACCGCGGCAGCGAGACGCGGGGCGGCGATGCCGATAACCGGCGCCACCTTGGCGAGAAAATGCCGGGCGAGCGGCAGGATGTCCTCCTTGCGCTCGCGCAGCGCCGGCAGGTCGATGGCCCCGACGTTCAGCCGGTAGTAGAGATCTTCACGAAAATGGCCGGCCTGCACCATGGCCGGCAGATCACGGTGGGTGGCCGAGACGAAGCGGACATCGACGCGGATTTCCTTCTGTCCGCCAAGGCGGCGGAAAGTCTGCGTTTCCAGGGCGCGCAGCAGCTTGGGTTGCAAGGACAACGCCAGGTCGCCGATTTCGTCGAGGAACAGCGTGCCGCCGTCGGCCAGTTCGAGCAGGCCGCGTTTCATCTGCTTGGCGTCGGTGAACGCGCCTTTTTCGTGGCCGAACATTTCCGATTCGAGCAGACCTTCGGGCAGCGCCGAGCAGTTCAGGGTCACCCACGGCCCATTGGCGCGCGGCGAATGACAGTGAATGGCCTGGGCGATGCGTTCCTTGCCGGTGCCCGATTCGCCACGGATCAGCACCGGCACCTTGCCGGCCGCCGCAATGCGGTCGGTCGTTTCCAGCAGGTTGGCGAACTGCGGACTGTGGCCGATCAAGTCGGTCGTCGCACAATTGTCGGCCTGCGCCCGCCGCCATTCGACTTCGCGGCGCAGGCGCTGGGTCTCGATGGCACGACGGATCAGTTCCTGGAGGTCTTCAAGATCGAAAGGCTTGTTGATGTAATCGTAGGCGCCGGCCTTCAACGCCGCAACGGCGGTACGCACCTCGGGATAGGCCGTCATGATGACGACCAGCGGCTGGTCGTCGGATTCCTTGATGACCGACAGAATGTCGAGGCCATTCATGTCCGGCAGGCGCAAGTCGAGCAGGATCAGGCCAAAGCGGCGTTCCTTCAGAAGCGCCAGCGCCTGTGCGCCATCCTCGGCGACCTCGACGTCGAATCCCTGGCGGGCAAGAAAGTTGCCGACGGTGACGCGGATGGTGTTGTCGTCTTCAACGATCAGGATCGGTTCGCTCATGTGCTGTTCTTGTCGATGGGCCAGTACAGCGTGAAGCAGCTTCCATGCCCCGGCTCGCTGCTGACGGCAATGTCGCCGCCATGCTGCGCGACGATCTTGCGCACGATGGCCAGGCCGAGGCCGCTGCCTTCGCGCCGGGTCGTAAAAAACGGCTCGAAAATGCGGTCGACCGTGGCAGGGGCTATACCGCAGCCGGTGTCGGCGATGTCGATCCGCGCCTTGCCGAGCTCCATGCTCGCACTCACCGTGATCCGGCCGCCCTCGGGCATGGCATGGATGGCATTGATCAGCAGGTTGAGCAGTACCTGTTTCAACTGTTGCGCATCGGCCCACAGCAAAGGCAATTCAGTGATGCCGTGCAGCGCGAACTGGATTCCCTGCGCCCTGGCGTCCTTGCGCGTCCAGAACAGGACATCCTCCAGAACCGGTCCGAGCCGGCAGGGACCGGCCATGATCGCCTGCGGTGCCGCGAAGCCGTGGAAAGTCCGCAGGAAACCGGACAGGCGGTCCACCTCGGCCTCCAGTCGCTTCAGCGCCTCGATCAACCCCGGCGGAATGTCTTCCTCGTACTGCGCAGCCTGCGCCACCGCCTTCATGCCGGCCAGCGGGTTGCCGATTTCGTGAGCCAGCCCCATTGCCAACTCCCCCAGCGTGGTCAGCTTTTCCATCTGGAACATCTGGCGGTCGAGTTCGCGGCGCTCATCCTGAATCTCTCTTTCACGGCTGATGTCGCGGGCAACGACGATAAATCCGGTGGTAGTCGGCGTCACCGACAGGCCGAGTATGTGCCCGGGCGTTGCGATGTCGCAGCGTATCGAACCTGTTCCTGCGTCACCGGCGATTTGCGGCCATTGCGGCCAGTAGTTCGCCAAAGGCGTACCCAGCGGATCGTCTTCGCCACCCAGCAGTTTCCGGCCAGCCGGGTTGATCAGGCGCAACCGGCCATCCAGCTGGACTGCCAGAATGCCGTCCACGGTGTTGGCAATCACCGCCGCCAGGGAGGCGCGCTCCTGCTCCAGATCGCGAGTCCGCGCCGCGACTTCGGTTTCCAGTTGATTCCGGTGTGCGTTTATTGCCCGGTAGGAGGCATCGAGACCTTCCGCCATCTTGTTGAACTTGCCCCCCAGGGCGGCGATTTCATCGTTGCCGGCCACCGGCACGCGGCGGCCGAAGTCACCGGCGGCAATCGCATCGGTTTCGGCTGCGAGTTCTTCCAGCGGCCCGAGCAATCGGCGCGACAAGGCGTAGCCGCCAACTGCGGTAACCGCCAGGGCGACGAACAGCACCGCGTAGAGCATGTAGAGATTGAACACGCTCAGGAACAGTTCGCGCTCTGGAAACGCCAGGGCAATCTTCCATTTGCCGCGTGAACTGTCGCTGAGGAGATGCGAGGCGAAGTCGATTGGCGCATGCGCCAGAATCCAGCCATCGCCTTGCAGGGGCGAAATACCGCCAGCCCGGACGATCTCGATCATTTCCGGGGAGAACCGGTTTTGCAGTTTTTCGACCGGCTCCATCGAGAAACTGCCGATCTCGCCACCTGCCGAACGGGTCAGGTAATGGCCGGAGCGATCCAGCAGGTAGGCAGTGCCGCGCCGGGCATCGGCCATTTGCTGCACCTGCTCCAGCAGGATGTCAGCGTGCAGGTTGACGATGACGATGCCGGCGTTGCTTCCGCCTGGGCCTGGCACCGGCGTCGCGACGCGGATCACCGGGCGCTCCGGTTTCTCGATTTTTCCGTATTCGATATTGAGATCAAGCGGCGAAACATAGATCAGGCCGGGCCGGATCGCCATGGCTTCCTGAAAGTAGTAGCGATCCGCCTTCGATTGCAGATGTTCGCCGGATACGACATGAACCTTGTCGCTCTTGCGATCGACGCGCACCAGTTCCAGACCATCGCGATCGAGAAAACGAATCTGGTAAATGTGCGGATAAAGCGTGGCAAGCGCCGAATAGTCGCGTTCAAGACGCCGGGTGCTATCTGAGAGCCGTTCAGGGTTGCCAGCGGCCAAGGTGGCGGCCAAGTCAGCAATTTCGCGGGTGTTGGCGAGATAGAGCAACTCCGACGAAAGCTGGTCGAAGAAGCGGGCAATGCCCTGCGAACGAACCCGGACTTCCTGTTCGAGATTGCGCAGAGTCTCCTCGCGCAAGGTCTGCAACGACAAATAGATGCCCACAACTCCGGCTACCGCAGTCGGAATGACCGCCGCCAGCAGAAACGCGGCGTATATCCGGCGCGAAATCGCTCCAAAGAACTGAGGGTGCTTGGCTGTCACATCACGGTGGGTTAAATGAGCGGGCTCGATTCTGCATCATTCAGGATCATAGGTGTTGTGTGCACGACTGGACGATAGATAACCGGTGCATTGCCGCCCGATTGAGCGCAGCAGATCAACGGCGGCTTCGGCCGATGCGCTTCCGTAGGCCACCCCCAAACGCCCCTTGTCCCAGCCTTCATACGCTTCTTCAAATCGCATCTTTCTGACCTCCTGCAGCAATTCCGTCCGTCTCATTCGCCACCTCCTCAGCACAACAATGAAACCGGACAGATCACGTGCTACAACCCAGGACAGATTACTTGGTCCCTACAGGCAAGGAGGTTGGCGATTGACATAAACGGGTCATTTGTTGACAATCTGCCGGACGTTTTCGTCACATTCTTCCGGGACGCATGCAAGTCGAGGAATTCACGCTGCCGGAGTACTACCTCCGGCAGATCGCCAGTCAGATCGAAAGCACCGGTGCCGACGCGAGGCGCTGGCTCGCGCGGAGTCGGTTGAGCGAAGCGCAACTGGACGATGCGGCGCTGAATGTTCCCTTCCCGGTGTTTCGCCAGCTGATTCTGGATGCGCTGGACATTACGCAGGAACCCGCACTCGGTCTGCTGCTCGGCGAGCGCCTGCTGGTGAACACCCATGGTATCCTCGGCTACGCGGCGATGAACAGCGGCACGCCGCGCCAGGCGCTGGAACTGTTCGAACGCTTCATGCCCTTGCGTACCTCGCTGCTTGCGCTGACTCACGAGATTCACGGCGACGAAGTCCGGATCATCTTTTGCGAACCGCGCCCGCTCGGCGACATCCGCAGGACCGTGCTGGAAGCGGTGGTGCTGACCGTCAAGAACGTCCTCGACTACCTTTCCCTCGGCACCTGCGGGATCTCCCGGGTCGCGTTCCCGTTCGCCGAGCCGGAACATGCCGCGCTTGCCCGCGACCTGTTCAAGTGCGAGGTGGGTTTCGGCCAGTCATGGGCGGGGTTCGCGCTGCCGCTGGCCGTGATCGACCTGCCGCTGAAACCGGCCGATTCCGCGACCTTCCGGGAAGCCGCCCAGATCTGCCAGCGCGAACTGGAGAAACTGACGAGCAGGGAGTCGTTGAGTACGCGGGTCAGACGGATCATGCTGGAGAAGCAGAACGGTTTCCCCTCGCTCAACGTCACCGCGCGCCTGTTGCACGTGACGCCGCGCACCCTGCACCGGCGCCTGATCGATGAAGGGACGTCGTTCAAGGAAATACTCGAGGATGTTCGCCACATGCTCGCCGTCGAGCACCTGAAATCCGGGCGCCTGACCATCCAGGAAATCGCCTACACGCTGGGTTACACCGATCTCGCCAACTTCCGCCGGGCCTTCAAGCGCTGGGAGGGTGTTCCGCCTTCCGGGTGCCGGGCGCGCGCGCCGGGCCGCCTGACGCCGGAAGCGTCGGCGTTCGCGGCGGGTGGCGGAGTCGGAGCATGAGCCGTGGTGATGCCGGTGGACCGGGGTGGCGGTTCGCCGCCGCCGGACGCCTTCAATCGCGGTCAACCCGCTTTTTCCATCGAAAATGTCCCTGATCGAAACCAACATCAATACCGGCAGTGAAACCTTCCGGGCCAATCGCGACGGCATGCTGGCGCTCCTCGCGCGGGTGCGCGAACTCGAGGAGCGGACGCGGCGCGCTTCCGCCGCCTCGAAGGAGCGCTTCGCGAAGCGCTCGCAACTTCTGCCACGCGAAAGGCTCTCGCTGCTACTGGATCACGGCACGCCGTTCCTCGAACTGTCAACGTTGTGCGGCTATCGGCTCGACAACCCCGACCCGGAAAAGAGCATCCCCGGTGGCGGCGTCGTCGCCGGCATCGGCTATGTCTCGGGCGTGCGCTGCATGATCAGCGCTTCGGATTCCGGCATCGACGCCGGCGCCCTGCAGCCCCGGGGGATCGACAAGCAGTTGCGCGTCCAGGAACTGGCGCT
>CAZKSD010000039.1:0-14296 GCA_964555315.1 uncultured Dechloromonas sp.
TTCGAGTCCCTCCGGGCACGCCACTTTCGATCCACTTGTCTTGTCAGGCGTTCAATCCAGATTGCGGGTACAGAGATGATTCTTGTCACAGGCGGTGCAGGGTATATCGGTTCGCATACCGTGGTCGAAATGCTGACTGCGAACCTCGACCTGCTGATACTCGACAACTTTTCCAACAGTTCGCCCAAGGTGGTCGATGCGATCGAGCGTATTGCCGGCAAGCGGCCGCTCGTGGTTGACAGCGACATCCGGGACAAGGCCGGGCTGCGCCGGATATTCGACGAATATCCGATTCTTGGTGTCGTTCATTTCGCAGGACTCAAGGCCGTTGGCGAGTCGGTTGAGCACCCCTTGCGCTATTACGACAACAATGTCGCCGGCTCCCTCGCCCTGTTCGAGGCGATGGCGGAGGCGGGCGTCTTCCGGCTGGTCTTCAGTTCCTCGGCAACCGTCTACGGCGATCCGCACAGCGTGCCGATCCGTGAGGACTTCCCGCTGCAGGCGACCAATCCCTACGGCCGCACGAAACTGATGATCGAGGACATGTTGCGCGATCTGGCGGCTGCTGACCCGCGCTGGCGGGTGGCGCTGCTGCGCTATTTCAACCCGGTTGGGGCGCATCCGAGCGGAATGATCGGGGAAGATCCGCAGGGTATCCCAAACAACCTGATGCCTTATGTGGCGCAGGTGGCTATCGGCCGGCGGCCCGAACTGTCGGTTTTTGGTGGCGATTATCCGACGCCCGATGGAACCGGGGTGCGCGACTATATCCATGTGGTTGATCTCGCTCGCGGCCACCTTGCTGCTCTCAACGTCCTGGACAAGCTGGCGGGAGCAGTGCCGATCAACCTTGGGACCGGTCGCGGCTATAGTGTGCTGGAGGTTGTCGCAGCTTTCGAGAATGCCAGCGGCAGAAAAGTGCCGTTTCGCATTGTTGACCGCAGGCCAGGTGATATCGCTGCCTGCTATGCTGATGCGTCGCTTGCCCAGGAACTGCTCGGCTGGTCGGCCGGGCGGGTGATGGCGACGATGTGCGAGGATTCGTGGCGCTGGCAGTCGACCAACCCGATGGGATTCGACAGGTGATCGGGCTCCCGTGAATTCCAGATTGCCGGCGCTGTCGAGCATTCGTGAAGTATCTCCTTGTCGGGCGAGATGCCGCCTGTAAAATGAAAATCATGAAGGCGCTTGCAGGACTGTCGGTTTTCTTTACATTGCCGGTGAGAATCAGGGCTTCCATTTCGCTGGCTTTATGAAAGTCATTGATTGTTAATTGAAATTATTTCATTGCATGAAAATTGCTTGGACTTTCTCAAGCTTCCTTGTCGGTATTAGTCAGGTGAAAAAAGATGAGTGACCAATCAAATCAAGTCGGTTCTGGCAACTCGAAGGCATCGGGGCGCCGCCGTTTCGTTCGCGGGGTCGGAATTGCGACCCCGGTCATTCTGACCGTCGCCTCGCGTTCGGCTTTGGCCCGTACCTGCCTTTCTCCGTCGGCACAGGCCTCGGTCGCTCTCGATAGCAGTAGGCCAGACCGGCTCAGGTCCGAGTGCTTCGGTCTCTCGCCTGGGTATTGGAAGAACGCTGCGGAACCACAGCATCCGAACCATGGTTCCTGGATTGCCAGTAGTGCCGAGGGCAAGTACTTTTCCGTTATCTTTGGGGCGAGCGGTTTTCCCGGCAAGACCCTGAGAGAGGTCCTACGGTTGAAAGGCAGTGAGGATCCCAGCATGTTGGGCGCGCATCTATGCGCTGCCTGGTGCAACCTGCAGACAGGCAAGACACCTTCTGTCATACTGAGCCTCCAGACCATGAAGGCCATGTGGGATGGCCGCACCGGAAGTTACCAGCCGGTTCCCGGAGTCTTCTGGGGTGCCCCTCAGATCGTTGAATTCATCAAGACGACATTTTCTGGCTGATGGCGTTCGCGAACGGTGGAGAATTCGGGGTTGGCTCCGCCAACCCCGAAGTTTTTTTGCGTTTCCTGTTTTGGCTCGTTGACGACGGCGCGCTGGTGTTTGATGCCGATACCGGAGAGACCTCTCTAATTCCGCTTGACCAGTCTCTTGTGCTTGATTTCTTGCGAGAACGGATCGGGGAAAGCGCTGCGGAAGACTGCGAACTCCAGGGGTTCATTTCCGGGCTAGGGTATTTTCCAGATTGCTGACAGTTCAGGACGTTTCCGGAAGAGACCTCGGGGAGGCGATGCGGCAGGGTCGTTTTCGTCTTGACATCGGACGCCTAAGGCTCAAGATCAAAAGCGATATCCCTCGCTTTCCAGTAGTATTCAGAACTCTTTATGGCCGACATTCGTGCGCAGTGAACGGTGGCGAATACGACTTCGATATCAGTATCGCGCCGCCCAACTGGCTTCGTCGTCACATTGCACGCAATGTCGTGTTCGAGCTTTCCGGGGAACGGCCCTTTCTGCCTGTCGATGCGGGGCACGCACACGCCTTGTTCGAGTGGGGATTGAACTGGACCATTGGATCGTTCGCCCATAACTATCTGATACTCCACTCGGCGGTTTTGGAAACCAGGGACGCGGGCGTTCTGCTTTCGGCAGTCTCCGGTAGCGGCAAGAGCACCCTCGCGGCGGAACTCGCGCTGAGCGGCTGGAGACTGCTCTCGGACGAACTTGCCTTGCTTGACGAGAAGCTCGAACTGATTCCTTGCGTGCGACCGGTCAGCCTGAAGAATTCATCCATCGATCTCATCCAGAGCAGGCACCCGGAAGCAGTATTCGGGCCTCTGGCGACAAATACGCACAAGGGGAGTATCGCGCACCTGCCGGCACCCGGCGATTCGATCCGACGGGGCAGCGAGAGCGCCACGCCTCGTTTGATCGTCTTCCCGAAATGGATGGACGGTGCATCGCTGCGCATGCGGGCTGTTGGCCAGGGACAGGCCGCCATGCGACTGATCGACCAGTCGTTCAATTACTCGACCCTCGGCACTTCGGGCTTCCAGAGGCTGGCCGGGCTGGTCAGTTCTGCCGAGGCCTGGGAGATTGAATACTCGTCGCTGGATGATGCCAGGACGGCACTGGATGAACTTGTCGAGAACCATGGTTGAACCTTCGCCATTGACCCGCTTCCTGCGGGATCGGGGGGCGGCGGACCGTTTCTCTGCCGAGGAATGGAGCCTCATGCTGGCCGAGGCGCGGCACGCGGGAATGCTGGCGCGAATTGCTCACTGGTTGCTCGGATCGACCATGGCCGGAAGTGTCCCGCCGAGCCATCGCGACAGCCTGGCGGCCGCCTTGGTTCATTCGGCCGCCTTTCGCCGCGACGTGCAGCGAGAACTGCGATCGATCAGCAGTGCGCTGGTCCATGTCGAGGCGCCGATCCTGCTGCTGAAGGGTGCGTCGTATGTGGCCTTGGGTTTGCCAGCCGCGGATGGCAGGATCTTCAGTGATATCGATCTACTCGTTGCGGACAATCAGATTCGCTTTGTCGAGAGCGAGCTGATGCTTGGCGGCTGGATTACGGGCCAACTCGATGCGTACGACGACCGCTACTACAGGCAGTGGTCCCACGAGATTCCGCCAATGACGCACACGCATCGCGGCACCACGATCGATCTTCATCATTCCCTGGTCATGCCGACATGCCGCATCGCTGTCGATTCCTCACGAATAGTCGATGATGCAGTGCCGATTTCCGGGAGCGAGCGTTTCTGGCGGTTGCGGGATGAAGATATCCTGCTCCATGCGGCGGCCCATTTGCTGCTGAACGGGGAGTTTGATCGCGGTCTGCGTGATCTCTGCGACATCGACCTTCTCTTCCGTCATTTTTCCAGCGCCTCGGCGGAGTTCGCAGAACGCCTGATCTCCCGTTCCGCCGAGGTCGGGCTCGACGCGATTCTCCGGCAAGCGCTCTACTTGGCTCGGCGGTTCTTCTCCACTCCGGTCGATGACCGGTTGCTGCAGCAGGAGCCGACCGCCTTCGTGAAGCTCGTCGAAAAGGCCGTTTCCTCGCGCCACCCTGACACGCGAATCCGGGGACAGGCGATGGCGGACTGGCTATTGATGGTTCGGGAACTGTCGCTGCGCTTGCCGCCAAATTTGCTCGTGATCCACCTGATGCACAAGATGTGGGTCGGGTTTCAACCGGTCAAGCGCATGCAGGCATGAGGCAAGCGACAGGCTACGGCGACTTGACCAACAGCTCTTTCAGGTAATTCGCCGGTATCGCGTAGGCGATCCCGGACGGCTGACTCAGCGCTGCTTCCCTGCTTCCCTTGATGAACACCATGTTGATGATGCCGATGACTTCGCCGCTGCTGGCATCGAACACCGGGCTTCCGCTGTTGCCGGGGTAGGCCGTGGCATCGAGCTGGAAGATGTTGAATGGTTTGCTCTTGATCTGGCGAACCAGTCTTTCATTGGCGTGCCGCGCGTTCGCCGCTGGCAGCGCGATCGGGGTGATCGACGACACCATGCCGCGATGGGTCACCGGCGAAAATCCGAGCGCGCCGCCGATCGGGAACCCGGTAAAGCCCACCAGTTGGCCTTCGCGTACCGATTCGGAGTTGCGCAGCTTCAGAGCGGGGAGGGCAGTGCCATCAATGCGGAGGACCGCGAGGTCGTGCTCGCTATCCTTGTTGACGACATGGGCGCGACGAACCTGAGTTTCTCCGGAGCCGTTGCGCGACTGAATGACCAGCGCCGGGGCATCGGGTTCGCTGCTGTCGGGAACGACATGGGCGTTGGTCGCGATGAGGTTGCCGCCATCGACCACGAAGCCCGTGCCGCACATTGCAAACTGCGGACTGTCGGTCTTCTTGAACGTGCCGACGACGACGACCGATGGCTTGACCTGCTGGATGGTGTCGGACATGTCGGCTGACGCCATTCCCGACCACTGGCAGGCAAGGAATGCCATCAGGAATCGAGGATGGGGCCGGGGACGTTTCACATCAGCTTGCGCGAGGCGATTTTTTGCAGGTCCGGTGAGGGATCGGTCACTGCCGGATCGTAGGGGTGCTCGTCACGCTTGAAAATTTCGCGGATGCGCTTCACGTAGCCCTGTGTTTCGGCATAGGGCGGAATGCCGGCATGGCGGTTAACCGCTCCTTCTCCGGCATTGTAGGCGGCGGCAACCAGTGTGACGTCGCCCTTGAAGTAGGCCAGCAACCAGCGCAGGTAGGCGAGTCCGCCGCGGATGTTCTGCTCCGGATCAAAAGGCTTCTTGACATTGAAGCGTTCGGCGGTTTCGGGGATGAGTTGCATCAGACCCTGCGCATTCTTGGGTGATACGGCGCCGGGATTGAAATTGGATTCGGTGCGTATGACTGCCATGGCGAGAAGCGGGTAGACTCCATATTCCGGCGCTAGCTTGAGGACCATTTCCATGACCTTGCGCCGATCCGGCGCTGCCCGCGCGAGCATGTCTCGTCCATCGCTGTCGAAAAGGCATTCGGGCACCGTGCTGCCGGGATCGCCAACCTGGCGCAGCATTCGCTGCGACAGCGCGTCACCCTGCTTCGCAGCCATCGCGAAGAAGTAGGCGGCGGTCGCATCGTCGCGTCGAACGCCTCTCCCATTGGCATAGATCCACCCGAGGTTGTACTGCGCCTCGACATCGCCCAGGCGCGAAGCCTCGCAATAGAGTCGCACCGCCTTGGCGGGGTCGCGCGTTGCAGTATTCCCATGCTCGTAATTGCGAGCCTCAATGCGGAGGGCTGCCGCTCTCTCACTCTTGAGCGGGTCGGCCATCGCCGGCTTGCTGGAAGAGATAACGGCAAGCAGCGCGCAAAGCACCCAAGGCCGAGGAAGGTATCGATCAAACCTTGCGTGCTTCATCCTGGACTCCTTCCTTACAGACGCCAGAGTTCAACCCCAGACCCGGCAAAGGCCGCAGTTTCAAACATGCTCTTCACGTCGGTTATCACACCATTTTTTTCCAGTTTAGACAAGAAATCGCCAATTGGCCGATTTTTGAATTCTCGATGGTTGACCGCAACAACAATGGCTGCAGCCCTGGGCAGATCATCCCAGGAACGCAGATCGACCCCATATTCGTGATGGGCCTCCTTTGCATCCGCCACCGGATCATGAACCATGACCTTGGCGCCGTAGGATCGCAGCTCGCGAATGACGTCGATCACCCGCGAGTTGCGCAGATCGGGACAGTCTTCCTTGAAAGTCAGACCGAGAACGATAATCGGGAAGTCCTTGACTGGATGACCGCTTCGCACCAGTTGCTTGATCGTCTGTTCGGCGACGAACTTGCCCATGCCGTCATTGATGCGGCGTCCGGCCAGGATTACTTCCGGATGGTAGCCGAGCTTCTGGGCCTTGTGGGTAAGATAGTAAGGATCGACGCCGATGCAGTGGCCACCGACCAGACCGGGGCGGAAAGGCAGGAAATTCCATTTCGTTCCGGCGGCCTGAAGAACCTCCAGCGTATCGATCCCGATCTTGTCGAAGATGATGGCTAGTTCGTTCATCAGGGCGATGTTGAGGTCGCGCTGGGTGTTTTCGATAACCTTCGCGGCCTCCGCCACCTTGATGCAGGAAGCCGGGAAGACGCCGGCCTTGATCACGCTTCCATAGATTTCCGTGACTGTTGCCAGCGTCTCGGGTGTGTCGCCCGAGACCACCTTGACGATCTTGGTGACAGTACGTTCCTTGTCGCCGGGATTGATGCGTTCCGGAGAGTAGCCGACAAAGAAGTCGGTCTTCCATTTCTTGCCCGAGTATTGCTCAAGGATGGGAATGCAGACTTCCTCGGTGGCTCCTGGATACACGGTCGACTCGTATACGACGATTGCGCCCGGCTTCAGATTCTGGCCAACGGCGCGGGAGGAACTGACCAGCGGACTGAAATCGGGCTGATGCGCGTCGTCGACCGGAGTAGGCACCGCGACGATCACGAAATCAGCTTCTCGTAGCGCAGTTGGGTCGGTACCCATCTCGAGCAGGGTGGCAGCCTTGAGGTCTTCGCTGCTTACCTCGCCGGTCGGGTCGAAATGCTGTTTGTAGCAAGCGACCTTTTCGGCGGACAGGTCAACACCGATGGTGCGGAATTTCTTGCCGAATTCAACCGCCAACGGAAGTCCCACGTAACCCAGTCCGACAACAGCTATTGTTTTCATCATCTTTCTCGCCTTGTGTTGGAAGAATTCTAGAGCGTTCCCTGCAAGCGCTTCACTTCAGCCTGTTCGGGGAATTTGTTGCCCAGCTTGGCGAGAGCTTCGAGTTCCACACGGGCTTCATCCTTCCGCCCCGCACGGATCAGGACCTTGGCCAGACTGAGGCGAACTGTGGCGGCCTGCGGCGCTATCTCGAGCGCCTTGACCAGGAGCGCGGTCGCACCCGCAGTGTCCCCTTGCTCAGCCATAAGCATGGCCTGCGTGTCCATGAATGCCGGCTGGTTGGGAGCAAGTCTGTTGGCCCTTTCGGCGTACTCCAGTGCCTTCGGGGATTTCATCTGCCCGGAAACCCATGCCAGATTGTTGAGTGCGAGCGCGTTCTCCGGCTGGAGGTCGACTGCCGCACGGTAGTAATGCGCGGCTGCCGGATAGTCCTTGCGCGCTGTCGCGAGATCACCTGAATAGAGGCGGAATGCGACGTCTTTCGGGTGGTCCTTCAGCCAGGAATTGGCAGCCTTGTCGGCTTCGGCAATCTTGCCGGCCGATAGCAGGGCTCTATGCAGCTTTATCGCAAGCTCTGACGCGGGTGCCTGACGGACCCCATTCCTGTAGGCGACCGCCGCATCTGACCAACGTTTTTCGGCGGCGTGAATATCCCCTTCAAGTATGTAACCAACGGCTTCGTTGGGACGCTGCCCTTCGATCTCCCGAGCAATGGCAAGCGCGTCGATGGTCTTGCCGTCACCCAGCAGTATCTGGACAAGCTTTCGCTGTGCCTCGAACAGATTGGGTCTGATTTCCAGCGCCTTGCGCAGGTTCTTGACGGCCTCTTCCGTGTTCTTGCTGGACAGGTGAATGTCGGCCATCCGCAGGTATGGAAGCGGCGATGATGGCTGCAGACTCGCCAGCTTCCCGTAGGTGGCCAACGCCTTGTTGACTTCCCCCGCCCTTACCTGGGCACGCCCGGCGGCGTCAAGCAGTTCGGGTTTGCCAGGTATTGCCGCGAGCGCTTCCTGCGCGGCAGAATCGGCCTTCTTTGGTTCGTTGTTTGCCATGTAGAAGTCGATCAGCGCCAATCTGGGGGCCACTCCGTCGGGATTTGCGCTGATTGATTTCTTGATCAACGTCAGGGACTCAGCAGCCGTGCCACCCGTGGCAGTGGTCAGTTTGGCCAGAGAGAGCAACGCCGGCATATTCTTTGGGTCTGCCGCAAGGACTTCCTCGAAGCGCTTGCGCGCCCGGTCGGAATTGCCTTCGGCCATGTCCATCGATGCCAGGCTGGCGACCGCCGGAAAATAAGTAGGATTCACTGCTACGGCCTTCTCGAAGCTCCGGCGCGCGCCTGCGGTATCTTTCTTTGCCAGCAGAACGCGTCCCTGCAAGCTGTAGGTTGCAGGATCGTCGGGCTGTTTCTTCTGGAGGACGTCTATGGCGCTGAGAGCGCTGTCCAGCTCATTGCGTTGCAGATGGGATGCGATGAGCGCCTGGTCCGCAGTGATCCCATCATCGACACGTGAGATCTGTTCAAATTCGCTTGCTGCTTCAATGACTCTGCCTTGAGCCATATGGGCAACTGCCACGGCCGTTCTCTTTGTCAGGTCATTCGGATCGAGCTTGCTGGCTCGGTGGAGATATTCCTCGGCCTTCTTTGGATCGCCGGCTTGCAGGTAAACCTCTCCGACCAGTACCAGAAAGTCCGGATCCTCGTCGATCTTCCCCAGCACCGGCTGCAGGGTAGCGAGTGCTTTGGCAGGTTGACCGGCGCGCAGATAGTTTGTTATCAGCAAACCACGCGCGAACCGCAGGTCCGGTGCCTGTTGCAGCGCCTTGTTGAGGTAGGACTCGGCCTGAAAGTACGAGCCTAGTTGATACTCGGCCGCGCCGGCGAGTTGCAGTGCCGCCGGGTTGTTCGGCGCGGTCTTTAGGAGTTGCTGGGCTAGATCGCGCACGGTCCTGTACTCTTTGCGCTGGTACGCCAACTGCCCTTGGAGATAAATCGTCTGGGGATGATTGGGGGCAACCTTCTTCAAGGTTTCCAACTGCTGTGTGGCATCCTCAATAGCCCCTTTTTGCATCAGGGTTGAGATTATTGCCGAGTGCGCGGGGATGAAGTTCGGCCGGCTCTGAAGAGCCTTCCTGTAGAACTGGATGGCGCCGTCGTGATCACCCGTGAGCGCGAGGAGTGAGCCCTTGAGTACCAGTGCTTCATGATTTGCGGAGGCTTTTTCCAGTACTCGGTCGACAGTCGCCAGGGAGCCGGAGATGTCTCTGTCAGCTGCCTTGCCTCTGGCTTCGACTATGAGCGCGGGTGCATAGTCCGGCTGGGCAGCGAGCGCGGCCGCAAGGGCGGCCTTGGACGCTTCAACGTTGCCCAGCGCCTGGTAGGCAAGACTCAGTGTCGTATTGAGATTCGCCTTTGCTTCGCCAGGCAGTTCCGTCCGTGAGAACTCGTCGACAAGTTTTCTCGCCTGGCCATTGGCGAGAAGGGCTTCGGCCAGCAGGGGAATTGCCAAATCGGGGGCGTACTTGAGTTCAAGTGCCCGTCGCAACTCGGGTTCCGCGCCTTGCGCATCTCCAGCCTCGAGCAACGCCTTGCCGAGAAGGAGGCGCGCCTCGCCGAGCTTTGGATTCTTTTGCAGCGCATTCTTGAACTGGATGACGGCAGCTTTGCTGTCATTCTTCGCAAGGTAGTCCTTTCCTGACGCCATGAGCGAATCGGGATCTTCGGCCGCACAGCCGGCAAACAGTGACGTCACAAGAAGCACGGCGAGGGTGATGCGAAGGGAAGCGGCTGGTCTTTTCAAAGTTCGTCATCCAGTATGTTTGCGGGCTATTTGAGCCCCAGGCGATGCATCATGTCATAAAGGGTAGGGCGGCTGATTCCCAGCAACTCGGCGGCACGCACCACGTTGCCGTTGGCTCTGCCAAGCGCGGTGACCACGGCGCCCCTCTCGGCCTCATCGCGGACGTGGCGTAGATCGATGTAGCCATCACCATCATCGGCTGCGATGTCCAGGCCGAGATCTGCGCGGGCGATTTGCTGGCCTTCAGCCATGATAACTGCGCGCTTGATGCAGTTTTCGAGTTCGCGGACATTTCCCGGCCAGCCATAGGCTTCGCATGCCCGCACGGCATCTTCGGACAGGCTGAGGTTTGCGCGATGATATTCCGCTGCGAAGCGGCGGACGAATGCGTGGGCGAGAAGGGCCGGATCACCCTTCCGGGCATGCAGCGGGGGAATGGTGACGACGATCTCGGCCAGCCGGAAGTACAGGTCTTCGCGAAAGAGCCCCTCCCTGATACGCGCTTTCAGATCCTGATGCGTGGCGCCGACAATGCGGACGTCGACAGGAATCTCCTGGCGTCCGCCAAGTCGTTCGACGACCCGCTCCTGCAGAAAGCGCAACAGTTTTGCCTGCAATGCCAAGGGCAAGTCGCCGATCTCGTCCAGCATCAGTGTTCCGCCACCGGCCGATTCGATCTTGCCTTGGGTCGTCCTGGTTGCGCCAGTGAACGCGCCCTTTTCGTAGCCGAACAGTTCGCTTTCGAGAAGATTGTCCGGAATCGCGGCGCAGTTGATTGCCACGAAGCGCTCTCCCCTGCGGGTTGACGCTTCGTGCAACCCGCGTGCGAGAACCTCCTTGCCGGTGCCGCTCTCGCCCAGCAGGAGGACTGTTGCATTGGTATTCGCAACCTTTTCGATCATCCGGCTGGCGCGCATCATTTCGCTGTCCCGGGTCAGCAGGCCGGCAAGCGCAGCCGGCTGCTGCATCGCCTGGAGTCGCCGGTTTTCCTGCTGCAGGTCGAACAGTCTGAACGCGCGATCTATCGTCAGCGTCATGAGCTGGGGTTCGAACGGCTTGGCGAAGAAGTCGTAGGCGCCAAGCGCAATTGCACGCAATGCGTTGGCCTGGTCGTTCTGGCCGGTAAGCACGATGACTTTCGTATCGGGAGCAGTGGCCAGAATCTGTTCAAGCAACAGAAAACCTTCGGAAACCGAATCCGCGTCCGGTGGCAGGCCGAGGTCCATGGTCACGACTGCCGGATTGTGACGATGAACCTGGGCGAGGGCACCCTCGCGGTCGCTCGCGGTCAACGCCTCGAACTTGTCGAAAGACCAGCGCAGTTGCTTCTGCAATGCGAGGTCGTCTTCGACAATCAGCAGGGGACGTGGTTTGTCGCCGGTCATGCCCGCTCCGTTTCGTGCAGGTCGGACTTTGTTCCAGTGTCAAACAAGGGAAGAATCATTGTTACCCGCGTCCCCAGGTTTTCCTGGCTAGCAACCTGCAATTCACCGCCAATTTCACGTATGTACTGTGCGCTTTCATAGGCGCCGATGCCCATCCCCGCCTGCTTGGTGCTCTGAAACGGCCTGAAGAGGCGATCCCGAACGAATTCCTCAGTCATTCCTTGCCCCGTGTCGCCGACTTCAACGATTGCCCGATCGCCGCGGCGCGTCAGCGATACCCAAACCCTGCCGTCTTCATCCGTGGCATCGAGCGCATTCTGGACCAGGTGCCCGATGACTCGCTCCAGTCTCTCCGCGTGGCCTCGCGTCGCCAAGTGTTCGTTCATCATCATTTCAACAGTCCGTCCCTGCTTCATTTTACTCTGCCGAACGCGATCGATGATATCGGCAAGTTGCACGCCGCATGCCGTACCCGGCGGCGTCGCCCCTTCACGGAGCTGCATCATCAGCTGGCGCATGCGCTCGACTGAGTGCTCCACCGTCATCAGCATGTCCTGCTGAAATTCGGGGTTGTCCCGGTGACGTTCCGCATTGCGCAGCATCAGGGAAAGTTGAGTGACGATGTTCTTGAGATCATGCACGACAAATGCCGACATCCTGTTGAACGCATCGAATTTCCGGGCTTCGAGAAGGGCTTCCGTGGCCTGCATCCGCGCCAGAAAACCTGCTGCCTGACACCCGGCAGTGCGAAGCACATCGTTCACTTCCCAATTGACATTGATGCGCGTTCGCGCGCTGGCAAGGATCACGAAGCCGGTCAATTCTTGACTGACCATCAGCGGGACAACCAGCCAGGCGTTTGGAATCCCGTATATCCACTCGGGGATTTCCAGTTCGGCATAGCGCCCCGGCGCCGTCCGATACTCCTCGAGATTGATGACCCAGCCCCTGCCGACGAGAAAGCGGCAGAGTGATGAATTGCCGTCCTCGGAGACCTCGTTGGCCGGGATGTTCCACCTTGCGGCCATCCTGAAGGCATCTTGCCCGGGTTGCTTGAGCCACAGGCCGCCCGCCGGGCTCTCGACCAGATTGGCCAGGCCCCGGATGGCCTGCTGCCCAACCCCTTGGTGAGACTCCTGTGATGACAGGGTTTGAGTAAAGCGCAACCATTCTTCGCGGTAGTCGTAGCGATACCTGAAGAAATGCTTGCTTACAAGGACACGCAGTTTTGCCCGCATCGATCCTGAAAAGACCAGCACCCCGAGGAACAGCAGCGAGATGAACAAGATCGAGAACTGCAGTGCGCGTCCCCAGTCGCCGCCGAAGAAACGGACGTAGTAACCGAGGGACGCCATGATCAGAAGATAGATGGCTGCAAACACAAGCGTGGCTGTGTGGAATGCGGCCTTCTGCGAGAGTTGGATCTTTGTCTTCCAGTCACGGCTGCGGACGGTGGCGACGAGAAGCAGCGGGATGACCAGCGCATGGAAGAACCCGCGTATCGCATAGGCGTCGGCATCGAGCCGGTTGAACAGAAGCCCGTCCGAATAGAGGTAGAGATCGAAGCCGAACTGTCCGAGCAGGGCCAGGCACAGCGGCTTGACGTTCCAGCGCGCATCGTCGGTGACATTCCGGAAGACCTGTTCCAGAAGGATCAGGGCGATGATGACCATTCCCAGCCCCAGGACCAGTTCGATCCGCACCCACTGATACGCCTGCACCAAACCCATGTATATCGCCAGATGCACAGCGATACTGCAGGTCACCAATGCCCAGCCTGAAGGACTCAGCCAGACGGGAAGGATCCGGTCAATGCGGCGCTGGGCCCCGGATGGAGAAAGCAGAAGGTTCAGGAACACATACCAGGCGCCATAGCGCAGGGTATCGAGCAGAACGCTCGATACAAGAAAAATGCTCTTGCCCGTCAGCGCAAACAGCGTGCCAACGATTGCCCAGAGTGCCGCGAGAACCACGGCTGCCAGCATTGCCTGGGCGCGCCGATTGCCGCGCCAGTCCTGGCCGAGAAAAATGAGGTGGACAGCCAGCAGCCCGTAGCTGACTGCTGCGGTGCCCATACTCCAGGCGATCAGCGATGCGGTTTCGTGGTTCATGGCTCAGTCGGCAAACGACGCCATCAAACGTGCCTTGGGGCCGCGGTCTACTGCGCGCCTTTGCCAGTCAGTACAACCCCGACTGTTTCGAAGAGCACGACGAGGTCAAGAAACAGGGAGTGGTTTTTCACGTAGTAAAGGTCGTACTGCAGTTTTGCCGCCGCATCCTCGGTCGACGCCCCGTAGTGGTAACAAACCTGGGCCCATCCGGTCAATCCGGGCTTGACGCTGTGCCTGACCGCGTAGAACGGAATCTCCCGGGTCAGCTGATCGACAAAGAACGGCCGTTCCGGACGCGGGCCGACAAGGCTCATGTCACCCTTGAGGACGCAGTATAGCTGTGGCAGTTCGTCGATGCGCAGCTTGCGGATGATGCGTCCAACCTTTGTCACGCGGTCATCGGACGATGTCGCCCAGACCGGCTTTCCATGTTTCTCGGCGTCCTGGCGCATGCTGCGGAACTTGATGACGTTGAACAGGCGTCCGTTATGCCCGACTCGTTCCTGCCGGTAGAGGAGCGGGAAGCCGGTTTCCAGTCCGATCAGCAACGCGGTTACAACCATCACCGGCGCCCCGGCGATGAGCAGTATGAGCGAGGCAATGATGTCAAAGACCCGTTTCACGACCGAGCGAACGGCCCCTTGACTGAAACCCTCGCCGAAAATGAGCCAGCCGGCGTAAAGGGAGTCCAGGCGGATCTGGCCGAGCGTCTTCTCGAAATGACTGGCGAGGTCGAGAACGCGGATCCCGTTCAAGCGGCAATCCAGGAGTTCGCGCATGGGCATGGAGCCTCCGCGTCGTTCGGACAGGGCGATGACGATCTCATCTGCTTCCAGCGCGATTGCGGTGTCGAGCAGACTCCCGCCCTGCGCAACCATGCGGCTACCCTGAATGATCG
>CAZKSD010000040.1:0-14215 GCA_964555315.1 uncultured Dechloromonas sp.
AGGGCTGACCAGCCAGAAGTGGATCGTCCTCGGCGACGGGCACGTCAGGGGCTGACTCGGTCCCGGCCTCCGTCGCGGCCGGCCTCGCCCCGCAGGAAGCAGGCCTGGGCGGCAGCGATCAGACCGGCGGCCAGCAGCAGGGCCGCCGGCAGCATGAACTGGCTGCTCTTCCAGGCGGCCAGCCAGTGGCTGGCAAAAGCGATCCGGAGAAGAGCGGATAGAGCGGTCACGGCGAAGAAGCTCCCCATGAAGAGCCCTTCGGACCCCCGCAATCCGGCGGTCGCAGCGCTCTCCATCAGGCCGGCGAAGGTCATCGCCCAGCCGACCCCGCAGATCAGTTGCAGGAGAATCAGCATCCCGAGGTTGCCGGCGGCCCCTGCCGCATAACTGGCTGCCGCAGTCAGCAGGATGCCGCCGGTGGCCACGGGCATCGCGCCGAAACGCTTGAACAAGGGCCCGACCCCAGCCAGCATTGCAAAGAAGCCGAGCCAGAGGAGCGGCATCAGCCACGGCAGTTGCTCCTTGCCGGCATGCAACTGATACAGCGGCGAAGCATTGACGAAGGCGTGGATCTGAAAGCCAAACCCGGCCAACCCGAGCGCCAGCAACAGCGGCAGACAGGCGGCAAAGGGGGCGGGTCGCGGCGGCATGTCTTCGGCGACCGGCGCCTCCCGGCCGACCACCCGCAGCAGCACGATCACGGCGACGAGCAGCGTCACCGCCGATATTGTGAACGACAGCCGCGGGTCGCCGCCCTTCAGCCAGAGCGCGACAAACGGCGCGAGCGCCGACGCCAGCGCCATCCCGGAAGCATACCAGACGACAAGTTCCGCCTGCTGCGCCGCCTTGGCGCGCTTGCTGAGCAGGATCAGGGTCGGCGCGCGCACCACCGAAGCGGAGACGACCCAGACCACGAGGACGGCGAGCAACGCACCAGGCGCAACACCGGCGACCAGCGGCAGGATCACGAAAGCGACGGCGGACAGGGTGCTCAGCACGACCAGCAAGCGGGCCAGGCGACGATAACCTTCGGCCATGCGGTCGGCCATCACGCCAAAGGCGACATCCATCGCGGCGAAGACCAGTTGGTCGGCCATCAGCAGGAGAGTCAGCCAACTCGCGGCAATCCCCGCTGTCGCCAGAAGTCCGGGCAGTTGCACGGCATAGACGGTCCACGCCAGCGTGAAGAAGAACTGCACACCGGCCAATGCCGGCCCACCGGCGGATTTCGGATTCGGCGCCTGCGCACTCATGGCCAACCTCGCAGCAAAATCGTCCCGACGCCATGATAATCTAGCTGAAAATTCTTCCGGAGATCGTCATGAATACCGTTCACTATCAGGCTGTGGTCGCCGCTCCCGGCTTTGCGCTCGGGGTGCGCTGCCGCGACGACGAGGTCACGGCGATCGAATTCCTCGAACCGCAGCCCGAACAGGCGCCGACAACTCACCTCGCCGCGGAAGCGGTCCGCCAGTTGCACGCCTACCTGGCCGACCCGGCCTTCCAGTTCAGCCTGCCGCTGCGCCCGGCCGGCACCGCCTTCCAGCGCCGGGTGTGGGCGGAGATCGCAACCATCCCTTCGGGGAAAACGCACACTTACGGTCAACTGGCAAAAAGCCTCAAAAACGCACCACGCCCCGTCGGTCAGGCCTGCGGCGCCAATCCGTATCCGGTCGTCGTCCCCTGCCACCGCGTCGTCGCCAGCGGCGGCGCAGGTGACAAAAAACTCGGCGGCTTTGCCCGCGAACGCGGCGGCTTTCTGCTCGACGTCAAACGCTGGTTATTGCAGCATGAAGACCGAGAATCCGTCCGCCCGGGCAATTGATCTCGCCGAGATCGACAACTTCTGCGACGCCCTCTGGCTGGAAGACGGCCTGGCCAAGGCGACGCTCGACAGTTACCGCTCCGATCTCGGCCGGCTGTCGCTGTGGCTGGCCAGCGATGATCGCGAAGCGCTGCTCGACCTCCGCGATACGACCGCCACCGCCTTCATCGCCCATCTTTCGCGGCAGACCCGCGCCAGCTCGCAGTCGCGCTACCTGTCGACGCTGCGCCGCTTCTACCGCTGGCAACTGGCGCGCGGCCGCATCGCCGCCGATCCGACGCTGAAGCTGGCCAACCCGACCCGTCCCTCGCGCCTGCCCAAGGTCATGTCGGAAACGCAGGTCGACGGTCTGCTCGCTGCGCCGGACATCGACACGCCGCTCGGCCTGCGCGATCGGGCCATGCTCGAAACCCTGTACGCCAGCGGCCTGCGCGTTTCCGAACTGGTCAATCTCCGATTGCACGAAGTCAGCTTCAACGAAGGCGTGTTGCGCGCCCTCGGCAAGGGCAGCAAGGAGCGCCTGGTGCCGCTCGGCGAACAGGCCATCGACTGGCTCGGCCGCTACCTGAACGAAGCGAGGCGGGAGATTCTCAACGGGCAGCAGAGCGACGCCCTCTTCGTCACCGCCCGCGGCGGCCCGATGACGCGCCAGGCCTTCTGGCAACTGATCAAACGCCACGCCCTGCGCGCCGGCATCGCCCCGCAAAGACTCTCGCCGCACGTCTTGCGCCACGCTTTCGCCACCCACTTGCTCAACCACGGCGCCGACCTGCGCGTCGTGCAACTGCTGCTCGGCCACGCCGACATCTCGACCACCCAGATTTACACCCACGTCGCCCGCGAGCGCCTCAAGGCGCTGCACGCCACCCATCATCCACGCGGCTGACACGTCAAATGAACAAGAATCGCCACGCCCCCGAAACACCGGCAGTCAGGTTTCTGAAAGCGCACGGGATCGCCTTCTCCAGCCATGTCTACGCCTACGAAGAGCATGGCGGCACGCGGGTTTCGGCCCGCGAACTGAATGTCGATGAGCACGCGGTGGTCAAGACGCTCGTTTTCGCGGACGAGAACGCGCGGCCGCTGATCGTGCTGATGCATGGCGACTGCAAGGTGTCGACCCGGGAACTCGCCAGGCAGATCGGCTGCAAGAAGGTCGAGCCATGCGCGCCCGAAGCCGCCAACCGCCACACCGGCTATCTGGTCGGCGGCACCAGCCCCTTCGCCACCAGAAAGCCGATGCCGGTCTATATCGAAAAGTCCATCCTCGATCTGCCGCTGATCTACATCAACGGCGGCCGGCGTGGTTTTCTGGTCGGCGTGCACCCGCACGACATTCTGCGCACGCTAAACCCGAAGCCGGTCGCCGCCGCGAACAAGGCGTGATCGCCAACGCCCGCGCCGTGGCCGGCGAAGCACTGCCGCCGGCCAATAGCCAACTCATTTGGCTCCGGCCAATGCCCCCTTGTCTCGCCAGAGCTGACGTGCCAAGCCCGTATGCAACTTGTCACCGGACAGGCGGAGGACAGCGTCACCCTTTTGTAACCGCTTGTGCAAAGGCTGCCCCAGGACTCGCTTTTGCTCGGCTTCGGTCACCATCTCGCGCAACAGTTTGCGCCATTCCGCGGTCAGCTTGCGTCTGGGCGCGCTGCGCCGAATCGATGCAGCCGCTACTCGACGCCGCTGCCGCCGGGGCGGCCGGCGCCATCTCCGGCACGCTGCCGATCATGGCCGGCGGTTCGGACGCCGCCTTCGCGCGCGGCTTGCGGACGGCGTGCCTCGGACCAGCCCCGCTCCGTCAGTCCTGCGCCCCGTGATTCAGCAGCATCTGCACCATGGCCTGGTTATTCATTCGCCTTGCCCAGAACAGCGCGGTTTTCCCGGCATGGTCCCGGGCATTGACGTCGGCGCCCCGACTCAGGAGCAACTCGGCCACGGAAGCATTGGAGCTCACAACCGCGCTCTTCAAAGGCGAGGCGCCGTTGGATAGAATTTCGTCGGGACTCGCGCCGCGATTCAGGTACTCGTTGACCGTCGATCTGTCGCCGCGCTGGATGGCGGTCAACAGGGTCGAAGTCAGCGGCTTCTCCTGCCGCGGGGCAACGGCCGGGGCACGCTCAACCGCCGCCGGATCCGGCTCCTGCGGCCGAACGACGGCCTTTCCGCGATCCGGTGAAGCGCTCGCTGCGGACTGGTCCGCGCCCGGCGCCGCCGGCGCTGCGCCTGCAACCGGAGGCTTGTCCCGCTGACCCGGGACGGCAGGCACGCCCTGCGGTTTCGCCGGCTCTGGCTGCCGGGACCGGGCCGCCTCCGGCTTCCGCCCGGCCGCTTCCACCGCCCGGTCCGGGCTCCCCCCCTGATCACGTGCTTCTTCAGCGCCGATCGCCGTCGAGGCGAGGGCACTTTTTCTGAACGATTCGGCCTCCGCAGTCGCCTCATCGAGAATGCTCGCCTTGTTGTTTTCGAAGATCGATCTGGCGGCTTCGGCGTCCGCGTCGGCCGATGTGTAGTTCCTGCAGCGCGCGTTGCAATCGGCGATTTCCGCGAAAAACGCAGCGGGCGTCGGCGTCCTGGTTCTGGAAAGGATATCGGCGATGGCGTTGTTCCTGTATTCCCTGGCCAGACAATAATAGATCTGTTCCCTGGTAAACGGCTTGCGCTCCGAACCGCCGGCAGGTGGCATGGCCGGATTGAGCGACGCGCCCGTCCCGCCACTCCTGGACTCGGCGGTTGCCTGAGGCACCGGGGGCGACGGCGGCGGCGTGCGCACATGGGTCGACGGAATGTCGCCATCGCGACTGCCAAGAAAAGTCAGCAGGGCGATTGCCAGAGCCACCGCGCCAATCCAGACCATCCAGACGTTCCTGCGCCGCGATCCGGAAGCGGCCTTGGCCACTGGCGCTTGCGCAACGGTTCGCGCTTCTGCCCCGCTTTTCGCGGTCGCGATGTCGGTCCCGGTGTCCGCAGGCTGACAACTTGCGGCGCTCTCTTCCGGAACCCCGATGCGCCGGTCACGCTCACACCGGCAACAAGGCAGCCCGGCGAAATGGATATGTTCCGGATCGTTCGGGTGTTCCTTGCAGGTGACATACCTCGCCTTCTCGCGCAGCCCGCGCAGCACCTCTTCCCAGTTCCGGGCTGACGGTCTTTCCCTGGGGTCGCGAAAGGCCCGGTCGAACATCTCGCGCAACGAAACCGGCCAGCAATCGTGCACCGACCGGGGGAGCGGACTGATCGCCGGATTGGAATGGAGCCCGTAGGGGTAGTAACCCGCCGCGACGCGGGCATCATCGTCGGCGGCCTCCAGCCAACCCTTGTTCACCGTTCCCGAAAATGGAGAAAGGCCGTAGTTGAATATCTGAAACAGCCCGAGCGCCAGCGCGAAGCAATCCTGAGACTCGGCCAGCTCGGCACTGACACCCTGGTTCTTCAGGACCTCCGGCGCGGCATGACCCTTGGCGGGATGGGTCGCCGGATAGTAGTTTCCGTTGCCCGAAACGACGGAATAGCTGTCACAGTCAACAAGGGTGACGATGCCGCTGTTTCTGTTCACCAGCACGTTCTGCGGCTTGAAATCGATGCAGTACACCTGCCTGGAGTGCAACTCACCCAGCAGCTTGCACAGATTGATGGCAATCGCCACCTTTCTGGGAAGGGCAAGCCGGTGCCCGTCAAGACCCGTCATCCTGCCGGAAGAGGGGTCGAAGTAGGCGTCGAGGGCAACGGTCTCCAGCAGGTCAACCTTCGGCATCAGCAGGCCGACCGGCTGCAACCCCCTTCCGAGCGCCGACTTGCCATAGACGATCTGTTGCGGCCAGGCATATTGAGCGTAGTCCTTACCGGAGGCCAGGACAGCCCGCAAATTCGCCGGCACTTTTTCGACGAGGGCGCCGATCTTTTCTACATCGATGGTCCTGGGATCGAGATAGATCTTTGCCGCGCAATCGGCAAGCCGCGGTGGCGCGCTGACGGCGAAGACATTGGCGACGGCACCGCTACCCAGCCTGTCGCCAACGGCAAGTTCCTCGATTGCCGACCCTGACTTGACGTAATACCTGCTCATTTTTCCCGGTAACAGAACCAGCGCTGGACAACGGTGGAAATTGCCGCAGCGACAAGGCGTGAGAAGACAATCCGGAGCGGCAAGTTCGCCGGCTCCTGCATGACCGATATCCTTTCAGTCTCCATACCGGGAACGATCGAAGCGGCAGGCCATCGCACTGCTTGCGGACCGGACGGATGGCCGCCACAACCTGTGATAATACCATCCCGTGGCAGTCAGCGATTTTGCGGGCGAAGTCGCGGTCACGCGCGCCGGCCGCGACGCCAGCAACTTCCGCCTATTCCTTGTTCGCCTTCGCGGCCGCCTTTGCCGGCAGGGTTCCCGGCAGGATTTCAAAGCCGATGTCGAACTGCACGAACATGCCCTTGAGTTGATCGATCGGTCTGGAGTCGCCCTCGAGCCTGACCTTGCCGGTCGCTGCCAGTTGGTCGAAGCTTGCCGCGCCGAGAAGCATTTTTTCGATATCCGAGCGGTTGACCGTAACCGTCAGGTCAGGGTTCGAGATCTGGAAGTCCCGGATGCTGGTCAGCGCCGAATTGTTCAGTTCGATAGCGTATCTTTCGCCGTTGTCCGGCGTCAGCAGATTGACCTTGTACGAAAGGCCCTCGGCCTTCCTGCTGTCGAGCCGCACCGCCAGGTAATCGAGCAGCAGGCCGGTCGTCATGCCACGGACGATGTCGGGGCCGCCGGTCCTCGGTGAAGCGCCGGCCGGGATGCCGGAACGCAATTCGTGGGCTCCGGCGAGAAAGCTGTTGCGCAGACTGGTGCTTTCCTTTTGGTAGCCGATCTGCTCGAAGACGTCGGCCAGCAGATCCCTGGCCGCCTGGTTGCCCGCTTCGGCGAAGACCAGCTTGTTGAGAATCTCCTGCGCGTGGCGGTACTTGCCCTGATCGTAAAGTTCCCTGCCCCTGGCCAGAATCTTCGCCGAGCCGCCCATCATCTCGACATAGAGCGGCGCCGAATCCTTCGGCGAAAGCGGGATCAGCGTCGCCGGATTGGCGTCCCAGTAACCGAGGTAACGGTTGATCACGCCGCGGCTGTTGTGCTCCTCGGAGCCGTGGTAACTGTGCGCAGCCCAGTTCTGCTGGAGGCTTTTCGGCAGGCGATAGACGTTGTGGACCTCGTTGATCGTCACCCCCTGATTGGCGAGGTGCAGAACCTCGTTGTTGAGGTGGGCGTAGGCGTCGCGCTGCGTGCGCATGACTTCCTGAATGCGCGCATTGCCCCAGCGCGGCCAGCTATGCGCCGCGAACATCACTTGGGCCTCCTGGCCGAACAGGTGGAGCGTCCGGTTGATCTGCCGCGACCACTCGAGCGCGTCGCGAATCAGGGCGCCGCGCAGGGTGTAGATGTTGTGGATGGTGCCGGTGATGTTTTCCGCCGCCCAGAACGCCTTGAACTGCGGAAAATACGTGTTCATCTCGGCCGGCGCCTCGGTGCCCGGCGTGTTCTGGAACACCATCTTCACGCCGTCGACCGTCATTTCCTCGATGTCCTTGACGATCTCGCGGGTCGGCGCGATCAGGCCGGTAGCGCCGGCGGCCACGTTCTTGCCGATGGCCTGGTCGACATGACCGAAGGGGCTGCGCGGCAGCAGCACGCCATACTGGTAATACATGCGCCGCGTCATCGCATTGCCGGCGAGAACATTTTCGGCGATGGCATGATCCATGAAGCCGACCGGCGCGATAATCGGCACCTTGCCGCTGGCGACATCGGCTTCGTCCACCACTCCGCGCACGCCGCCGAAGTGGTCGCCGTGCGAGTGCGAATAGACGACGGCCACCACGGGGCGCTTGCCAAGCTTCTCGTTGACGAATTCAAGCGCGGCGCGCGCCGTTTCCTTCGCCGTCAGCGTATCGAAGACGATCCACCCGGTATCGCCCTTGATGAAGCTGATATTGGCGAGATCGAAGCCGCGCACCTGGTAGATCCGGCCGGGAACCACCTCGTAGAGCCCATAGGCCATGTTGAGGACGGCCTGGCGCTGCAGCGACGGGTTGATGCTCGCGAAATCCCTGTCCTGAAGAAGGAAATCGTAGCTGGCCATGTCCCAGGCGACGTTACCGGCCTCGGCCATGATCCGCCGGTACGGCGGGGCGGCGAGGAAGCCGCGCGCCGCTTCCTCGAACTCGCGTTTGTCGGCGAACGGCAGCGTGGCCCGGACCTCTTTCTGCATTTCGATCGTGTATCCGGACGGCGGCCTGCCCTTGGGATGGAAATGCCCGCCCTCCAGCGCCCCCGGATCGCTCGCCACGGCGCCGCCGGCGGCGGCAAACGCCATGCCGGACATCGCCACCAGGGCTGCGCCGAGCAGACGGGCAAACGGATTTTCGCGTTGCTGACTCTTCATTGGTTTCTCCCCATCGGCCATGCCGCTTCGACTTCGCCAGCGGAACGCAGCGGCGAACGCGGCGTGAAATGATCGCATGAATCATTCCCTGCCCGAACGAATATTCGATACCGGCCGCTTCCGCTAGAATCGCCGCTTCAACCTCAGGGAGCGCGGCATGAAAATCGGATTCATCGGCCTCGGGATCATGGGACGCCCGATGGCCCTCAACCTGTTGAAGGGTGGTCACCAGGTCACCGTCTGGGCGCGCCGCGCCGAGTCGATGCGGCCATTGCTCGATGCCGGGGCGAAAGGCGCGAGCAGCCCGACCGAAGCCGCGCGCGGTAATGAACTGGTGATTTCGATGGTGGCCGATGCGCCGGATGTCGCCGAGGTGATGCGCGGTGTCGCCGAGGGCGCGGCGCCCGGGCTGGTCGCGGTGGACATGAGCACCATCGCCCCCGCCGCGGCGCGCCGGGTCGGCGCCGACCTGGCCGCTGCCGGGGTGGATTTCATGGATGCGCCGGTGTCCGGCGGCGAGGTCGGCGCCATCGCCGGGACGCTGGCTATCATGGCCGGCGGTTCCGACACGGCTTTTGCCAAGGCAAAACCGGCTTTCGAGTGCATGGGCAAAAACATCGTTCACGTCGGCGCTTGCGGTGCCGGGCAGGTGACCAAGGCGGCGAACCAGATCGTCACCGGCATGGGCGTGCTGGCGGTGGCCGAGGCTTTCGCTTTTGCGGCCAAAAACGGCGTCGACCGCGGCAAGGTGCGCGAAGCGCTGCTCGGCGGCTTCGCCTACTCGAAAATCCTGGAAAACCACGGCCAGCGCATGCTCGACCGCAATTTCAAGCCGGGTTTCAAGAGCTGGATGCACGAGAAGGACCTCAACATCGTCATGCAGACGGCGCATGAACTCGGGCTCTGCCTGCCGGGTTCGGCGGCGACGGCGCAGATGCTCAACGCCATGGTCGGCTCCGGCATGGGCGAGGAAGACTCGATCGCCGTGCTGAAGCTGCTCGAACGGCTGTCCGGGCAAGCCGAGTGAAGGTCGGCTTCATCGGCCTCGGCGCCATGGGGCGGCCGATGGCGCTGCATTTGCAACGCGCCGGGCACGACCTGCACGTCTGGGCGCGCCGCCCGCAAAGCGCCGCCGGCCTGCCGGCGACGGTGTGCGCGACGCCGGCCGAACTCGGCCGCCGCTGTGAAGTGGTGTTTACGATCATCACCTCCAGCGCCGATGTCGAGGCCGTCGCTCTCGGCGCGGACGGCCTGAGCGAAGGCATGGCGCCGGGTTCGGTGCTGGTCGACTGCTCGACCATCGCCCCCGACGCCGCCCGCCGCATCGCCGCCAGGCTCGCCGAAAAGGGCATCCACATGCTCGACGCGCCGGTTTCCGGCGGCGCCCAGGGGGCCAGCGATGCGACGCTGGCGATCATGGCCGGCGGCGACGCGGCGGTGCTCGAACGCGTGCGTCCGCTGCTCGCCTGCCTCGGCCAGCGCATCGTGCACATCGGCGCGAACGGCGCCGGGCAGGTGGCGAAAGCCTGCAACCAGATCATCATGGTCGCCGCCATCGCGGCCGCCGCCGAGGCGCTGCGCCTCGCCGCCGCTGCCGGTGTGGACTGCGCCAAGGTGAAGCAGGCGCTGGCCGGCGGCTCGGCCGCTTCGCGCGTGCTCGACGTGATGGGCGAGCGCATGGTGAAGCGCGATTTCGCGGCCGGCATCGAGGCGCGGCTGCATCACAAGGATTTCGGGCTGGTGCTGGAGGCGGCGCGCAAATCGGGCGTTCCCATGCCGTTGACCGCAACCGTCGCCCAGCAGTTGAACGCGCTGATGGCGCAGGGCTGGGGCCGGGACGACACGGCTTCGCTGCTGCGCGTGCTGGAGTCCTGCGGCAACGCCTAGCGTGCCGACCCCTCGCTCGCGAGCTGCCTTTTGATCGTGTGCTGGAGCATCGCCATCAGCGCGGCGCCGCTCATGCCCAGCATCAGAATGCCATTGACCGCCTCGAGCGGGCCGAGCAGCTTCCAGCGCTGGCTCATGACGATGTCGCCGTAGCCGAGCGAGGTGAAATTGACGCCCGAGTGGTACACGGCGTCGTAGAGCGCGGAAAACTCGCCGAGCCAGACGAAGAGCGCACCCCACAGCGTGATCTGGACGAGGTTGCCGACGGTCATCAGCGTCATCGCCAGCGCCAGCGGGCGAAAGCCGACGCGAACCGCATCGCCGCCCGCGTCGCGCGACGCGTAGCCGATGTAGTGGCGCACGCCCCAGAAGACGGCAGTCGCCTGGATGAGCAGGCAGAGCAGCATCACCGGCAGGCCGACCGCGAGATTTGTCAGTATCGCCATTCCCTTCCTCCCATCACACGCCGTTGCCGGCGAGCGCAACGTCGCGCCCGGCTCGCCAGCGCTCGGAAAGCCACACCGTCGCCCAGGCGTAGAGGGCGACGCCGATGAAAATGGCGATGCGCCCGACGGACGCCCCGAGCACGCCCTCGCCGTTCGCGCTGTCCTCGATCGCCGGCCCGAGCAGGATCAGCATCGTCGTCAGCGCGCCCGACCAGAAAGTCGCCGGCAGCGCCGTCGGCGCCGCCCGGTAGAGGCGGGCGCCGACCCAGACGGCGGCCAGCATCAGCCACAGCGCCAGCATCCACAGGCTGGGCAGCAGCGACAACCCGCACCAGACGACGGCGGCCAGCGCCGCCGCCAGCAGCGTCGACCCGACCAGTTGCCGCCCGGCCGAGCGGGCGCTGGCGCCGCAGGCCTGCTGCGCGAGGTTCGCGGTGTTCAGCAGCGCCGGCATGAACGCGGACGGATCGCTGAGAACGAGAACGAACACCGGCAGCACGACCAGCGTGCCGCGTGCGGCGATCCACGCCGCCGCCGCGCGCCCGGGACGTACCGCCGGCGCCCTGCCCCCGGCCGCCGGGGCATCGGGGAAGAAGGCGTGCGCGACGCCGCCCACCAGCGCGCCGACCGCCACCCCCAGCGCCAGCGTCCCGGCGATGACGGTAACCAGCGCCTGGTCGGCGACCCCGGCGACGGGAACGACGGTGAAGGCGATGATCAGCACCGTCACCAGCGGGTTGCCGGTGCGCTGGCCGGTGAAGAACAGCGCGAACAGCACGGCGCCGGTGAGGATGACGCCAGCCACCTTGTAGTTCTCGAGCAGGGGCACCATCAGCACCCCCAGCGCCACCATCCCGCCGAGCAGCGCCGCCAGCGCCAGCCCCTTGCCCAGCGGCAGCGGCGGCCCCGGTTTGGCCAGCAGGAGGACCGACAGCAGGCAGACGAGGTAGGGAATCGGCAGCGCCATGCCGTAGGCGATCAGCGCCGCGAGCCCGAGCCCGAACGCCAGGCGCAGGACCGATTTGTCCGCCGGATGCATCGCCGCCGCTCAGTAGAGGTAGGAGAGGAGGCTCATCAGCCGGATGAACGCGGCGCCGAGGAAATTCATCAGCAGGTGGTCGCCGGTGAACACCATCACCTCGGCCTGGCCGCCGATGCGCACTCCGCGCAGGCGCTCCCTCTCGGCCGGATCGAACTCGACGGCCAGCGGGAAGCGCTGCGCCTGACGCAGCCAGTCGCGGCTGTTCTTGATCGTCGGCAGGGTGCCTGGCTTGGGCGGCTCACCGGAGGCGACGCCACCGCCGACGCTGCGCACGCGGCCCTTGAAGACGTGCCCCGGCAGGACGTCGAGAACGATCGCCACCGCGTTCCCCGGCTCGATGTTGCCGAGGTTGTTCTCGGTCATGTCGGCGCTGATCCACAGGTCGTGCACGGCGATCAGCGTCATCACCGGCGCCCCGGCCTGGGCGAAGTGGCCGACGTCGGCGCGCAGGTCGGTCACCACCCCGCGCGCCGGCGCCACCACCTGCGCCCGCGCCAGGTCGAGTTCTGCCTTGTCAACCGCCGCCCGCGCGCTGAGCAGTTGCGCATTCCTGTCGCCAGCCTCGCCGGCGGCTTCCTGCGCCTTGCGCAGGTCGGCCTCGGCGGCCTTCGCGCGGGCGCCCGCCTCGACCCGCGTCGCCTGCGCGACCTCAAGCCGGCGCACCGAGATCGCCCCCGGATCCTCCTCGTACAAGCGCTCGTGGCGGATCGCGTCCTTCTCGGCCTTGACGCGGTTGGCTTCCGCCGCCTCGAGCGAGGCGCGCGCCGCTTCGACCGCCGCCGCCGAGGCATTGACCGAGCGCCTGACCGACTCGTAATCGGAGCGGCTGCGCTCGAGCGCGATGCGGTACTGGCTGGAGTCGACGTCGAACAGCGGCTGCCCCGCGGCAACGTCGTCGTCGTTGCGCACGTGCACGGCGAGCACCTTTCCGGCGACCTCGGCGGCGACCGGCACGACGAAAGCCTGCACCCGCGCCTGCGACGAGTACGGGGTGAGGCGGTCGGCGGCGAAATACCAGAGCAGGCTGCCGCCGATCAGCGCCAGCAGGACGCCGGCGCCGCTCCGCGTCCCGCGGCCCGGCGCGGCGGCTGCGGCGGCCGGCGCCGCGCCGGAGACAGCGGCAGTCTGTTCAGTTTCCTCGTTCATCGGGCGTTCCTTCAGGGTTGATCAGTTGCGGACCGGCCTCCGGCGGCGGCAACGGCGCTTCGAGCAGCCGTCCCCAGGCGCTGCGCCCGCCCATCGTTTCGCGCGTCGCGTCGTCGACCAGGGGTCGCGCACGCGCCGCCTGCCAGCCGCCGCCCATCGCCTTGTAGAGCGCGACGAGGCTCTGCGTGACGTTGCCGAGATTGGCCACCTGTCGCTCCTGCTGGCTGAACAGGCGCTGCTGTGAGTCGAGGACGCGCTCGAAGCCCGTCATCCCCTCGCGGTACTGGGTCGTCGCGATCTCCAGCGAGCGCTGCGCCGCCTTCACCGCCCCGTCGAGGACGGGCACCTGCGCGCGGTTGGCGGCGAAGCCGGCGGCGGCGTCGTCCACCTCGCGCGCCGCCTGGAGGACGGTCTCCTGGTACTGCTCGTAAAGCTGCTGGAAGCGCGCGTCCTGCACCAGCACCTCGTTGCTCAGGCGGCCGTAGTCGAAGACGTTCCACACCAGGCTGGGACCGATGCTCCACGCCAGCGTGCGCGGAGCGCCGGAAAGCGAGGTCGCCGCGATGCCGAGCGAGCCGACGAGGGCGAGCGAGGGATAGAGCTGCGCCTCGCTGACACCGATCAGCGCCGACTGCGCGGCGAGGCGCATCTCGGCGGCGCGCAGGTCGGGGCGGCGGCGCAGGAGGTCGGCGGGAATGTCGGCGATGACCCGCAACTCGGCGAGCGGAATGCGCCCCTCGCCCGCCGCCAGCTCGGGCAACGGGCCGGGCGGCCGCGCCAGGAGCACGGAGAGTGCGTTCTGCGTCTGGCGCAGGCTGCCCTCGAGCTGCGGGATGGTGGCCAGCGTGCCGAGATACTGGGCCTTCGCCTGCTGGACATCGAGTTCGGAGTCGCTGCCATGTTTGAACAGGCGCTCGGTGATCTCCAGGCTGCGCTTCTGCAGCGCAGCGTTCTCGCCGGCGATCTTCAGGCGCAGTTCGAGGGTGCGGATGGCGCAGTAGAAATTGGCGACCTGCGCCGCCATCAGCACCTGCAGGTCGTCGTACTGGGCGATGGTCGCGAAATAGCCGGCGTCCGCCGCCTCGACACCGCGCCGGAACTTGCCCCAGAAGTCGATCTCCCAGGCGAAGGCGAAGCCGGCGCCGTAGGCGGTCAGCGCCGTGTCGGCGCCCGGCCGGCGTTCCTCGCCGCTGCGCAGCACGCTGGCGCTGACCTGCTGCTGCTGCGGGTAGAGCAGGCTGCCGGCGATGCCGAGCTGGGCGCGCGCCTCCATGATGCGCATGCCCGCCGTGCGCACGTTGTAATTGCGGCGCTGCGCCTCGGCGACCAGCCCGTCGAGAACGGGGTCGTCGAAGTTGCGCCACCAGTCCTCGGTCCGCGCGCGGGGCCTGCCGCCTTGTTCCGCGGCCAGCGCCGTCAGCGAGCCGCCCGACCAACCAGCGAGCCAGGGCGC
>CAZKSD010000041.1:0-14109 GCA_964555315.1 uncultured Dechloromonas sp.
TCGCAGATCAAAGGCACGCCCGAAATCGTGGCCTTCTCACCGACCTTATAAAACTTTGAGTCATCCCCGTTGTAGCACTGGGGGACTTGAGTTGCCTGATCCTGCGTCGTCGATGGAGTGGCATCGGCGGCAAGTGCATTGATGGAAACCGCAGCCAGAAGAATAAACAGAATGCGCATAGCTACTCCTTGATTAAAACTCCCTGAAATTGAGCCGGGGTCGCTCACGACAGCGTTAATTGCTTGTCACAAACCTGTCGTTGAGATATTTATACAATTCTATTATTATAGAAATATGACTATCAAAGAAGCCGTCGCCGCGCTGGGTGCGCTGGCGCAAGAAACTCGTTTGCAGATATTTCGGTTGCTCGTTCAAGCGGGGGCCGAGGGCTTGTCCGTGGGGGCTATTGCTGAGCGCCTGGGCACGGAGGCCAACGGACGTCTTTCGTTTCATTTGAAGGAGTTGGCCATCGCCGGTTTGGTGCGCTCCAGCCAGACCGGCCGTTTTGTCTACTACTCGGCCAATTATCCTGCGATGAATGACCTCCTGGCTTACCTGACAGAGCACTGCTGCGGCGGTACCGCCTGCGGGATCGAAGTTGTTCCCTGTGATCCTGAAAAGACTTCCTAATTAACTCGGATAGCGATAAATCCCATGTCCAAAACAACCTACAACGTACTTGTTCTCTGTACCGGAAATTCAGCACGCTCCATTCTTGGTGAGGCTTTGTTCAACCACCTTGGTCAAGGTCGGATTCGTGCTTATTCTGCGGGGAGCCAACCGTCAGGGAAAGTGAATCCGGTCGCCCTGGAAACGCTTGAAAAGCATGGCGTTCCCTTGCCGGAAGCGCGGAGCAAGTCGTGGGACGAATTTGCCGCCCCGGGGGCTCCAGAGATTGACTACATCTTCACGGTCTGCGCGAGCGCCGCTGGCGAAACCTGTCCGGTCTGGATCGGTCATCCGACTACAGCGCACTGGGGGATTCCAGATCCCGCTCATGTCGAGCCGATGTCTGCTCGTGTTGAAGCCTTTGAGGTTGCCTATCAGCAGTTGGAAAGCCGCATCAAGGCCTTCCTTGCGTTGCCGCTTGAGACCATGTCTGCGGCAGACATCAAGGCTGCTGCGAAGCGGATTCACGAGGAAGCGGCCGCTCAGGAATAAGGGCCTGTAGCGTGGATTCCATTTTCCCGAAGGGTGTAACGGGGCGGATTCAGTAGTACCGATAGATCAGGCAAACATTTTCAAGGAGTAATTTCATGTCAGTGATTCAAGTTTTTGATCCCGCCTTGTGCTGCAGCACTGGTGTTTGTGGCGTTGATGTCGACCAGCAACTGGTCAGCTTTTCTGCCGACGTCGATTGGGCAAAGCAGCAAGGGGCGCAAGTTGAACGCTTCAACCTCGCCCAGCAGCCCATGGCCTTCGCTGAAAATTTCGTGGTCAAAGGCTTCCTTGAACGCTCGGGTCAAGAGGCCTTGCCGCTGATTTTGGTTGATGGCGAGTTTGCCTTGGCGGGTCGTTATCCGAACCGTACCGAGTTGGCGCGCTGGGCAAAGATTGACGCTGCTACGGTCGACGCAGAAGCGCCGGCCAAAAGCTGTTGCAGCGGTTCCAAGTGCTGCTAACCAAATAAGGGTCGCCATGAAATTCCTTGAACAGCCGCCGCGCTATCTGTTTTTCACCGGCAAAGGCGGGGTGGGTAAAACCTCGATCGCTTGCGCCACCGCAATCCAGTTGGCCGAAGCCGGACGCCGCGTTCTGCTGGTCAGCACCGATCCGGCTTCCAATGTCGGCCAGGTATTTGGCGTGGAAATCGGTAACCGAATTGTCGGCATCGAGGCTGTTCCGGGTTTGTTTGCGCTGGAAATTGACCCGCAGGCGGCGGCCCAGGCCTATCGGGACCGGATTGTCGGTCCGGTGCGCGGCGTATTGCCGGAAGCCGTGGTTAAGGGCATCGAGGAGCAACTATCGGGCGCATGCACGACGGAAATTGCCGCATTCGACGAGTTCACGGCATTGCTGACCGATTCGGCGCTGGTTGCTGGTTACGATCACATCATTTTCGATACCGCGCCGACCGGCCATACCATCCGCCTGCTGCAATTGCCCGGGGCATGGACGGGCTTCCTTGAAGAGGGCAAAGGCGATGCTTCCTGTCTGGGGCCTTTGGCTGGTCTGGAAAAGCAACGCACCCAATACAAGTCTGCGGTAGAAGCCTTGGCCGATCCCGTGCGGACGCGGCTGATTCTGGTTGCTCGTGCCCAGGCAGCGACCTTGCGCGAGGTTGCGCGGACGCATGAAGAACTGGCCGGCATCGGCCTCAAGCAGCAGTACCTGGTGATCAATGGCGTACTGCCCGAATCCGCTGTGGGTAGCGATCTGCTGGCCAAAGCCATCTACAACCGTGAGCAAGCGGCCTTGCTCGACATTCCGGATGTATTGAAAGCCTTGCCCATCGATCAGGTCGGCTTGAAGCCGTTCAACCTGGTCGGTCTGGATGCGCTCCGCAAGTTGCTGGTCGCCAGTGCCTTCGATGCTGCATCGGATATTCCAGCCGCGACGGTGCTCCCTGAAGTCCCAAGCCTGGCCGTGCTGGTCGATGGCATTGCCGCCGATGGTCATGGACTGGTCATGCTGATGGGCAAGGGCGGAGTTGGCAAGACGACGCTGGCTGCGGCAGTGGCTGTCGAACTGGCCAGCCGGGGATTGCCGGTTCATCTGACGACCTCGGATCCGGCCGCACATTTGTCGGAAACCCTGGCTGGCAGTCTTGAGCATCTGACCGTCAGTCGTATCGACCCGCAGGCCGAAACCGAGCGTTATCGCCAGCATGTTCTGGCGAGCAAAGGGGCGACGCTGGATGCCCAAGGCCGGGCGCTGCTGGAGGAGGATCTGCGCTCGCCCTGTACCGAGGAAATTGCCGTCTTCCAGGCTTTCTCCCGCGTCATCCGCGAGGCCGGCAAGAAATTCGTCGTCATGGATACGGCACCAACCGGCCACACCTTGTTGCTGCTCGATGCGACCGGTGCCTATCACCGCGAGATTGCCCGCCAGATGAGCGGCAAGGACATGCACTACACGACGCCGATGATGCAGTTGCAGGATGCCAAACAGACCAAGGTGCTGATTGCGACGCTGGCCGAAACGACGCCAGTGCTCGAAGCCGCCAACCTGCAGTCAGATTTGCGCCGCGCCGGCATCGAGCCATGGGCCTGGGTCATCAATAACAGCGTGGCAGCGGTGCAGTCGTCTTCGCCGTTGCTGCGCCAACGCGCCGTCAATGAACTGGCCCAGATCGACCTGGTGGCCCATACCCATGCCGTACGTTACGCAGTTGTCCCGCTAATCCAGGATGAGCCGGTTGGCGTCGAGCGTTTGCGTGCCCTGGCCAATTGCCACCCTGTAACCGCCTGATCGAGATAAATCATGAGTGAAGTTACCAAAAAACTATCCTTCCTCGACCGCTACCTGACGGTCTGGATCTTCGCCGCGATGGCGCTGGGCATCGGCCTTGGCTATTTCGTGCCGGGTACCGAGGCCTTCATCAACCGCTTCCAGGTCGGGACGACCAATATCCCCATCGCCCTTGGTCTGATCCTGATGATGTACCCGCCCTTCGCCAAGGTGCGCTACGAGGAATTACCCGACGTCTTTAAAGACAAAAAGGTACTCGGCCTGTCGCTGGTCCAGAACTGGATACTCGGGCCGATCCTGATGTTCGCGCTGGCCATCATCTTCCTGCCGGATAAGCCTGAGTACATGGTCGGCCTTATCCTCATCGGTCTGGCGCGCTGCATCGCGATGGTCATTGTCTGGAACGAAATCGCCAAGGGTTCGACAGAGTACGCAGCTGGCCTGGTCGCCTTCAACTCGATCTTTCAGGTACTGTTTTTTAGCATCTACGCCTGGTTCTTCGTCACCGTGTTGCCGCCGATGTTCGGGCTGAGTGGCATGGTGGTCAATATTTCTATCGGCCAGATTGCTGAAAGCGTCTTCATCTACCTTGGCATTCCTTGCGTTGCCGGTGTCCTGACCCGCGTCATCATGCTGCGCTACGTGACCAAGGAGTGGTATCACACGCACTTCGTGCCGAAAATTGGTCCGATCACGCTGGTAGCATTGCTGTTCACCATCGTCGTCATGTTCAGCCTCAAGGGGCAGTTGATCGTGACCATTCCGCTCGATGTCGTGCGCATCGCCATTCCGCTGCTGATTTACTTCGTGATCATGTTCCTGTTCTCGTTCTACATGAGCAAGCGGGTTGGGGCGAACTACAAAAAGTGCACCACGCTGTCCTTCACGGCTGCCAGCAACAACTTCGAACTGGCCATTGCGGTGGCGATTGCTGTCTATGGCATCAACTCCGGCGCTGCTTTTGCGGCGGTCATCGGCCCGCTGGTCGAGGTGCCGGTCATGATTGCGCTGGTCAGCCTTTCGCTGTGGTTCAAGAAACGCTTTTTCCCGACCGAAACTGCTTGATAATCGACGCGTCCTTCCAATCGACCGGGGTTTGATCATGCTTGAGTACGAAGTCTTCGCCCAGCGGCTATCGGCACAAGGCAGCGTGGCGACCACCAAGTGTGCCGAGGTAGCGCTCGATACCAATCTCGACGGTCGGGAGGATGCGTTCAATCCGGCCGAACTGCTGCTCGCTGCGCTATCGGCCTGCATGTTGAAGGGTATCGAGCGCGTTACGCCGATGCTCAAGTTCGAATTCCGGGGTGTGGCGGTGCGCATTCATGGCTGGCGGCAGGATGCGCCGCCGAAGATGGCGCGTATCGAATACACGGTTTGGGTCGATAGCGACGAACCCGATCGGCGGCTTGAGTTGCTACATGAAAATATCAAGAAATACGGGACGGTTTTCAATACTGTTTCGGCCGGCTGCGAGTTGAGCGGCACCCTTCGCCGTGGTCAGCCCGACTAGCATGGGCGTGCCCTGTCTACTCACCGCCTGGGCGGCCCATGAGGCTGAATTGCACGGTTTTTTGCGCCACCGTTCCGGTTTGGTCGAAGAAGCTGACGACCTGCTGCAGGAAGTCTTCATCCGGGCGCTGCGCCAGGATACGCAGTTCTGCATCATCGAAAACCCCAGGGCATGGCTCTTCCAGGTCGCCCGCAATATCCTGGCCGACCGTTTCCGGCATGCCCACGAGCATGTACCGCTGCCCGACGACGTTCCCGAGGTATTGCTCGATGAAGCACCCACGGTCGACGCCTTGAGCCAATGCCTGCCGAGGGTGCTCACCGAACTGTCGGCCGATGACCGACTGGCGATCACTTTCTGCGACATTGAAGGAAATTCGCAGCAGGCCCTGGCTGAACATCTCGGCATTTCCCTGCCGGGGGCAAAATCCAGAATCCAGCGGGCCCGGCAGCGGCTGCGTGAGCAACTGGTCTGCGCTTGCCAGGTCACCTTCGACGACAAGGGCGATGTCTGCTGCTTCGTTCCGCGGCCTCCTCTCACGGACTCGCCGGACAAATAGCGCTGGCGCAATTCTGTTTTTTGCCCAAAATCCGGGTTGACCGTAGCAATCATCATTACCGAGGGAAATCCGCTTTTGCTGCATCTTTTTCCCGCGGCGTTCGTCTTCACAAGTGAGCGGCAGACCAGCTTGGGCCGGTTGGCCAAATGAATGATTCATCCTTGTGGAGGCTCTCATCGTGAGCGCAATCGACGTTGTCCTGTGCAACCCCATCCCCACCCATGAGCTGAGCGGGGATTGAGGAGAGTACCGTGACGTTGCTCATCGCCGCTGTGTTCACGCTGGTCATGACGACGGTCCTGTCGATGGCCGGCGTTGGCGCCGCCTTTGTGCTTATCCCAGTATTTCTCGCCCTTGGCGTCGAACTGCATTCAGCTATGGCCACGGCCTTGCTCCTCAATACAATCGGGATGAGCATCGCCTCCTTCACCTTCGTGCGCAAAGGCCTGGTCGCCTGGAAACTGGTTGTGCCGATGTTGCTGGTCGCGGTACTGGCCTCGCCGATCGGTGTTCGTGTCGGGCAGGGGATGGATCGCGCCGTGCTCTTGTGGCTGTTTGTCGGCTTCCTGTTGTTTGCCAGCAGCATGATGTGGTTTTACCGTCCAAAACCCCGGTCGATGCCGCATTCCGCGCATTCCGGCTTGCTTCTCGGTGCGCCCGTCGGTGCCGTCGCCGGCTTTGTCGGCGGGCTGCTCGGGGTAGGTGGCGGCAACATCATCGTGCCGGCGCTGGTCGCCACTGGCCTGGAGCCAAAGCGAGCGTCGGCCAGCGCCTCGTTCGTGGTGATTTTTGCCTCGCTGTCCGGCTTTCTGGCGCATGTGCAAGTCGCCGAAATCAGCTCTGCCTTATTGGCCACAACAGCCGTCGCCACCGCTATCGGCGCCGGGCTGGGCGCGTGGCTGGCGAGTGAGAAACTACAGGCTGAGCAACTCAAGCGGGTCATTGCCCTCGTTCTGGTCGCCGTGGCCATCAAAACTGCCTGGAGTCTCCTGTAATGACGACAACCCCGGTCGAGCACGACCACGATCATGAACACGCCCATACCCATCGCGCCGTTGGCCGAACCTTGGTGATCGCGCTGGTACTGACGCTGGGCTATGCCGTGGTCGAGTTGCTGGCGGGATGGCGAGCCGGTTCGCTGGCCCTGCTGGCCGATGCCGGCCACATGGTGACCGACGGTGCGGCACTGGGCTTGTCGGCGCTGGCCGCCTGGCTGGCCTCATTGCCACCGAGCCGGCGCCACAGTTATGGGCTGGGCAAGGCCGAACTGCTGGCCGCGCTGGTCAATGCGCTCTCCATGCTGGCCGTGGTTTTCGGCATAGGCGTAGAAGCCTGGCAGCGCCTGCAATCACCGGGCAGTATCGATGGGGCCACCGTCGGGATCGTGGCGGTCGTCGGCTTGCTGGTGAATCTGCTGGTTGCCTGGATTCTTTCCCGGGGTGAGCAGAATCTCAATGTTCGTGGCGCGCTGCTGCACGTCATGGGGGATGTGCTGGGTTCGGTGGCGGCGATTGTGGCCGGTGCCGTCATCTACTTCACGCACTGGACGCCGATCGATCCGCTGCTTTCGTTGCTGATCGGCGGCCTCATCCTTTCATCAAGCGTCCGTCTGTTGAAGGAAGCCTTGCACGGCACACTGGACGGCGTGCCCTTCCATATCGATCTTGACGAATTAGGGCGGAAGTTGGCCGGGGTTCAAGGCGTCAAGGAGATCCACGATCTGCATGTCTGGCCTATTGCCTCGGAAAAGATGGCGCTTTCCGCGCATGTCCGTATCGCCAATCTGCTCGACTGGCCCGGGATACTGCTCGGCTTAACTGAGATCGCTGAGCATGAAGGGATTCAACATGTCACCTTTCAGGCTGAACTGCACAGCGACGACCCGCAAGCCATCCGGTTTTCTCCTCGCGCACCCGTTTCACGTCAGGGATAATCTTCACCCGTAAACATCAAGTGACGGGAAGTCGATATGGCTGATTGCTGCACCGTGCCGAATGGCAAGGCATCCAATCCCAAGAAGCATTGTTGCCCGCGAAACGGCAAGGCATACGCTGAAGTTTCCGCTCGCACCGTCGCGCTTCATCTTCAGCACCCCTGGGCATGGTCGAGCCAGGGGCGTCGTTACTTTTTTTGTGAAGATCCCGATTGCGAGGTTGTCTATTTTGGCGATGACGACAGAGAGATCCTGGTTTCCGAATTGCGCACCCGAGTGGGTCTGAAGGACCAGTCTGATGATGCGCCGATCTGCTATTGCTATGGTGTGACAAGGGAGGAGGCCAGAACCCTCCCGGAGGCCAGGTCGTATGTCATGGCCCAGACAAGGCAAGGGCTTTGCGCTTGTACCTCCGCCAATCCTTCGGGACGCTGTTGCCTGAAGGATTTTCCCGATGTCTTGGCATGAGCAAACAGAAGTACAGGCAGTCGATCAGGAGCTTTTGAAGTGAGCATATTTGATTTCATAAAAGTAGCCATGTTGTTCGCACTGACCGCCGTTGCGGAAATCGTTGGTTGCTATCTCCCCTGGCTGGTTCTGAAACAAGGCAAGCCGATGTGGCTGTTAATGCCGGCAGCGGTTTCTCTTGCCTTGTTTGCCTGGCTTCTGACGCTGCATCCAACGGCAGCCGGGCGAACCTATGCTGCTTATGGCGGTGTCTATATTGCCGTTGCGCTGGCATGGCTCTATTGGGTCGATGGTGTCGTGCTGACGAAATGGGACATTGCCGGTGCTGTCGTCGCACTGATCGGCATGTCCATCATCGTGCTGCAGCCGGTTTACGAAAGCTGAATCAGCCTGCATCTTTTCCTGGGTAGTGTCGTCTCCACAAGTAGGAACACCTTTTAAGGAGACGATCATGACAACCCCCTTCATTCCTCCCGAATGGGCTTTTGAATTTCACGGCCACCAATGTCCGTTCATGCCACTCGGCTACCGGATGGCACGACTGGCCATGGAAAAACTCGGCGTCGAGCGCGAAAAGGATCACGGTTTCTTTGTCTTCCCGGAACTCGGCGAAGGACACCCGCAAACCTGCCTGATGGACGGTCTCCAGGTCGCGACCGGGGCGACCTACGGGAAGGTGATGATCGCCAAAACCTTCTATGGCAAGTTGGCCGCCGTTTTCTATCACCCGACCAAAGGGGCGGTGCGTTTCTCGCTGAAGCCGGAATTCATCGATGCAATGGGCAAATTCCCGTTCTTTGCGTTTCGCAAGCAGGGGATGGAGCCCTCGCAGATTCCTGCCGAGGCGCGTGACGAGATCATCAACTGGGTCTATGAGCAAGCGGATGACTTCGTTTTCAAGGTCGAAGACAAGCCCGATTTCAAATTTACGCCAGTGAAAGGCTCCTTCAACAAAACCAAATGCACTGCCTGCGGCGAGTATGTGTTCGAGCGCTATGTGCGGACCAAGGACAGTCAGCCCGTTTGCATTCCTTGTTCGGGTTATTGAGCGCATCATGAGGGTGCTGGCCAATTACAAGAGGAGACTGAAATGGAACTGATCAAACAGATTCTGGCGTCCTTCGAGGGAACGCTACCCAACGACAGCAAGACCGCCGCCGCCATCGCCCGCGGGGCATCACCGGAAGAGATTTCCGCCTGCGCCACCGAGGAAGGTTTGCATGCGCTGGCCGGAGCCTTGTTTGAGGCCGGCGAGGAACGCTCTGAAGACGGCCACCTCGACAATTCGGCACGAGTCACCGGTGCACTGGCTGAGCGCCTAAAGGAATTCCGTCAAGGGTTGCCGCCGGCCTGTGAAACGGCACGTCTGATCGATGCCGGTGCCCGTCTGGAAGAAATCTCCGCGGCGGCCGAGAAGGAAGGCCTGAACGCCTTGGCGACTATGCTCTTCGAGGCCGAGCAGGAGCAGGGCAAGGACTCGGCCTGAAATACCGATAACGCTGGCGCAGGGAGGCTGCCCATGAGATCGCATTGGCTGTTGATGACACTGTCCGGGTCGTTGTTGCTGGCTGCGGCATTTGTCGCCGAGGCGCGCGGCCCTTGGCGGGCCAGTGAAGACAATACCCGGGGTTGGCAATTCATGACTCCGGAGGAGCGTGTCGAACACCAGGCGCGCGTCCGTGGCTTCAAGACGCTCGATGAATGCCGGGCCTACCAGCAAGAACATCACCGCCTGATGGAGCAACGGGCCAAAGAGAAGGGTTCGGCAATGCCAACCGGTGGGCGCGATATCTGCGAGCATCTGAAGCCAGCGGGCTAAAGCATCCAAGCCATGGCGGAATCCTCAATGTCTCGCCTGCGTACCCTGTCGCTACCGACCCTGCTTTTGCTCTTCGTGGGTGCGCCTGTCTTTTGGGCATTTCCCGAAGGGCTGCCATTCTGGCGTGCGGCCGGAATCATCCTTGGCTGGGCGGGGGCAGGTCTGCTTTTGTTCAATTTGCTGCTGATGGTGCGCGAGGTTCGCCTGGCCAGTAGTCTGGGTGGATTGGAGCGAATTACTGCCTGGCACCACCAAACGGGCATGACAGCTTACCTGTTGTTGCTGTTGCACCCGCTGGCCCTGGCCGCCGCCGGCTGGGCCGAGTGGCCGAATCTGGCATGGCAAGTCATCTCGCCGTTTTCGGAAAACTGGCCGGTCTGGCTGGGCTGGGGCGGATTGCTCTTCCTGATGCTGGGTTTGGCCACCACCTTCATGAGCCGCCTTGCCTACAGCACTTGGCGATGGCTGCACGGTTTGCTTGGGCTAGGCGTCTTGATTGGCTTTATCCATGTCTTGCAACTCGGGATTAGCGCCGGGGGCTTGCTTGCCCTGGCTGCCGCCGTCCTGCTCCTGATCTGGCGCCTGCTGCGTGTCGATCTCGGCACTGCCGCAAAACCCTATATTGTGACTTCGGTGCGCTCGGTAGCGCAGTCGATGGTGGAAATTTCGCTGAAACCCTTGGCCATGCCGGTCGATGCCGTGCCGGGCCAATTCGTCCTGGCGGCGTTCTTCAGGGGGCCAAACTATCAGGGCTGCGGCGAATTTCATCCATTTACCGTCAGTGGTCTTGGGCTTGAGGACGAGCTTCGCATCGGGGTGAAGGCCTTGGGCGACTGCACTCGACGCATGCAGAGTCTGGAGCCAGGTGTTTCCGCACGGGTACATGGTCCCTTTGGAGAATTCCTTAAAGATTTGCCTTCTCGCCCGCTGTTGTGGGTAGCGGGGGGTATCGGCATTACGCCATTTATCGGCTTTCTGCGGCAGCAGTCAGTCGAGACAGCAACGACCCTGATCTATTTGTATCGTGACGAGCAGGATGCAGCTTATCTCGACGAACTGACCACCTTATCGGCAAACAGCCCCGGACTTGCCCTGCAGGCGGAGGCTACCGGAACGGGAGTGCCGAATCTGAACCGGTTATTGCCAAGCGCTGAAGCACTGGCCAACCACGAGTGCTACGTCTGCGGTCCACCGCGATTGATCGACGCGGTTTCCCGGACTCTGCTTGAGCGTAGAGTCCCCACTGAACGAATCCATTTTGAGCATTTCGACTTCCGATGACACGCAAACTCTATATCGTTTCGACGACAGTCTTCTGGCTGGTCGTTTTCGGGCTGGGCATGACCTCCGCCCTTTGGAATCCTGTCGAACAAGGCGATGCACAGGCTCAGGGTAAAACCATCACGCTGGCCGAACTGGCCAAGCATGCCGCGCCGGGAAATTGCTGGATGGCGATTCGCGGGTCGGTCTATGACCTCAGTGCCTACCTGCCGGCCCATCCATCGCCGCCGGACATCGTCCTGCCCTGGTGCGGCAAGGAGGCGACGGAAGCCTACAACACGAAAACCAAAGGTCGTCCGCACGCGCCTTATGCTGACGAACTACTGGAAAAATACCGTATCGGGACATTGGCGAAAGCGCCCTGACCATGAATGCATGTGGACCATCGGCTTGCTATCAGGCACTGGTGCCGGGTTGCCCGGCGCCCGATGGCCCGCCCTTGGGAGTTATCGAGGAGGTGCAGGGCCCCGTCGTGGATGTTCGCTGTTCCCGCCTGCCACCGTTGCACCGGGCGATTTATGTCTGCCTGAACGGAGAGCGTTTTACCTTCGAGGTGCATCGCCATCTCGATGAACATCGGGTACGGGCCATTGCCCTGCATCGCACCAGCGGCCTGAAGCGGCAGATGCCGGTTTTCGATGGCGGCGCTGGTCTGCAGATACCGGTCACCCCGGATTGCCTCGGGCGCTTGCTGGATATTTTTGGTCGGCCGCTCGATGGCGGCCCGCCGCTGGTTGCCGAAGCCATGCGCCCGATCGTGGCGGCGCCAGTGCCTTTGTCGGAAGTCACGGGGGCCGGCGACGTGCTGCTCACCGGGATCAAGGTCATCGACTTGCTGTGCCCCTTCGTGCGCGGCGGCAAGACCGGTCTGTTCGGCGGTGCCGGGGTCGGCAAGACGGTATTGATCATGGAATTCATGAATGCCATCGTGCGACTGCACCAGGGCGTTTCAGTCTTTGCCGGCGTCGGCGAACGCATCCGCGAAGGTCATGAACTCTGGCACGACATGCAGGATGCCGGTGTGATGCCCCGCACGCTGATGGTGTTCGGGCAAATGGATGAATCGCCGGGGGTCCGTTTTCGCATCGGCTTGTCGGCATTGACCTATGCCGAGTATTTGCGGGACACGGTCGCCAAGGAGGTTTTGTTCCTGATGGACAATGCCTTCCGCTTTGTCCAGGCGGGCAGCGAATTGTCCGGCCTGCTCGGGCGGATGCCGGCGACCGTGGGCTATCAGCCAACCCTGCTTTCCGAAGTGGCGGAATTGCAGGAACGAATCCTGTCGACAAAGCGCGGCAGCATTACCGCCGTCGAGGCCGTCTATGTGCCGGCCGACGACATGACCGACCCGGCGGTCGGCGCCATTCTCGCGCACCTCGATACGACGGTGATTCTTTCCCGCAAGCAGGCGGCCAAGGGCATCTATCCGGCAGTCGATCCGCTCGCTTCGGGTAGTCAGGCCATGGATCGCAGCGTCCTTGGCGACCGTCATTACCGGGTGGCGCAGATGGTGCGTGAACACCTGGCGCGTTACCGCGACCTCGAAGACATCATCGCCATGCTCGGCCTGGAGGCACTCTCGGAGGCTGACCGGCGCATCGTGCACCGGGCGCGGCGGTTGGAGCGCTACCTGACCCAGCCTTTCTTCGTGGTCGCTGACCATACCGGCATTGCTGGCGCCTCGGTTCCCCTGGAGACCACGCTGAGCGATTGCGAGGCCTTGCTGCGCGGCGATTACGATGGCTTGCCGGAAGATGCCTGCTACATGCAGGGCAGTCTGGCGGGGAAAGGCGGTGTAGCGTGAGCAGCGGATTTACCCTGCATCTGCAAAGCGCGGCGCTTTACGAATGCATCGAAGGCGTCGGCAGTTTTGTCGGCCAGGATGCCAGCGGCAGTTTCGGCATTCTGCCCGGACGGGCTCGGTTCATCACCGTGCTTGACTACGGCCTCGCCCGTTTCCGCTTGCCTGGCGGGAAGTGGCATTACCTGGCTTGTCCCGGCGCCGTGCTGTCATTCGCCGATGACGAGCTTTTCCTGAACACCCGGCGTTATCTGCGCGATGACGATTACCAGCGGGTGTCCGAATTGCTGACCGGGCAACTGGCCGCGGAAGAAGCTGAACTGAAGTCGGTGAAGGACAACCTGCAACGCCTCGAACATGAATTGTTCCGGCGCCTGCATCAACTGGACCGGTGGCCGGCATGAACGACGAAAAGTGGCGTCGCGAGGTGCATCGGGATAGCGAGCGGCTCAAGGGTGCCGAGCGCGAACGTCGCTCGCTGCTGGCCCAGAGCGTCTTTCTCGGCACCTTGTCGGTGCTTTTCCTGGTGCCCCTGATCGGTGGTGCTTACCTGGGGCGCTGGCTGGATGGTTTGAGCGAAGGCTATTCGGTGCGGTGGACGATCAATCTGATCCTCCTCGGCCTGGCGGTCGGCGTGTTCAATGTCTATGTCTTCATCCGGAAGAACTGGTGATGGAAGCGCTCAGCGTCATTTTCAGTATTGGACCTTTCGGCATTACCCGAACGGTCGTCACGACCTGGGGCATCCTGCTGGTGCTCGGTGTCGGCTGCTGGCTGGCAACCCGCCGTTTGTCCGTCGAGCAACCGGGGATGATCCAGGCCGCGCTGGAGGGAGTGGTTCAAGCCATCGAATCGGCCATTGCGACCGTCTTGCCGGAACGTTCGGCACTGTTGTTGCCTTTCGTCGGAACGCTCTGGCTCTTCGTTGCTGTAGCCAATCTGGTTGGCTTGATTCCGGGGCTGCATGCGCCGACCGGCGATCTGTCGACGACGGCAGCGCTGGCCATCGTGGTCTTTCTGTCCGTGCATTGGTATGGCATTCGTAGCACCGGACTGCGCGACTATCTGCGTCATTACCTGTCCCCCAGCCCGGTCCTTTTGCCCTTCCATATCCTCGGCGAGTTCTCGCGCACCTTGGCCCTGGCCGTGCGCCTCTTCGGCAACATCATGAGCCTGGAGATGGCAGCGCTCCTCGTCCTGCTCGTTGCCGGGCTGCTCGTTCCAGTGCCCGTCCTTATGCTGCACGTCATCGAAGCGCTAGTGCAGGCCTATATCTTCGGCATGCTGGCGCTGATCTACATCGCCGGCGGCATGCAATCCCAAG
>CAZKSD010000042.1:0-14046 GCA_964555315.1 uncultured Dechloromonas sp.
TAACTTTGCAGTTTCCATTCTACCACGGACGGGGCTTAACTTAACGGCATTGGGTATAGAACAAGATATATGGGATATTCAAGCGTCTGAACTTGAAGAGCAACATATACAGACATACACAAGTGCTATGTTCAAGTTCCCGAAGAACTATGGCTCAATGAAGGGTCTGGAAGATGCAAAGCAAGCATTAAATGCCGGGCTTCCAACTCAGAGTAGGGAAAACGCATTTAAGAAGATGCGTATGGTAAAGACTTTCCTTACTTGGTCGTACAAGCGTAAGAAGTTGTCAGAGCAACTTGATATATTGTTGCCGACTGAAAAGAAAGATAAGAAGCGTGACAAGTCTAAAGATGGATACCAACCTTGGACGGATTCCGAGCTAAAACAGATTTTTGAGCGTGAGAACTATCCGGCAGAGGGTTTCAAGTTCTGGACGCCGCTAATTGCTCTATATACGGGCGCTCGGGCGAACGAGATAGCACAGCTTCTGGTGTCAGATATAAAACAGGTCAGCGGTATCCAATGTATTAGTATCATGGACTTAGATGATGATGTGGATGATGATGAACCTGTAGCGACTCCAGATGATAAGCCAATTAAGTCATTGAAAACGGCTGCTAGTCGTAGATTGGTTCCAATTCATCCGAAATTGATTGAGGTTGGATTTTTGAAGTTTGTAGAGCATCAGAAAGAACAAGGCGAAAAGCGTTTGTTCCCTGAATTGAATTATTCGGATGTTGGTGGATACGGTCGCAATGTATCTAGAAATTTTGCAGAAGTAACCAAACGACTCGGTATATGGGTTGAGCGTAAGAAGGTATTCCATAGCTTCCGAAGCACATTTAACGGGCGTTTAATGAAGCTTGGAACATCGCAAGAGTTGCGGGAGTTTTTACTTGGTCATGCAAATGACTCTATGAATGTCCAAGCATACGGTAAGCAAATTGAAGACCGTCCTTATATTCAACTATATGAAGAGGTCAAAAAAGTTGATTTCGGATTGACTCATAAGGCTTGGGAGCCTGCTTTGAAGTTGCCCAGTCTTTAACGATTGACTAGCCAGTGTTACACATAGATTGTTCCACTGGCTAGTGATATTAACTATTAAAATCTAGGTCGTCTTCTACTACGGGTAGCGGCACTTGAGCTATAACGGTTGGCGTTGGGTTCATATATTGATGTATCTTTGCTTTGAACTCGTTTATTTCAAAATTACATTTTGAAGTCTGAGTAGATACAAGCTTGTCTTGTTCTTTTTCTGTAGATGCTTCTTGTAATTTATTTGCTAGATTAATGGCGTGTTTGCGTTTAATTAGTTCCACATTGGATTTAATTGTTTCATCACACATACGCAAAGCCATCCGTTTGACACTGCCGGGGCGTGTTGATTCGCTACGGGCTGCACGCAATATAAAGGCCAGTCCTGCGCGTTCATTGGTTGGCGCTGTAGCTACCATATGATGTACTTGTGGGTACTCGATACGCTGCGGTTTATCTTCTTCTACACCGAGTTCTGTAGGCTTCTGCCACTCGCTAGGGCAGGGTATGCCTAGTTTTGTAGCTAATTGGCCTACATTCCATTTATCACGCCCTTGAATAGCCTTAGCGGCCCTAATCCAATCATTACCGGCTAGAGTGTCACCGCGCTTACTTTGGTCTAGTAGCTGGAATAGGGTTTTTAAGTCGCTCTTGCTTTCGGTCTTTGTGTCGTATGCGGCTACCTCTGCGGCAATCTCTTTTGCAATGTATCTTGCATCAAACTCGCCATTCTTGCGCAAATCAACACCGTGGCTATTGCACTTTAAGCCAAATTTCTTTAATGCTGTTTTCCACTTCTTTAATGCAATCTCTAGAAATCCATCTATATCAGTACCGGGTGTATATGTAAAAAGGTCGTGCATATGGATGTGTAGGCCGTTAGAACCAACTGGTGATTCCATTGTGCGGATACGGCCAAGGCTTCCAAGTGCATTAAGGTTGTGCTTTATTGAACTTCTGAACTCTGACAATGCTAAGTAGAAGTTTTTCACAAATACAGACCAATCAATATCTCGTTTGTGATGTGCTGTAAGCGTTAGAAGCGCAATGTGTATGTTGCGTCTATTAATCTCTGGCAAGAATACTTGAGTAATCCAATCACGCATATGAGCAGCTTTTACGCCGGAGCAATGAGCGCATAGGTGAGCATTTCCACAATGGGCTACATCGCACATCTTGGCTACTGTCTTGCCGTCCTTCTTATTGACTTCAATATACGCTGTGTCTGGGTTGCTGCTATTATGAGCTTTTGCGCGTCTGCATAGCTTTAAGCCATCTCCTAAGATATTCTCTTTGGTTGCTCTGTAGTGTTTATTTAGTAGTCTTGCGGCTTGATGCTGTCTTATTGCTGTTCTGTAGTTCATTGTAATGTTCCTCTTGTTCAGTTGCAAAACTGAGGAACTTTATCTATTTAATCTACCTTGCTATACTTGACTAATTTTAACTAATGTGTAAAATAGTTTTAGAAAGAGATTGATGTGTTGTTCCCATATCAGTCTTGGGTAATTCAAATTGGCGTTTGAATTACTCCAATTACATTACTATATGGAATTAATATAGTCAACAGAACCGGGGTTAAATACTCCGGTTTTTTTACGCCTTAATTTTTTTGTAATTCTATCTATTTATGAATTATATAAGTGTTTATAGATGATTTTATTTTTTTTGGAAATCTAGGAAACCGTTGCGGCTGCTACCTGTGAGTTGTGTTTTTCCCTCTCGTTTTTCCCGCTAATACAATTATTACCTAGGGCTGACGCCCCCCAGAGGGTCCCCCCGTATGTATTAGACACTTTTATGATTCTGGATGATGCGATGTTGTGTAATTAAATTGCTTTCTGATTGACTGCGATACATAAAAGCAATATAGTTAATTTACATATTCAGGTTCTTATCGTGCGGTACTTTAAATGCGTGAATATGTCCGGGTGCAGGGTAGGGGTGTTAGTGAAATAACATCCCTATTTCTTTGTTAGATGCTTGGGCCGTCATTAGATAGAACCTTGCTTTCTTCTCGTCGGCGCTCCATTTGTGCGAAGGCATCGTTTAATCTCTTGCTCCAACTTTCCTCAATGTGTTCTTGAACTTGTTTGATATCAGATTCATCACCATTAAACAGACTATCTATTACCTTTTTTGCGCCTGATAGATTTGTCGCCACTCGTCCGTAATCTGTTTGGCTGTCTGTTTGGTGTCTAGGTTGATTACTGGTTTGACTTCCTGCGCTACCATCTGGGCTACTTCCTTCCTGTAGTAATACATTGGCCCCAGAATCAATGTGATGGTTAATAGAGTGCTCGTCATCCAACCCAGAAACCCTACTGTTGCCACTTGTTTCTCTACCTCCACGACCTTTACGCCCTGGTCTACCATCTTGTTGTAGCCCGTTACCATTGTTCCAACTGTCTTGTTGAGTTTGTCCAATGACTGGCTCATTTCTTCTAGGTTGGTCGTCATTAATGCCTGTTGTTGTTTTAGGTCTGCTTGGGCCTTGGCTAGGTTCGTAACTCGTTCCTGGGTATTGTTGTTCAGGTTGTAGATTGGTTCCAAGTTTTGCGGCTTCTGTTGCTGCATTAAGGTTGTCAGCGATAATAGTAATTCGCTGATTTGTTCTAGATGCTGCAATGTCTGGTCTGTCTGTACTTGCTGTAGCTTTGAGTTCTGCAAGTTTTGTAAAGTCTCTTTCGTGCTCATAATTCAAATCCTTTGCTAATTTAGTCCATTTGTATTTATTTCCCAAGTCTGATGCTTTTATAAAAATGTCCATTCCGTCAATGGAAAAGGACAAGCCATTAACCTTTGTCGTACCCATATTAGGCTTAATAGTTAGACCTACCTGTTCGGATAGTTCTAGGAATTTATCAAACTGTTTATCACAATTTGAATAAGCATAATCAAGGCGTCCAGCTAGGTCTAAACTTGGTGCAATTTCACCTTTGTTGGCTAGATGCACTACTGCATTACTAGGTCGTTTAATCTGGGCTTGTCGGTGTTCGCCTTCGTGTTCAAATGCTTTACGATGACTTACACGCTCTAACCCATATTTGATTTCTAGCTTTTCGTTTGTGATTTCCCATTGTCTATAATCACGAACTTTGACCTTTTCGCCCTGGTCGTTTGTCATTGTTGAGCCGTCCCAAATCTTGCCCTGGCTATCAACAATACCAACAACAAAGTGCACGTGTAGATGGTCTTTATCTCCGTGCAATGATAGGAACATAGGGCGGTCATACCCCATTGTTTCGCCTAGATTCTCACGAGCAATTTGAATAGCTCGTTTTCTATCTAGATACCTAACGCCGTGTTGTGTAGTGGTGTAAAGCTTATCGGTATCGTTAATACTGAAAGCAATAACACCTGCCAACGCTGGGCTAGCTGGTTGCTTTTTACCGGCTCGTTTTTCATCGTTCCATTGCATAATCTGGTCGGTGATTTCGTGAGAGGTGCGGTTTCTCTCAACATCTAGACCAATATCAATGTAATCAGATTCAAGCTCTAATGTTCTTTCACCGAACACATAGTCTTTGTGATTTTGTTCTTCTTCTGGTGCAATCGTGTATCTAACATAACGCTGAATGTCGCCCGAAGATTTAACTCGGCGTACATTCGTTATCATAGTTTTTCCTTAATCAAGGCTAGTTGCTCTTTTAGTTCTTTCAACCTAGCACCCAGACCACTTAATTGCATACCGGATTCTGTAGCAATGTTTGCTGCCTTTGCTAATTGATTAATGTTATTTCCGATTGCGGAAAGTTCTCGCAATACATCATCCGTAACTTTTGGATTGGGTTTTCTAATTTCGGCTTTATCTAAAATTGCTCGTACAAGTTCACTTTTTCCCAACTGGGTTTCTTCTTCTAGTTCTTTGAACTTTGCCATAGTGTTTTGATTTAATCTAACACTGACTACATGGCTCTTGTTTTTCTGGTAATAATTAGCGTTCTGTTCTTTTCTTGTTAATTGTGTAGTCATATCTGGTCTCCGTTTTATTTTAGTTTTAAGTATGCGAAGCATCAGGGGGACCCGGTAGAGGCTTGCCGAAACTGGGGGCGCTAGGGACTGACGAAATGAGCGCAGCGATTGTAGTCAGTTCCTATTGGTGCCTATCTCGTATAAATAGATAAAAACCAATTTCGTAACATCCATAGGTTAAACATAAATGCTTTAACATGCTATATGAATTTAATATAGCAAAATGTAGTCAGTAATTCAACAAATTAGCGAAATATATTTAACCTAACCTAACCTAATGTTTATTGTTGGGGTAAGAGATAGCTAAGCGGTATGTATGTATTGGGCGCTTAGGTTGGCTAGTGTAATTAAGCTTTATGTAGTGCGGATTATTGAACTGACTACACCTAGAAAGGCACACTAGCCAGAGGTTTAATATATGTTGGGTTCGTGTTTGGCTTGCTTGCAAACAAACACGAACCAGACAAGTGCAGCGCGTCAGTTGTCTATCTTGCACCATGCATATATCAGGTGTAGAGTTGCAGTGCTAATGGTTTATTGTTGCATTAATCGGAGCGTTCAAATGAGTGACAAAGCTAATGATGTTGTTGAAGTAGATGGTATTGATGCCATTGATGATGAAATCAAGGAACTGCAAAAGAAGAGGCAGGTTCTTGTTGATGCAAAGCGCGCAAGTGCTCTAGAAACAGCATTGAAGCTTGTCCGTAAGTTCGGTCTTACTGCTCAGGAATTAGAGCTTGTAGCCCCTGCCAAATCTTCCAGCGCACCAAGTAAGACTAAACTACCGGCTAAGTATCGGAACCCGAATAATTCCGCCGAGACCTGGCACGGTGGTAAAGGTCCAAAGCCCAAATGGGTTGCTGCATTCCTCGACGCCGGTGGGAAGCTTGAAGATTGCTTGAATAAGTAATTACATTGTTCAGTGAGCGGGTAGCTCAAGGCAAAAAAAAGCCCCATTCCATTAAGGTTTGGGGCTTCTTGTTTGAGTTACGCTGAATTATTGCTTAACCCACCCATCCGCTTCAAGTTTGTAGGTATATGCAACCTTCTTTGTTGGGTTGTGTTGCTGGTCTTTGGGGCCGTAGCTAACACCTTCAATGAAAACCTTTCCATCTTTTCCGGAGAACTTCGTTGCACGGACTAATTCATTTGTAGGGGTCTTGTAGTCGTGCAGTACGATAGGCCTGTTGCCTCCATGAATCTCAACCACGGTAAAGTTTGGAACAATCGTACCATTTCCACCCATGCACCCCATGTCTCCATCCCAATAAACTACATATTGGTCACCCCAGTCAGTTGAAGCGGGGTCGCCGGATACTTTTACGGCTTTATATTTTGTCTCTTCTAGCTGGCATGCAACAATATTGCTATATGCTTTGACTAATTTTGCTGCGTCAGCCTCATTAAATGCTGATGCGCTTGCGGAAAATCCAATTAATGCAGATATAGCTAAGAGCTTTTTCATAAAATTATCCTTAGTAGTTGTTTATGTAAATTACAGCCATTCACCTTGCTTGTTGATGAAGCCCCATTTTCCATTAAATTTAACAGCGGCTCTATCATTCTTGAACTCTTGTGCATCTTCAAATTTGGCGGGAATTACCATTTGATTATTCTGATTGATGAACCCCCATTTGCCATTGTTCGCTTGAACTGGTGCTAATCCATTACTGAACGACTTCACATTCTGGTACTGAGGTCCTCTGGGGGTTCCGCATGCTGACAGCGTCACCATACAGATTGAAAGTACAGCTATTGCAATTTTTCTTGGCATTGTTTATTCATCCAGTGGTTGAGGCGAACAATGTGCGGCCTAGCATCTTTGGGCTTGGGCCACGCTCCCATCTGGCATTATGACCGATGGCTTCTAGGGTGTGAACCTCTGGTCAGCTTGCTGGCAGGTTGTTCGGAGTTGCTATAGAATGCTGTTCATACCTACAGTGGTGTGCCGAAAAGTGTGCCAAAGTGGTGCGCCAAAGTTGGTGTTTTATAGTGCTATCGAACCTGTAGGACTCTGAAAATTAAGGGTTTTTCCGGGTTATGGTAGAGACGGCCTGAATCCCTCCGTCTCCGCCAAGTGACCAGACCAGTAAAGACGCCTCTCTTGAGGCGTTTTTGCTTTCTACCCCCGAACGTACCTACGAGTTTCCAGACAATTCAGCGTTCGAGCGGGTCGGGACGAAGGGCAACTTCCCTGGGAGGCGCTTGAGAGCGACGGCAGTCGTGCCGGCTGGGTGTGTTCGGCATCCGCCTTCCAGGCTTCAAGGCCTTGAAAGCACTGCGGGCGACCGCAATTTCTGATAGCTTTAGGCCTGCCGAATACGGGGTTCGCTCATGCAATTCAAGGACTATTACCAGACGCTGGGCGTGGCTCGCGACGCCACCGCCGAGGAAATCAAGAAGGCGTTCCGCAAGCTTGCACGCAAGTATCATCCGGACGTCTCGAAGGAGCCAGACGCGGAAGCGCGCATGAAGGAGGTGAACGAGGCCTATACGGTTCTTGCGGACCCGGAAAAGCGCGCCGCCTACGAGCAGTTGGGCAAGAGTTACACCCCCGGTCAGGATTTTCGTCCGCCACCGGACTGGGATGCCGGATTCGAGTTTTCCGGCCGTGCTTATTCCCCGCAAGAGGCGGCGGAATTCTCGGATTTTTTCGCGGAGCTGTTCGGGCGCATGGGGCGGGGCGGGGGCTTTCGAGCCGGTGGCCACGACGCGCACTTTCGGGCGCGCGGCGAAGATCATCATGCCAAGGTGCTGCTCGATCTGGAGGATGCCTTCACCGGGGCCATGCGCCAGATCACCCTGCGCGCACCCGGACTCGACGCCCAGGGCCTGGTGCAACTGCGGACGCGTACCCTCAATGTGAAAATACCGCGCGGCGTCCGCGCCGGCCAGATCATTCGACTCGCCGGGCAGGGCGCACCGGGCCTGGGGGGTGCGCCGGCCGGCGATCTGTTGCTGGAAGTGCACTTCCGGCCGCATTTGCGCCTGTCCGCCGAGGGGCGCGATCTGCACCTGAGCCTGCCGGTGGCGCCTTGGGAAGCAGCGCTCGGCGCCGTCGTGCCGGTCGATCTGCCGGAGGGGACGTTGAAGGTGCGCATCCCGGAGGGCGCGCAAAGCGGCAGGCAGTTGCGCGTGCGTGGCAAGGGCATTCCCGGTGAGCCACCGGGCGACCTGCTCCTCGATATTCAGGTAGTCCTGCCCCCGGCCGACACGCCACGCGCGCGGGCTCTTTATGAAACCCTGGCGAAGGAACTTGCCTTCGATCCGCGCGGGAGGACTTGAGCAATGCAGGACAATGAAGTCTTCGACGGCATCTTGATGGAGGATTCCTGGCTGACCCTGGAGCAGGTGGCTTCGGCCTGCGCGGTGGAGCCGCAGTGGCTCCTCCGGCATATCGGGGCAGAGCTCTTTCCGCATGCCGAGTGTGTGGCTGGCGTCTGGCGCTTCTCCAGTGCGGAGTTGGCGCGCGCACGGCGCATGCGGCAGGTCGAGCGGGACTTCGATGCGGTGCCGGAACTCGCGGCGCTGGTGGCCGACATGCTCGATGAACTGGATCGTCTGCGCGAACGTCTCACGTGCCTGGAACACGGCCGATGAGACGGCAGGTGGACGAACTGCCTGCCAATATCCGCGCCCTCCCGAAGGACCCCACCGATGCGGTATCGAACGGCCAGACCCGGCATTCCGCCGGGTGCGCACTCCGGTTGCTGGCGTGATGGAAATGGTCGAGCAAACCGCCGCCGGGCTCGGCGACGAGTTCTTCATGCGCGAGGCGATTTCACTGGCGCGCGCGGCGGAATGCCTGGGCGAGGTGCCGGTGGGCGCCGTCGTCGTCAGGGCCGGAAGAATCATCGGACGCGGTTTCAACAGTCCGATCGGCGAAAGCGACCCGACCGCGCACGCCGAGATCGCCGCGCTGCGCGATGCGGCGCGCACGCTCGGGAATTACCGCCTGCCAGGATGCGAACTGTTCGTGACGCTGGAACCTTGTGCGATGTGTGCCGGGGCGATTCTGCATTCGCGGATTGCGCGCGTGGTCTATGGCGCCCGCGACCCGAAGACCGGAGTCCACGGCAGCGTCGTCGATCTCTTCGGCGTCGAGCGCCTCAATCATCATACCGCCGTGCTCGGCGGCGTTCTGGCCGATGAATGCAGCGGCGTCATTTCCGCCTTCTTTGCCGAGCGGCGCCGGAAGATGCAATGAAGGTCGATATTTCGGTTGCCCGCCAGCTGCTCACCCTGTTCGACGATGCCGGGCGCGTTCTGCGCGAGTACCGCATCTCGACCGGCAAGGCCGGGGTCGGCGAGTTGTCGGGCAGCTTCCAGACCCCGCGCGGTCGACACCTGATCCGGGCGAAAATCGGCGTCGGCGCAAAGGAGAACACGATATTCGTTGGCCGCCGGCCCACCGGCGAGGTGTGGTCTCCGGAGTTCGCGCAGCGGCATCCCGGGCGTGACTGGGTCCTGACGCGCATCCTGTGGCTATCCGGTTGCGAGCCGGGCCGCAACCGGCTGGGCTGTGTCGATACGATGCGCCGATACATCTATATCCACGGGGCGCCGGAACCTGCCGACATGGGTACGCCGGCGTCGCATGGCTGCATCCGCATGCGCAATGCCGACATCGTCGAACTCTTCGATCTGGTGCCGGCCTACACGCCGGTCGATATCCGCGAAGACTGAAGCGGCTGGCCGTTGGGCCCGAAGCTGCGTTCCTCGAAGGTGATCGTACCGTCGGCGGCCAGCATCATCACCGTCGAGGCACGTGTTCCATAGGGCTCGGAACGCACAAAGATCGCCGACAGTCGCCGTTCCCATTCGAGCGGAATTCCGGTATCCGGCAACTCGGCGTCGGGAACGATTTCGTCGTCGGCCAGGATCGCGAACAGCGGCGCCGGGTCCGGCAAGCTGGCCAGCGCCCTGGCGAAGCCCTGGCGGGCGGTCAGCAGTTTCGGCCATGGACTGTCGAGCAGATGATTCGAGAGCCCGTAGACGCCAGGCCCCAGTTCCCGCGACTTCGCGCTGCGATTACTGCAATACCAGAGTGACTCGCCATCAGCGACCAGCAGGTTGAAGCCCGAGTATCCGGCCTGGTCGATTTCGCCGACATAGTCCGCCGCACGCTGTCGTCCAGCAAGGAAATCCCGCGTCAATCCGCCCCTTGAATGGAGACCCTTGGCGGCAACGGCTTCGCGAACGTTGGTGACCGCCGCGAAGCGCCCGCCGCGCGTGATGCCGAGCCAGGTGCCGCCGGCCTCGAGGTCACGGCCGGCAATGACCTCGGGCGCATCGGCCCAGAAGTCGGCACGGGCGGTCGGGCGCGCATAAAATTCGTCACGATTGGCGGCGACGACCAGCGGGTAGTCCGGATGAACCCGCCAGCCGATCACGATCAGGCACATTTTTGCCTGTTTTCAGGGGTTGACCGCAACCGCCTCGATTTTCGGACCGTCGCGCGATCCGAGGTGCAGGTTGCCGGCAAAATTGGACTGCACCACCGCCAGCGCCTCGTAGCCGCCGGCGGGCGAGGGCGCGCCGCTGACGACCTTGCCGCAGGCCTGGTCCGGGCTGTCCGGCGAATGGAGATCGGTACCGGCCGCGAGCGGCTGATCGCTCCGGACGCGGTACAGGTGGCGCTTGACCTTCCCGAGGTACTGGGTGCGGGCGACGATCTCCTGTCCGGGGTAGCAGCCCTTGTGGAAACTGATGCCTCCGAGCTTCTCGAAATCGGCCATCTGCGGGACGAACTCCTCTTTCGTCGCGGCCGTCACCAGCGGGAAGCCGGCCTGAACGTCGAGCCACCGCCAGGCCGGCAATCCGGCGGGACGCGCCTTCAAGGCAAGCCTGCTCCACAGATCGGCCACCGCGTGCTGGTCGACCGCAACGATGTATCTGTCGGCTTCCAGCCCGATCACGCTGGCTTGCGTGCTGGCCGCCGCGGTCATCGGCGCCGGCGGGCAGGGCAGGCCGGCATCGGCAAGCGCCGCACCGGCCTGCCGGCCGCCAAGGCCAAGCAACAGGCGGCTTTCGGTCAGCGCCTGCAGCCTGACCCTGGAGCGCAGCACGAACATCTGCAGGCGCTTCAACGAAGCGGCTTCAAGATCACCCGACACGATCAGCCGGAAGGCATCCGCCTCGCGCCAGACGACAAAGCTGGCCTGCATGCGTCCCTTGGCGGTGCACCATGCGGAATGCTGCACCTGATCGACGCCAAGATGGTTGATGTCGCTGGTAAACTGGTTATGCAGGAACGCCTTGGCATCGTCGCCGGAAGCCTCGATAAGGCCAAGGTGGGTGAGCGGTACCAGTATGGTCTGATTGCGTGCTGCCTCAAGGTCGCTGGCGGCATCGCCGAAGTTGAGAATCTCGTCGGATCCGCTGGCGAAGACGGCCTCGGCGGATTCCAGAAAACTGCGCCAGTTCGGGTTCATGAAGGCTCCTGTCGGGGTTTGCGCTATTATATCGCTCGTTCGATTGTGCTCGTTTCTCCTGGGCATGACCCGGTTGCAGTCCGCGAGTTCCCGTGCGTTTATTCCTCAAGTTCCTCCTGTTCCTGGGCATTTCGCTCGCGGCCGTGGTCGCGGCAGCCGCTTGGTGGGCGAACGCACCGATCGAGTTGCGGGACCGAAGCACAGAATTCCGGATTGTCTCCGGCAGCAGCTTGCGTTCCGCCGCCAGCCAGATGCGGGAAGCCGGAGTGGACATCAATCCCGGCCTGTTGGCGCTTCTCGCCCGCTGGCGCGGCGTCACCACCGCCATCAAGGCCGGCAGCTATGCCGTAAACACGGGCGTTACGCCCGAACAATTGCTGGCCAAGCTGGCCCGGGGCAACATGACCCAGGGCGAGTCGACACTGGTCGAAGGCTGGACTTTCGCCCAGTGGCGGGCCCGCCTCGACCAGCACCCGGATCTCAAGCATGAGACGCGCGACCTCGCGGAGGCGGAAATTGCCGCGCGGCTCGGCATCGAAGGCGGCCGGATCGACGGCTGGCTGTTTCCCGACACCTACCTTTTCGACAAGCAGTCGAGCGACCTCGAACTGTTCGCACGCGCCCACCGGGCAATGCGCAGGAAGCTCGAGGGCGCCTGGAACGAGCGCGATCCGGGGCTGCCTTACAGGAATCCCCATGAGGCCCTGATCATGGCCTCGATTGTCGAAAAGGAAACGGGCCGTGCCGACGACCGCGCGCTGGTGGCGGCGGTCTTCGTCAATCGCCTGCGCAAGGGCATGCTGCTGCAGACCGATCCGACCGTGATCTACGGAATGGGCGAGAAGTTCGACGGCAATCTGCGCAAGCGCGACCTGCAGGCCGACACGCCCTACAATACCTACACCCGCAGCGGGTTGCCGCCGTCGCCGATCGCCATGCCCGGCGCAGCGGCAATCCACGCGGCGCTCCACCCGGCGGACAGCGACGCACTGTATTTTGTTGCCCGCGGCGATGGCGGCAGCCAATTTTCAAGAACGCTGGATGAACACAACAAGGCCGTCGGAAAATACCAGAAAGGCGACAAGTGAGAGGAAAGTTCATCACCTTCGAGGGTATCGACGGCGCCGGCAAGAGCAGCCATGTCGGGTGGCTGGCGGAACTGCTGCGGCAAAGGGGACTGGCCGTCCATGTCACGCGCGAGCCGGGCGGCACCGAACTGGGCGAAAATCTGCGGGAATTGCTGCTGCACAAGTCGATGCACCTGGAAACGGAAACCCTGCTGATGTTCGCGGCGCGACGCGAACATCTCGCCGAGCTGATCGAGCCGGCGCTCGCCAGGGGTGAGTGGGTGATCTGCGACCGTTTCAGCGACGCCACCTATGCCTACCAGGGAGGAGGGCGCGGCCTCGAACGCCACAAATTGCAGCAACTCGAACAATGGGTTCATGGTCACCTGCAGCCCGATCTGACGCTTCTGTTCGATCTGCCGCTGGATGTCGCGCGCGAGCGCATCGCCTTGGCGAGCCGTGTCCTCGACCGCTTCGAGCAGGAACGCGCCGACTTTCACGAACGGGTACGCCAGGCTTACCTTGAGCGTTGGCACTCGTCTCCCGGGCGAATTCATGTGATCGACGCCCAGGGCAGCATTGAAACAATTCGCACATCACTTGAGGAAATTGTCGCAAGTATATATTTATGAATGTAATTGCTCTCCATTCCGGAACTTGGGTCAGCCTTCAGGCGCAGCGCGAAAGATTGCCGCACGCACTGCTCCTTGTCGGCCAGCGCGGCTTGGGGAAATTTGCGCTGGCCCAGGCCTTCGCGAAGAGCCTGCTCTGCGAACAACCGTTGAATGGCGGGCATTTCTGCGGCAAATGCCTCGCGTGCAACTGGTTCGACCAGGAAAACCACCCGGATTTCCGCCTTCTGCGGCCGCAGGCGCTGGTCGAGGAAGCGGACGCGGAAGAGGGCAAGAAGAGAGCCAGTCAGCAAATAATCATCGATCAGGTGCGCGCCCTCGAAGATTTCTTCAACGTCGGGACGCATCGTGCCGGCTTGAAGATCATCGTCGTCAATCCCGCCGACGCAATGAACCGGAATACCGCCAACGCACTTCTCAAGATACTTGAGGAACCGGCGCCAGGTACATTGTTTTTAATGGTTTCAAATGAACCATTGCGCTTGCTGCCGACGATCCGCAGCCGCTGCCAGTTGATTCCCGTCGGCGTCCCGCGGGCCGCTGTCGCGGAAGCGGCATTGGCAGCGGAGGGGATCACCCAGCCTGCGCGCTGGCTCGCCCTGGCTGGCGGCTCGCCAAGCCTGGCAATCGAACTGGCGACTGCGCAAGAGGGTGGCTGGCTCGACATTCTGACGCAGCGTCTCGCCGCGAAAGGCGAACTCGACCCGATCGCCCTTGCCGTCGACCTGGAGAAGGTCATCAGGGAGAGCAAGGGAAAGCTGGCCTTGAAGTCGATAGTCGAGGCCATGCAGAAGTGGCTGGTCGATCTCACGCTGGCCAGCAATGGACTGCCGATCCGATATTTTCTACTGCAACAGGCCACAATCGCGGAACTGGCTGATATGATTTCGCCCGCGCGCCTTG